>JASBSO010000244.1 GCA_030148905.1 Kordiimonadaceae bacterium | reverse complement strand
CCTCACACCCATGCTCGCGTCCCGGTTTATGGCGAAAGCTTCGATTGGCGGCGGTCTGCTACATCCTATCGAGCGGTTTCATGAATGGCTTGTCCGCAGTTACGCATCCGCTCTCAAAACAGCTATTCGCTTCCGCTATATTGTCATGGTTATTGCGTTTCTATCGTTTGCTGGCGGTATATTGATCGCCCAGCAAATACCGACCGGATTTTCTCCTCTAGCCGACCGTTCCGAATTCCTCGGGCAGGTCGAACTACCGCTCGGTATTGGTATTGAAGAAGTGAAGCGAGCCGCAAACACGCTCAACGAGGCTCTTCATACTGTCGATGAGGTGACGTATGTGCTGATTACCGCTGGCGGGGGTGCGCAGCAAAAAATCAACCTGCTTGATTTCTATGTCGCGCTGACCCCCAAACAAAGCCGCGAACTTACCCAGCTTACCCTGATGTCCGATGCGCGAAAGGCGATTGCGAGCGCTATGCCGTCTGCCCTGAAAACATCCGTGTCCGAGGTGCCGTGGGTTTCAGGTGGCGGGGTATCGAGCAGTAAGATGGAATACGTTATTCAAGGGCCAGTGCTTGAGCAAACAAATGCCTATGCGAATACGCTGGTTGAGAAAATGAGAGCCTCCCCCTTGTTCGCTGATGTGCGCACCAGCTATGAAGCTGGAAAACCAGAGTTGAAACTGCGGCTCAACCGTCGCTTGTCAGGGGAACTGGGGATCAGTGCGCGCGCTATCGCTCAGGATAGTCAATTGATGATTGGTGGTTCCGATGTGGGCACGTTCGAAGCGGGAGGACGCAGGTATGACGTGCGGGCCCGGCTGCGCGCGGATCACCGCGACGAGCCTGGTGACTTGCAATTGATGCAGTTTCGCGGTGCTTCGGGTGACCTGTTGGATGCTGGTGTTTTGCTTACCTTTGAAACGGGGACTGGCCCGTCTCAGATTGACCGCGTTGACCGCGGGCGTAAAATTTCCCTTTTCGCAAACCCAGCTGGCGGCGTTTCACTGGGCACGGCATCCGATGCCTTTGCTCAGGAGATGCTGGAAACACCTTTACCAGATGGCATGACGCTTATTGTTGAGGGAGAAGCACGCCGCCTTACGGAAACCGTTGAGGCAATCAGCTTTGCGTTCATTTTGGCAATCATCGCGCTTTACATGGTTCTTGCCGTTCAGTTCGACAGCTTTGGCCAGCCCATTATAGTTATGCTGACGGCGCCTCTGTGTTTTTCAGGTGCTTTCGCCGGTCTTTATCTCGCGGATTTGGAAATATCACTTTTTTCCCAGATCGGCCTAATCGCCCTGATGGGGATTGTGATGAAAAACGGTATTCTTCTGGTAGACCGGGCAAACCAATTGCGTGCAGACGGCCTGACACGGCTTGAAGCCATCAAACTTGCCGGTCCGGAGCGACTAAGGCCGGTATTGATGACGGCCCTGTCTGCGGTGTTTGGCATGATGCCAATTGCGTTCGCCACCTCGGACGGTGCTGAATGGCGCAACAGTATGGGCTTCATTATTATGGGTGGGTTGTCTTCCTCGACAATCCTCACCCTGTTTGTGATCCCTGCCGCTTACGGAATCATCACCGATGCCGACAAGGCCGTGGACAAAGTACGTATGTATTTCGCTGGCAAAAAAAATTGGCGTAGGTGACTGAACTGTCTCCTTCATGAACTTTCGCCATTCATTCCGAGGTTAAGCGTAAGCGCCAGACGGAGTCTGTTTAAGCGGCTTCTTCCAGCTCGGCTTCAGTGAAGTTCCAGGGCAACAGTTCATCAATACGATTGACCGGGTGCTCTGCAATGGTGTCGAACACCCAAGTCAAATAGGCCTGCGGGTTGATACCGTTGAGCTTTGCAGTTTCCAGCAGTGTATAAGCAGCGGCGGCCCGCTCACCGCCTTTGTCAGAGCCGTAGAACAGGAAATTCTTCCGGCCCAGAGCTATAGATCGCATGCACCGTTCCGCCGGATTATTGTCTATCGCAAGACGACCGTCCGTGAGATAGACCTCCAGCCGCTTCAGTCTGGTGATGGCATAGCGAATGGCCCCGGCCAGAGCGGATTTGGCGGGTATCTTGTTGAGCTGCTGGGGTAACCAAGCTTGCAGGTCTTCAAACAGAGCTTTGGCCTTTCTGTGTCGGACCTGTCGTTTGAGGTCGGGCGGTTGTTGCCTGATCTGTTTCTCAATACCATACAGGGCAGCAATGCGTTCCAGTGCTTCCTTGGCAATCAGTGATCCGTTTGCTTTGTGCAGGTCGAAGAATTTGCGTCTGACATGCGCGAGGCAAGCAACTTCTGTAATTTTGCCGCTGCCGTATAGCTTCTCGTACCCTGCATAACCGTCCGCATGCAGAAAGCCTTCATAATCCTTGAGGTGATCCTGCGGCCGCGCGCCTTTTCTATCGGGAGAATAACGGTAATATGCCGCAGGAGCAGCAACACCTTGCCAATCGCGCTCGTCGCGCAGATAAGTCCATATTCTGCCGGTTTTGGTTTTGCCTGTTCCCGGTGCTTGCACGGGCACCGGGGTATCGTCGGTGTGAATGGTAGGGCCTGCCATTACATGCTTGCCAATGGCGTCCACAAGCGGGCGTACAAGCTCCATGCTGCGGCCAACCCAGTCAGCCATTGTGTTGCGGCTCAGGTCAACACCTTCGCGGGCATAAATACCGGATTGCCGATACAGTGGCAAATGATCCGCGTATTTTGATACAAGCACGTTAGCTAAAAGACCGGGGCCGGGTTTGCCTTTCTCAATTGGTAAGCTAATGGCTGGTGCCTGCTTAATGGTATCACAGGCTCTACACGCCATTTTTGGCCGTACATGGTGTTTCACCCGGAAGCTTGCAGGTACATAATCCAGCACCTCGGTGATATCTTCACCAATCTTATGGAGTGCTTTCCCGCAGCAGTCACACATGCCGCCGTTTGGCAGGTGCTCTGTGACATCTCGTGGCAGGTGTTCAGGCAAAGGCTTGCGAACCGGCTTCTGCTTTGCTTCAGTGTCATTGATGCTTTTATCAACATCAGGATCATTTTGCAGGATGGCCGCTTGCTCAGTGATCAGGTCTTCCAGCGTTAGCTCCATCTGGTCGACGATACTGTCGATTGCCTCAGACGAAGAGCCAAACTTCGCCCTGCGCAAGCCCGCAATCTGCAGCCGCAACTTCTCGATTACATAGTGCTGCTCAAGCACCAAGGTGTTTGATGCTGCAAGGGTTTTGGGCATGGAAAAGGGCGCTTCAATCATGGCCATTTTATAGCTCATCAACTGCCTGAAAGCTATGTACAATGTCAAAGAACGGGCAGAAAATATGACATGAAACCAACAAAGTTTAGCTGCTCATTCAGCCGGCTTTCAGCGGCTTCCAGGTTTTCTTCTGAATCCGCCAATCAATACCTTCAAGCAGCATCGAAAGCTGGGAAGCACGCAGCGTAATCTTGCCGTCTTCTGCGCGGGGCCAGACAAACCGGCCACGCTCAAGCCGTTTGGAGAACAGGCACGCTCCCTGATTGTCCCACCAGATGATTTTACACAAATCACCGCGCCTGCCACGGAAGATAAACAAGTGGCCAGAGAAAGGGTCTTCCTCCAAAGCCTGTTGCACCAGCATGCTCAGGCCGCCAAATCCTTTGCGCATATCCGTAACACCCGCAGCCAGCCATATCTTTGTATTTGAGGGAACCGGGATCATATATTGCTGCTCGATGTAGCGGGCTTCAGTTCAGCGAGTGCAACAGTGAGGAAGGCTGGATTAATAGTGCCGCCGCACCGCAGCTTTGATCCGCATGGAAAATCTATCTCAAGGATACCTACTGATGCGGGATCGCTGGTATTGACGGGTGTTTCATCCAGAGCTGCTTTAACCTCAACCGGTAACAGGCAGACTTCCTTGCCAGTTTTTGCCGTCTCTTGATCCTTGAGAAACTTTTGCCGCCAGCTATATAAACGCTTCGGGTTCAAACCGTGACGCCGCGCTATATCCGACATGGGTTCATCAGACGCTTCAGCCTCAGCAACTATACGACGCCTGAATGCCTCACTCCATTTACCACGACGCTTCTTGCCTGCCATAAATCATATACCCCATATCCAAGCAGACACCGTGCCGGCTTTGCTGAGATATCTTTACGTGAAGAGGAAGGGCTTGGGTATGTGGGTATCACCGGGCGCTAACTCAGAGTATATCTCTGTACAACTTGTTCATTGCCTGTACTCATGCGCTGATTTGAATCGGTCCCTTTTACCGTGGCGAGCGGAGCGCTATGCGTTTCTTCTGCCCTTGAAATGCCAAGGCTTTCAACAATACGTTCTCCAATTCGATCTGTACTGCTAAGAAGTGGTGACATCGCTAGATGCGCGTATCTGGCTGTCGTTTGCGTCTGTGTATGCCCTAATAGTTGACCTACAAGAGAGAGGCTTTCTCCCATGCCAACGCCAGCGCTCGCGTATCCATGCCGCAGATCATGCAGCCTCAAATCGGCAACACCTGCCCGCTTGCGTACATCTAACCAGAGATGGCCCATTCGATGCAGATACCCGCGACCAAATCGACCCGCAAATACATAAGGATTGCCATCTACCCGTTTTACTGATCGAATAACCGACACTGCAGCGTCTGAGAAATAGACAGTTTTTTGGCCCGTTTTACTATCTGGCAGGAATGCTACCCGAAGGGAGAAGTCGATATAATCCCATTTCATCGAGAGCATTTCAGAGAGGCGACAGCCGGTAAGAAGAAGTAGTCGAATAGCATGCACGATACGAATTCGCACCTCTGAATCTTTATCCCGCATGTCTTCCGCTTCGGCCTCTACTTGCCTCAAGACTTCTCCTAGTCTTTTCAACTCAGATGGGTTGATAAAACGACCGAGCTTCTTCTCTTTGTACTTTTCAATGTGTTTGCAGGGGTTGGTGCCGTCTGGTCGCTCACCCCACTTTTCCGCTAGATTCATTATTTTGCTCAAGAGCGCTAATGTTCTGTTTGCGGCTCCAGGAGTTCCAACCATCTGGCTGTGTAAGCGCTGGACATCTTGCCGGTCAATTTTATGGACTTTTATTCGGCCCATTGCCGGGATGATGTGCAAGCGAAGGTTCAACTCGTCGGTTCTGACGCTGCTTGGTTTTTTCTTTGGGATTGCATGTTCATTCATGTAGCGTTCGGCAAATTCGGTCATTGTGGGCGTTTTCTTTTCAGCCTCGCGTTCATCGAACGGGTTAATGCCATTCGTAAGTTGCAATAGAATTTGTCTAGCTTTTTCGCGTGCCTCTGAAATCAATAAGACGTCCGCAACGCCTATTACTGGCCGTTTTTGTTCACCAGAGTCCGAGTAATACTGGACAATATATGCCTTGCGGCCACTCGGATATATGCGACAACCGAACCCAAACAAGTCGGTATCCCAGACGATGTAAGCACTGTTTTTGGGAGTCAGAGCTTTGATAAGAGTCTTAGTTAGTTTCTGCTTTTTACCGTTTGCCATCTAAACCTCCACGCTATTAATTGTCGTTAAAGTGATGGAAATGCCTTCTAGAAGGGAGTATATCATTTCCGCAGCGGCAAATTGAGTGCACTGGATGATCGAGAATGATCTCCAGTGACTGAATTGGGAGACCGAACTTGGGTCGGCTTCGGCGTTTAATGTGGAATGTCGATATCTGTGCAAATAGCAATTGCAGGAAGACCGTTTTGAGACCGGTGCCGTCTGTGATTTGTAGTGCATAGTAGTGCTTTCCAGTGACAAAGGAAATCCTTGAAAGCTAACGATATCAGCGGTTTCAGTACTTTCAGTGATCTCCGGTTATCTCCAGGAAAACCCAAGAATTAGTATCATAATCCGCGTGTCGGGGGTTCAAGTCCCTCCTCCGCTACCAATATACACATAATAGTGTTTCAACAACGTGCAGCTGTCAGCTGTGATGGTTACGGTTTATCTGATCCGGTGTTGCCCGCATTCAAACCCCATCAATTCGGCTGCACGCAGTGCCGTTTCTGATTGCCAGGGATTTCGGACTATCATATTTTAACGCGTCTGATTCGTCTTGGACTTTACGAACATGCGTCTATCCATCGGGGACCCGGCCCCTAGCTTTTGTGCGCGCTCAAACAACAATCCCAGATTTACCTTTGACACAGCCGCCGGAAGAAATCTGGCTCTGACTTTTGTCTCGGGCGGTGACGTATGCGCTGATATGCTGCATGCACTGGTGCAGTCAGGGCGGATCGACGACGTCCATACGTCTTTGTTTCTGGTCACGTCTGACGCGGGCCACGCCCAGCCGGGCGCCTTGCCGCTGCGGGTGCCGGGGGTGCGGGCCTTTTATGACGATGACGGCAGGATTGCCGCGCTTTATGGGCTCGCCGACTTTGAGGCCCGACCGGTCACATTTGTTCTCACGCCGCGCATGCAAGTCGCTGCGGTGATCACCAACCCTTTAGAGACGCACGCTAAGGCCGTGCACCAATGTCTTGACCGTCTTCCTTCCGTCGGTGATTTGCCGTCCATGCTGTCGCACCCGCCTGTTATGATCATCCCAAATGTGCTGCCGCCAGACCTGTGTACGGCGTTGGTCAAAGGCTATGAGGAGCATGGCGGCACGGTTAGCGGCTTCATGCGCGATGTGGGCGGCAAGACAGTGGCGCTTCATGACAAAAACCACAAGGTGCGTCGCGACTGGAACCTGGAAGCCTCCGACAAGGATATGATCACGCAGGTTCAGCAATGCTTCATCCGCCGGGTGATCCCCGAGGTGAAAAAAGCCTATCAATTCGAGGTCAGTCGTATGGAGCGGTATATTGTCTGTTGCTATGACGCAGACGAGGGCGGGCATTTCCGTCCGCACCGCGACAACACCACGCGCGCCACCGCACACCGGCGCTTTGCCGTGTCGGTCAACCTGAACGCCGAAGACTATGACGGCGGCGATTTGCGGTTTCGCGAATTTGGCATGCAAACCTACCGACCGCCAACCGGTGGGTGCTGTATTTTTTCCTGCTCGCTGTTGCACGAGGTCACACCGGTCACGCGTGGTATGCGCTATGCCTTTTTGCCGTTTCTGTATGATGAGGCGGCGCGAAAGGTACGCGAAGAGAATATGCATTATCTTAGCACAGACCCGGCCCACACGTCCGCCACACCCTTATGATGCCGCGCCAAGCGCTCGACATTTAAGCGTTTGCTTCTATACTCGCCCGCATCAAGAAGCAGCGCCTGCGGCCCCTTGCTGTTTTGACACGAGGGGTAACGCGCGCGCACTGCCAGACAGGGGGAGACACCATGGCGACCAATCACTTAGAGTCCAAATTCTCATCGCTCAAGAGCCTGGCCTTTGTGCTGATGTCCAGCGCTGCGCTTGTCGCATGCGGGCAGGGCGACAACAGGGCGCAAAACGCCGGGAACACAGCCACTCAGGTCGCCGCCGAGCAGGCGCAAACCGAAAGCGAACGCCTTAACGCCTGGTTCGAGGTGAAGTTTGAGGAACAGCTGCAATTCAGCCCAATCACCCAGACCTTCCTGGGCCGTAAGACCGACAATGACAAAATCGACGATTTTTCCAGCGCCGCGCAAGACGAACAGCTGGCCTGGCAGCAGGCGAGCGCCGCGGAAATGAAGGCCAGTTTCGATTACGCCAAGCTGAACGACGACGCCAAAATCTCCTATGATCTGTGGGCTTATCAGGCGGAGCGCGCCAAGGCTGCCGACCAGTTCCGCGCCAATGCCTATATTTTCGAGCAGATGCAGGCCATTCACGGCTTTTTCCCGCAGCTATTGATCGCCTTTCACCGGGTGGACGACGCGGCCGACATGGAGGCCTATATCGACCGGATTTCGGCGACCGCGGTGGCGCTCGACCAGTTGATGACGCTGTCGCGCGACAATGCCGCCGGCGGGGTGCGGCCGCCGCGCTTTGCCTTTGAGTCGGTCATCGACTCGGCGACCAAAATCATCACTGGCGCGCCCTTTACCGAGGGCGAGGACAGCTCGATCTGGGCCGATGCGCAGAAAAAAATCGCCGCGCTTGAGGACGCAGGCAGCATCGATGCCGCCCGTGCCGAGCAATTGCGCACGGATGCGCGCACTGCGCTGCTGGACGACTGGATGCCCGCCTATCAGCGGCTGATCGCCTGGCAGCAGGAAGATATTGTGAACGCGCCCGAGGTCTCCGCGGGTGTGAGCGCGCTGCCCAACGGCGAGGCCTATTACAACGAGCGCCTGGCCAACAACACCACCACCAGCCTGACGGCGGATGAGATCCACACTATCGGCCTGGCCGAAGTGGCGCGCCTGCGCGCCGAAATGGAAGCCATTCGCGAGGAGGTGGGCTATGAGGGTGACCTGCAGGCGTTTTTCGCCGAACTGCGCGATAACAAAACCGACCCGCGCTATTATTTCCCCGATACTGACGAAGGCCGCCAGGCTTATATCGACGCGGCGACCGCCGCGATTGACGGCATCAAGGCGAAACTGCCCGACTATTTCGGCATTTTGCCCAAGGCGGATTTGGTGGTGAAGCGGGTGGAGCCCTTCCGCGAGCAGCCGGGCGCTGCGCAGCATTATTTCCCCGGTACGCCTGACGGCTCGCGTCCCGGGGTCTATTATGCGCATCTGTCGGATATGACGGCCATGCCCAAGCGCGAACTGGAGGTGATTGCCTATCACGAAGGCCTGCCCGGCCACCATATGCAGATCGCCATTCAGCAAGAACTGGAAAGCGTGCCCACCTTCCGCACACAGGCCAATTTCACCGCCTATTCCGAAGGCTGGGGGCTGTATTCCGAGATTTTGGCCAAGGAAATGGATGGCACCTACGCCGACCCGTATTCGGAATTTGGTCGCCTGGGTTCGGAAATCTGGCGGGCGATCCGGCTGGTGGTCGACACTGGCTTGCACGCCAAGGGCTGGAGCGAAGATCAGGCCGTCGAGTATTTCAAGGCCAATTCCGCGATCACCGAAACGCAAGCGCGCTCAGAGGTGCGGCGGTATATGGTGCTGCCGGGGCAAGCCACATCCTATAAAATCGGCATGCTGAAAATTCAGGAGTTGCGCCGCAAGGCCGAGGACGCGCTGGGCGACCGGTTTGACATTCGCGGTTTCCACGACACCGTTCTGGGCGGCGGCGCCATGCCGCTCGATATCCTTGAACGCCGCGTTGACCAGTGGATCGCTGCGGTTCAGGCAGGCTAAGCACAATCATAACTGACGGCCCAGCCGCCTTTCCGGGCGGCCGGGGTTACAGCGTGTCGGCGCGCACGAGCGCCCGCTCGACGGCTTCAACCGTATCATTCGGATTGGTGTTAAAGGCGATCACCGCCTTCGGGGCATAGCGGTGAATGGTGTTGATCAAGGCCTCGAAGGTTAGGAAATGAGCATCGTCCTTGCGCACGCCCGCGCCGACCAACACCACGTCATAATGCCCGGCACCAAGCCGGTCGGCCAGCACCGGCAGGTCGGTCGCGGCATCGCGCAAAAGATGCCACGCGGCGCTGTGCCCGCGGGCATTGAGCCGTTCTTCTTCCGCGTTCAGCCCGGCGGTCAGTTTTTCGGGTGTCAGGTCGGGCCATTTGCCGTAGTCCACCACATCGGGGTGCCAGCCCAGAAGAAGAATGTGTTTGGTCATTGCTGCGCTCCTAAAATACCACCATCAGGCTGGCGAGGTCATCAAGGCTGAGCCCTGAGAGAAAGACGCTGTCGCCGCCTCCGGTGTCGATCAGTACACCCATTTGTTCGGCAAACACGCTGGCGCTGGCGGCGGCCTGAAGGTCGGCGATGGTTTGAAAGTCGGTTACGGTGTCGCTGATGTCCAGCGTGTCGCTGAACACGCTGAAATCCAGCACCACATCGTCGCCGTTACCGGCGACAAAGGCGAAGGTGTCTGCGCCGTCGCCGCCAACGAAAAAGTCGTCATCCGCGCCGCCGAAAAGGGTGTCAGCCCCCGCGCCGCCCGCCACCGTGTCATTGCCCGGGCCCGAGAACAGCAGGTCATTCCCGGCCCCGCCAAACACGTCGTCATTGCCGCCTGACGCAAACACCGTATCGTCTCCGTCGCCCGCGTTAATCGCATCGTTGATGCCGGGGTTGTTCGTGTCGCCCGGCCCGCCGAAAATGACATCGTCGCCCGCGTCGCCGTCGATCACATCATCACCGGTACCGCCGCCCAGCGTGTCGCCGCCCGAGGCACCGAACAGAAAATCATCACCGGGCCCGGCGAAAATAGTGTTGGCAGCAAGGCCGGTGCGCACCGCTTCGGTGGACCCAAAGACGCTGTTATTGTCGAAAATGCCGTTGTCGACCTCGTCCAGAAACGACCCGCCGATCAGCGTGTCATTCCCCGCGCCGCCAAACAGCGTGTCGCCGCCATCGTCCAACAGGCTACCCCCTGCGATATTGGCGGTGGTTTGTGCGGTCGCGCCGTCGTCAAATCCGCCGCCGATGATCAGGTCATCGCCGTTGCCGCCGCCGATCACGTCATTGCCCGCGCCGCCGATAAAAATGTCATCGCCTTCGTCGCCCGGCCCCGCGAAAATGGAATCGTTGCCCGCACCGCCCGCAACGCTGTCATCGCCTGCGCTGCCATTGAGAAAGTCATCGCCCGCACCGCCGTCAATGGCGTTGCGCGCTGCGGTGCCTGCAATCATCTCGCTGGCGGCGGTGCCGATTTGGGGTGCGGCAAAGCTGTCGCCGATGGCCAATGCTCCGGTGACGATGGACGCATTTTCAAGGCTGGCAAGGCTGATGCCGGTGATAAACACCGATGTGCCGGCGCCTGTGTCGATCAGCACCCCGCTAATGCCGCCGATGCTGGTGTCGCTGGCGGCGTCGATGACGCTTTGGCGGCTGCTGAGCCCGGCGATGCCGGTAAAGTCGAGCGTGTCGGCAAAGCTGAAATCGCTGACCACATCCTGCGCGTCATTGCCGGTAAAGACAAAGCGGTCGGCCCCGGTGCCGCCGATCAGGGTATCACTACCTACCCCGCCGATCAGCGTGTCGTTGCCCGACAGGCCCTCTAGCGTGTCGTCGCCCTCAAGCCCGTCGAGATAATCGGCCTCAAGGTTAAAGCCCGACAGCGTATCGCCCGCACCAGTCGCCTTGCGGATGGGGATGCCAAGGTCGGAGAGGACGGCGATATCGAGCGACGAAATCTCCAACCGCTTGCCGGTGGAAATCGAGGCCTGCAATACGTCAGCGCCAAAGCCGGTCAGTTCCTGGCCGGGCCCGCCGGGATTACCGAGATGGCTGGAATTGCCGACCGTCAGCGGCACATCGGCGCCGAAGACCGCCCGCGCCGCCGAGCCGGTAAAAAACGGTGTATCGCCTTCAAAGCGTCGGAAATTGTCGAAAATGGTGATGGGGGAGTCGAGATCCAGAACATCCGCCAGCGTTTCGGTGAAGTTTAAAAAGCCAAAGCCGTGCCCCAGTTCGTGCAGAATGATGGTATAGGCGTCAAACTGGTTGAACGGCAGGTCGGCGGATGTTGTCGGGTCGTCATCAAAGAAAAACTGCTCTACAACGTCGGCATTGAAGCTGAGCGTGATGTCCACCGCATCCGGCGACGGGTCCGACCCGCTTAAGAGTTCAGCCGCCGCTGCTGACTGCGCCACCGACTGACCGGTGCCTGCCGTCCCCAAAAGGAAAAATCCGCCCCCGCCGGTGGCCAGCACGCCTTCATCCTCGGGTTCGATCGTCAGCTCGATGGTGATGGTCACATCAACCTCGGCAAAATACCGCGCCCATTCATTGGCGGCGGTCAGGATCAGGCTTTCAATCTGCTGAACGGTGGCATCGCTGGTGCCGCTTTCGGCAACCGAGCTTGTGCGGACAACTTCAAACTGAACCATAACAGGTAAACTCCCCAAACTGTGCAGCACACAGAACCCTCAGAAGTATAGACCGGAGCATGATGAAGCCTAGCTGAACCGACAGTCTTCGGAAAATTGTCAGTATGTTCGGCATTCTTGCCTTGACTCTAAAGTCAACTACAGACTGTAGGCTTTGATCGAATCGCCCCTATATTAAGAGGATGCACAAGGATACCACCATGGCAACCATAGCCCAGAATGCCCCCCAGAACACCACTCAGGCCGCGATGACCATTGGCAAGCTTGCCCGCGCTGCCGGTGTCGGCGTTGAGACGATTCGCTATTATGAGAAAAGCGGCTTCCTGCCCGAGCCGGAGCGTCTGGCGTCGGGCTACCGGGTGTATAGCGTCGAAACCTTGCGCCGATTGCATTTCATTCGCGAGGGGCAGGCGCTTGGCTTTACGCTTGCCGAAATTTCAGACCTGATGGCGCTGACCGATAGCGAAGAGGCCGACTGCGCCGCCGTGAATGCGCGCGCGCAGGCAAAACTCTCTGACATTGACGCTAAAATCGCGCGGCTGCAGGCGATGCGCGATGGACTGTCTAAGCTGGCAGACTACTGCCCCTCAGGCGGCGAGCCGCTGAGCGAATGCAGCATCGTACGACACCTGTACGGCGACTGCACAGATGCCAGCGGTACGACGGATACAAATTGCGGAAAGCGTCATGACTGACGCCAGCAATACGCACAGTTCTATTGAGGACGCATGCTGCCCGGACGACAGCAAAACTGGCGTGGATGTTGTGTTTTGGTCGTTTGCAGGCTTGGTCGCGGCGCTCTATGCGCTGGGGCTGGCTGGCGGGCCGGGCCCAGTTTGGCTGGGTGCGCTGTCGCACGCGGTGTTAACCCTAATGAACACGGTCTGGTGGGGGGTGCTGATCGGTGTGGTGATGGTGGGCCTGCTTGCCAAGGTGCCGCGCGATATGGTGATCGCCATTTTGGGGCGCGACGGCGGTTTTGGCGGTATCTTGCGGGCGACCTTTGCGGGCCTGCTGCTGGATCTGTGCAGTCACGGCATTCTGATGGTGGGGGTCAAACTTTATGAGCGCGGTGCCACCGCCGGGCAGATGATCGCCTTTTTGCTGGCCAGCCCGTGGAACAGTTTTTCGCTGACCCTCATCCTGATTGCCCTTGTCGGGCTGACATGGACGCTGGTGTTTATCGGCCTGTCCTTTGTGGTGGCGATCACCGCCGGGCTGGCTTTTGACGCCTGCGTGGCGCGGGGTGTTTTGGCACCCAACCCCAACCGCCGGACAGTCCCGAAAGAGTATGACCTGAAAGCCGAAATCCGCAGCGGGCTGGCCTCGGTGCGCTTTAATCGCAGCTTTTGGACCGATTTGCTGCAGCACGGCATGAAAGACGGCCGCATTGTGGTCAAATGGCTTTTGGTGGGTGTGGTGCTGGCGTCGCTCATTCAAACCTTTGTCGAGACATCAAGCCTGCAGGCCTGGTTCGGGCCGACGCTTGCCGGGCTTGCCTTTACGCTGATTGCGGCCACCATTATCGAGGTGTGTTCCGAAGGCAGCACGCCTATTGCTGCAGATTTGCTGACCCGTGCAGGTGCGCCGGGCAATAGCTTTGCCTTTTTGATGACCGGCGTTGCAACCGATTATACCGAGGTGATGGTGTTGCGCGAGTCGACAAAATCCTG
Source organism: Kordiimonadaceae bacterium (assembly GCA_030148905.1). Lineage (GTDB taxonomy): Bacteria > Pseudomonadota > Alphaproteobacteria > Sphingomonadales > Kordiimonadaceae > JASBSO01. The sequence goes on along the minus strand of JASBSO010000244.1, from coordinate 1,626 downwards.
GCGCTTTGCACTGTTTTTGCCTTTGCTTAGTGTGCCGCAAATTGTCGCACTGTCGTGGATGTTGAATTCGCTTTAACCTCAAGGCGCGGACAAGAATACGCACCCGTAATGATTTGCAAAGGTCTTGCGTGCGGGTGCATTACACTTTGTTAAACAATTGAATCTTATCCTGACGCCATGTGAAACGGTCCACCTATGTTGGAGGAATGGCCCATGACTGTCATGCAGGATTTGTCATCGTTTCTGGGATTGAACAATTCGATTTCCGTGCAGCCTGCAGATGTTGCGCCCTGCGGCGGCGCGCATGTCCGTATGGTGCAGGATCTGCACCGCATCTTTGGCGACCGCCGGTTTGCGCGTAAGGATTTTCACCCGAAATTTCTGCACCGGGGGCTTTTGCGCCATGTCTCGCTTGCGGATGTAGTGCGTGACGGCGCTGGGCCAAGCTTTCAGTTTCGCGTCTTTGGCACGTCGCTGACCGATGTTGTCGGAAAAAATCTGACCGGTAAAACCGTTATGGATTTCCCCAAGCGCAGCTGCCGTGTGTATCTGACACGGCTGTTTTCGGAATGCGCGGACAGCGGGCAGATTGTGTTCTCGGATGCCTATGTCGACTATCCTGGCTGCCTTGTGAAAAGCAAAAAAACCTTTTTCCCGCTCTTTGACAACAACGGCAGCACGGTCGAGATGATTTTATCCGCCTTCACCTTTGAATTTGACGCGGTTGCATACAAAGCCAATGTCGACGACCTGACCGAGCCGGTGTCGGTACAGGAGAATTACCGCCTGTTTGACACGCCGTCGCACTACTGCGAGGCGGCAAAAGCGGCTTGATCGGCAGCGCGCCTAAGACATGTCGATTTTATGACATCTTACAGGGCTTAGCGGAAACTTGTTTCCCCGCCCGTGAAATGGCTGTACACATGCAGCCATTACACGCCTACCCTGAAAGGACTATGCATGCCCACCGGTGCCGTTAAGTGGTTCAATTCCGAAAAAGGTTTTGGATTTATCGTTCCTGATGATCCTGGGAACGACATCTTTGTTCATATCTCATCTGTTAAAGCAGCCGGATGGGAAGGCCTGGACGAAGGTCAACGTTTGGAATTTGAGCTGCGCGAAGGCCGCAATGGCCGGGTTTCTGCTGATGATCTGCGCCCTGCTGACGGGGCTGCCCCTGCGGCCAGCACAGGCGGTGGCGGTGCTGCCGCTGCTGGCGGCGCAGTGCCGCTCTTGATGGTTGAGGATGTGTCTGCAACGATCGCCTATTATCGCCACGTTCTGGGCTTTGACGAAGTCAACTCGATGGAACATGACGGTGTCGTTCAGTGGGCCGAAGTGGCTTATAATGGTGCACGCCTATGGCTTGTTCCGTCCGAGGACGGCGGCGACCTTGGCATGTCCGGCATGCTGTATTTCATGGTCGACGACGTTGAAGCCCGCGCTGATGACGTTGCCGGTCGTGCCGAGGTGCTGTACGGCCCCGAAGAAAAGCCTTATGGTTTCAAGGAACTGGCCGTTCGTGACGTCAACGGGTACACGCTCGTCTTCGCCGAGGAGACCGGTGCCTAACATCCGCTAAGGTGTTTGGACGGCCTTTGGACTCTATGGGGCTTGTGCCGGGTG
>JASBSO010000243.1 GCA_030148905.1 Kordiimonadaceae bacterium | reverse complement strand
GGGGCCGACGCAGCCGTCAGGTCTGATGCCTTGTCGACCAAGACCACAACCGCGCCATCTTGCGTGGCGGGAAGAAATGCGCTGTCTGATTTGAATTCGATTTTCATGACAAGACCTCTTGAAACAGGGGGCAAAGACGTTCGTGCATCTTAGTAGGGCCTTGGAGGTCTGAAAATCAAGTCGAGATCCATGCCCAACTTCCATGCCATGGTGCTGCCGTTTTTTGCTGGCTGATTGCTTGCTATCCGGCAGGCTTGCCGTTATTTCCTGTTTGGCTAGTTCTGAAAAGCGATCCCATGCCCTTTCATTCTGTTTGGTCACGTTCACGACATCCCATGCGCAGGCTTGGCCTTTTGGCGGCGAGCACGGCGTTAAGCTCGCTTGCCTGCGCGGATGCGCTGAACCCGGACCTGGCCGAAATGCCCGTCTCGGCACCGCGTGCGCCTCTCTTTGCGCAGGCTGCACCCAAGACAGACCCGAGCGCACTAACGGTGGTTGCGGGCCCTGAGGATCTGATCGAGTTCGAAGCCGATCAGGTCCGCTTTGACGAGGAAAGCGGCGACATTATCGCGGTTGGCAATGTGTTTATGCGGCGCGACGGCTATGAAGTGCGCGCTCGGCAGGTCCGCATCAATGAACGCACGGGCGAAGCCGTCGCCGAGGGCGCGGTCGAGATCACCCTACCCAGCGAAGAGCGGATTATTGCCCCCATGGTGCGCCTTGACGACACGCTGCGTCAGGCTTTTGTCGAGAATTTCCGTCTGATTTTGACAGACAATGCCCAGGTTGTTGCCGCAGGCGGCCAACATGACGAGGCCAGCGGCATCACAACGCTTGACCGCGCGGTCTACAGCCCGTGCGTGGTGTGCGAAAACTCAGAAGAACCACCCGTGTGGCAGATCAAGGCGGTGCGTGTCGTGCATGACCGCGGCAAACGCCGTTTGACCTACCGCAATGCCAGTCTGGAATTTTTTGGTGTGCCGGTGATCTGGACGCCCTATTTCTCGCATCCCGATCCAACCGTTGACCGCGCCTCTGGCTTTTTGCCGTTTCAGATTCGCACGCGAAACGAACTGGGCATCGTGCTTGAAGCGCCCTATCACTATGTGATCGACGAAAGTCAGGACCTGACGGTCACACCGATCATCACCACCCGCGAAGGCGCGGTGATCGCGGCCGAATATCGCCGCCATATCGGCTGGGGCGAATTCACTGTTGAAGGCAGCGCCACCCGCACCGATGTCAACGACGCCGATGGCAACGACACCGGCGAAAGCGAATTTCGCGGCCATTTTTCGGGCAAGGGTTATTTGAACCACGCCAATGGTTGGCAGTCGGACTTTGACCTGAACATCGCCAGCGACGACACCTATTTGCGGCGCTATAATTTTTCCAATGTCGACACACTCGTCAGCAGCTACAGCCTGCAAAACTTCATTGATCAGTCATTTTTGTCGGCCCGCGCCCTGGGCTTCCAGGGCCTGCGCCTTGAAGACGACCAAGGCCTGACGCCGTTTGCCCTGCCTTTGATCGAGGCCGAACTGGTCGCCCCGTTTCGCCCGCTGGGCGGCACATGGACGCTGGGCACCAATGCCCTTGTGCTGACCCGGTTTGACGGCCTCGATACCCGGCGTATCTCGGTCTACACCGACTGGCGGCGGCGCTTTACCCTGCCCAAGGGCGTTCTGTTTACGCTGGACGGATTGGTGCGAGGTGATCTGTATAACGTTGAGGATGCGGACAGCCCCGACGACCCGGCCTTTGCAAGCGACGGCGGCACCACCCTGCGCGGCATTGCCCGCCTGACGGGGGAGCTGTCATGGCCGCTTGTCAAACGTACCGGCAGCGGCACGCATATTCTGGAGCCGCGCCTGCACCTGACCGTCGCCCCGAATGCCGGATCGCCCGATGACCTGGTGAATGAGGACAGCCGCGCCTTTGAGCTGAGCGATCTGAACATTTTATCGTCCGAGCGCGCCCCCGGTTTTGATCTGGTCGAGGAAGGCTCGCGCCTGACCCTTGGCGTCGACTGGAAATATCAAAGTGCAAACTGGAACACCGTGGTGTTTTTGGGCCAGGCCGTGCGCCTTACGGGCGACGAGGACCAATTTGACCCGGGCATTGGCCTGACGGGCGATGTCTCTGACCTCGTGGGCCGGGTGGATGTGCGCTACAAATCGCTTTTTGCGATTACCCACCGGTTCCGTGTGGATGAAAGCTCGCTCGCCATTCGCCGCAACGAGGTGAACCTGCAATTTGGCGACAGGTCCGAAAGCTTTGTGCAACTGGGCTATTTGAAGCTAGACCGCGACCTGCCCTTCATTAACCGCGAAGACCGCGAGGAATTGCGCGCCTTTGGGGCGTATCAGCTCAACGAACGCTGGCGTCTGTCGGCCTCGGCCATTCAGGATCTGACGGGCGGATTTGACGGTGTCGACTATTCGGTTGGCCTGGGATACGGCGATGAATGTTTTGAATTTTCGGTTGAGGTCCGCCGTACCTTTACCCAGGACCGCGATATTGAACCCGGCACGGCGGTCCTTTTCCAACTGCGTCTGCGGAATTTGGGCTAGCGAAGCGCCTTGATTCTGGCTAAAAAACCGTCTGAACAGTTTCTGTAATGCGAAGCGATGGGACAAAAGTATATATGTCACGAGTAGCGTTTCTGTTTCCAACAGCCATTCTGGCCCTGATTTTCGGGCATGCCGCGTTGGCGCAAACCCAGCTGAACAGCATCGAAGTTTTGGTGAATGACGAGCCAATTTCGACGCACGATATCAACGAGCGACTGCGGCTTGTTGTGGCGGTCTCGGGCGGAGTCAGCTCCGAGGAAGAGCTGCAGCGGGTCCGCGAGCAAGTGATCCGTGCCATGGTCGACGAGAGGCTGCAAATTCAGGAAGCCGCAGAGTCCGAACTGATTATTCCAGACTCGCAGCTTGAAACCTTTTTTGCCCGCCGCGCTGAAGGCTTTGGCCAATCGCCCGAACAGTTGGAGCAGACGCTGGCCAATATTGGGTCGTCCAAGCGCTCGGTGCAATATCAACTGAACGCCGAAGTGGCCTGGTCACGCCTTGTGCAGGGGCGCTTTGGGCCCTTTGCCACCGTGTCGGACGAAGAAGTGGAAAGCTTTATTCAGCGCCTGCATGACAACAAGGGCAAATTTGAATATCGCCTGTCAGAAATCGTGCTGTTGATCGACGACCCCGCCCGCGCAGCGCAGGTTGAAGCGGACGCAAAAACGCTCGTTGAGCGTATTCGCGAAGGCGCCAGCTTTTCCGACATCGCACAGCAATTATCAGCGTCGCCTACGGCGGCAGTTGGCGGCGACCTGGGGTGGATCCAGTCGGATACCCTGACACCCTTGCAGCGTCAGGCGGTGGAAA
>JASBSO010000238.1 GCA_030148905.1 Kordiimonadaceae bacterium | reverse complement strand
GTTCCAGATGACTGGTTCGTCGAACATATCAGCACAACAGACCCGTTGGTGACGCAGGATTATGGGGCGTTTTCCTTGTCGCATGTTGCCGTCGCCCTTCCACCGGGCTTTCGCAAACAGGGGTCTAACGCATATTGGAGTTATGTCCTTGTCTGGAGAATCCGGGAAGATTCTGTGCCGATTTCCACGCTGGGCGATGCCTTGGACCGCTATTACCGGCAACTGGAAGTCAACATGCGCGAATCGGAGGCGTTTCCTGTTGAATTTCTCGGCCGCTTTGAAGGCCAGCCCTCGCATGACTGGCAGTTTTATCCTCGGTATATCCGGTGCAGTTCGGGGGGAAGCGCCTATATCTTTGCAGCAACGGCTGCGCCGAACCCCGCACATATCGACATGGACATGTTGATTGCGGCGCGCGACCGGGTCCGCTGTTGAAGCATTCAGTCCAGGGCGTCAAATTGTGGCAAATCGTCTGTGATGTCATACCACGGCGCTTTGGACCCGACATAAATATGCTTGGACGGACGGATGCTGGGGGCATCAACCAGCGTGCCCATAGCCACATGAACATACTGACCGCCCCGCACAACCGAATATAAAAGCGACCCGCACTGTGCGCAGTGCACGTCGTGCGCATCAGCGTCGCCGTAAGTCATCAGCTTGTCCTGGCCCGTCGTTACCTGTAGGGCGTCGCGTTTGATCCCCGCCAGCGGCTTGAAGGGCGCCCCCGTTGCCCGGCGGCAATTGGAACAGTGGCAATTCAGCGCATATTCAAAAGCATCAACAACGCGGTAGGTCACAGCGCGGCACAGGCACGCACCGGTCAGTTGGTTTTGCGCGTCTGCCATGGCCTGCCCCTTTTACGCTGACAACAGCGCTTCGATAGCCGGGCGGATCACCGCCGGGTCATCTTGCGGGCCGAAGCGTTTGACCACCTTGCCGCTGCGATCCACCAGGAATTTGGTGAAATTCCATTTGATGCCCTTGGTGCCCATCAAGCCCGGTGCTGCGGATTTCAGGTGGCTGTATAGCGGTGCGGCATCTGAGCCGTTCACATCGATTTTCTCAAACAGTGGAAAGGTGACACCGTAATTGATCTCGCAAAAGTCGGCGATATCATCCGCACCGCCCGGCTCTTGCGCGCCGAACTGGTTGCACGGGAAGCCCAGAATTTCAAACCCCTTGTCCTTGAGGTCGCGGTACAGTGCCTCCAACCCCTTATATTGCGGCGTAAAGCCGCATTTGGAGGCGGTATTGACGATCAGCAGCACCTTGTCTTTATAGGCATCCAGTTTTTGCTGCTCACCGTTCAGGCGCGGCATTTCAAAGTCATAAACACTGGTCATATCACTCATCCTACCATATCGGGCAGCGTCATCACCCCCGCCATCACCCAGGCCACCTGCCCTGAAATAAAAAGCCGGTCGCCGCGCAACTCCAGCCACACATCGCCACCGCGCGCTGAGATTTGCCGCGCATGAAAGCGCGTTTTGCCGACCTCTGCCGCCCAAAAGGGTGCCGCGATACAATAAGCCGAGCCAGTGACCGGGTCTTCCTCGATCCCGTGATTGGGAAAGAAGCAGCGCGTGACAAAGTCGGCGCTGTCGCCCGGCGCGGTGGCGACAAAGCCGCGCTCGGGCATTTGCCGCAACACGGCGCTGTCGGGTGCAAGCGCGGCGATGGTGGCTTCGTCCTTAAACAGCAGCACATCATCGCGCACCCCGCGCACGCCTTTAATGGGTGCTGTGCCAAAGGCACGGGCATATCGGCTGAGGTCGGTGAGCGGTTCCACCCGGTCCGCCGGGAAGTCCATCACCAGCCTGTCGCCGTCCCGCGCAACCGTCAGGATGCCGGAGAGCGTCTGAAACCTTATGCGGCTGGCTCCAGGCATCAATTTGCGAAAGACCACCGCCGCCGCTGCCATGGTGGCGTGGCCGCACAGGTCCACCTCGACCGCAGGCGTAAACCAGCGCAGGTGAAAATCGGCCTCTGCATGATCGGGCAGAGGCACAAGAAACGCCGTTTCTGAAAGATTATTTTCCAGCGCGATCTGCTGCATCAGCCCACCGTCAATGGGGGCCGGAAGCGGGCACACCGCCGCCGGATTACCGCCGAAGGGCCGGTCGGTGAAGGCGTCCAGCTGGAAAAGCTGAAGGTCCATACTGGTCTAGCCTTTGAGCCAGGCCAGCATGTCGGCCTCGTCGCGCTTGGCAAAGCCGATGCGCCACGCATCGCCCTTGCGCCACACCGGGCGCTTGATCAAAGCCGGAAACTCGGCGATCAGGCCCGCCGGGTCGCTGTCGGCGCGGGCTTTGTCGGTGTCCGACAGTCCGCGCCAGGTTGTCCCGCGGGTGTTGACAACCACTTTGGCCCCGAGTGCGGCGACCATATCGCTCGCCAGTGCCATATCGATACCATCGGCGCGAAAATCATGAAACCGCGCGTCGATACCGTGGTCTTGAAGCGCAGTGCGCGCCCGTTTGACCGTGTCGCAATTTTTAATGCCGTAATATGTGATCATGCCCGCGAGTGTGCGCACGGGCGCTCGGAAATCAAGCGCTATTGCACCGCAGGTGCGGGCACAGGGTCAACATGCACCAGAATATCGGCGCCAGGATGCTGACTTTCAATCGCACGGCGCACCCGCTCGGCAATGGCGTGGCCCTCGGCAACGCTGAGGTCGCCGTCGACATCGATATGAAGCTGGATGATCTGATCCGAGCCCGATTGCCGGGTGCGCAGATCATGACAACCCGCCACCCCCGGCACGTCCGACACCACTGCGATCAGGTCGGTGCGGGCCGCTGCATCAAGCTCGCGGTCCATCAGCATGTCAATAGCGGGTCGGCATACCCCATATGCACTGACGGCGATATAACCCGCAATCGCCATACCGCCCACCGCATCGGCAACCGGCAGCCCGCGCGCCGACAACAGGGCCGCCGCGACAACACCCACATTCATGGCCAAATCGCCCTTATAATGCAGGTGATCGCCGGCAATCGCGAGCGAGCCCGTCTGCGCCAAAACCCAGCGCTGAAACAGCACCAGGCCAAGCGTGACGATAACGGAAATCAGCGACACCCACACAACCACGCCGGTTGCGCTCGGCGGCGCCGTTGTGCCGATGCGGGCAATCGATTCGATCATCAGCAAAACCGCGGCGGTCGCCATCACCCCGCTTTGAAACAAGGCCGACAACGCCTCGGCTTTCCCATGGCCAAAGCGGTGATTGTCATCCGCCGGGGTCAGCGCGGTGCGAATCGCCACCAGCGTCACCGCCGACGCCAGCAGGTCAAGGCCAGAGTCCATCAAAGATCCCAGCATCGCCACCGCACCCGACAGCCACCACGCAATCGCCTTCAAGGCGATCAGGGTGACCGCAACCGTGACCGAGGCCAGGGCGGCGCGCTGTTTCAGGCGGTCTAAGCGGTCCGAAGGCACCTTGCATCTCCCCACTGGGCATCTCCCCACTGGCAGTCAAACTACGCCGAAAACAAAAAAAGCTCCACATCGCTGCAGAGCTTTTTACATCGCACACTGTGCTGACGGCCAAGATCAGTGGACGCGGCTCGCAACATCCTTGATCGCATCGTTGATCAGGCCATTCGCCGATTTAGCCGGGAGCGAACTGCCCAGCAGGTCCTTTGTCGCCTCGACGGCGGCAGTAACGGCTGCAGCGCGCACCTGCTTGACCGCTTGGGCTTCGGCTTGCGCGATTTTAGCCTCGGCCGCCGCCTTGCGGCGCTCGGTCATGGCATCGATGTCGCGGGTGCTTTCTTCCATCAGAATTTTGGCATCCGCCTCGGCGCGCGCAAAAATGTCTGCGGCCTCTTGCTCGGCGTCGCGCTGGCGGCGCTGATAGTCGTTCAACAGCTCTTCGGCCTCCTGACGCAGGCGGGTGGCTTCCTCAAGCTGGGTTTTGATGTTGGCAATGCGGGCATCCAGCATCTTGGTAATGGCGTGGTGTGCCTTTTTATAGAGCACACCCCCAACAAAGACCGTAAAGGACCCCGCCACCCAGAAGGTGGGATTGAGGTAGAAAGGTTCACCGCTCGCCATCACTGCGCTCCCTGGTCTGATTGAAGCTTGGCATCAACCGCCTTGCGTACAGCGTCCGCCTTGGCGTCCTCGCCGGTCAGCTTGGTGTAAAGATCCGCCGCAACCTCGCTGGCAACCGCGCCGATATCGGTCATCGCATCGGCCACGGCGGCCTTGATGCGCTTCTCAGCGTCCGCCGAGAGCTTTGCCAAATCCTGGTCCAGCCGCGCCTGCGCATCGGCAAGCGATTTGGCCGCCGCAGCGCGCGCTTCACCGACAGAGGCTTGCGCCTCGGCGCGCGCCTTCGCCAGATTGTCCTCATAGGCCGCTTTGATCTTTTCGGCCTCGCGGTGGGCATTGCGCGCACGGTCATGATCAGCGGCGATGGCTTCTTCGCGTTCGGTCAAGACCGAGCCCAAGCGCGGCAACACGACCTGACTGAGAACAATATACAGAAACGCGAAGGTCAGCGCCAACCAGATGATCTGGTTGGTGAAGCTTCCATCAAAAAGCACATTCAGCTGCGGAAGGCCGCCCGATGCTTCATGGGCGGCGTCCGCTGCGGCTAGCAGTATCATGACCATAATCGGCTCACAGTGGTTGGTATGTTGCGCCTGAAACCTGCGGCCGGAAGGGAACCCCTAAGGCCGTCTTCACCCAATATTAGGTGAAGAGGATCAGGAATGCGATAACCAGTGCGAACAGAGCAACCGACTCGGTCAGTGCAAAACCCAGGAGCATGGTGCCCTGGACTTTTGGGGCTGCCGACGGGTTGCGCAGTGCGCCCGCCATAAAGTTACCAAAGATGTTGCCAAGGCCAACGCCCACACCGGCGAGAGCGATTGTGGCAAGGCCTGCACCGATCATCTTAGCTGCATCAAGTTCCATCAGTCTTTCCTTCTATTGGCTGATAAGAGAATAAACGAACGACCTAGTGTTCCGGATGCAACGCATCGTGCAGATACACACAGGTCAGAATGGCAAATACATAGGCCTGCAAGAACGCCACCAGGAATTCGAGGCCGGTCAAAACAACATTCAGCGCAAACGGCATCACCGCCGCCGCAACACCAATGGCACCAAGCGAACCCAGGCTGATCACAAAGCCTGCAAACACCTTCAGCATGATGTGGCCGGCCAGCATATTGGCAAAGAGACGCACCGACAGGCTGATCGGGCGCGACATGTACGACACCAGCTCGATCAAAATGATCAATGGCAGCAGCGCCAGCGGAACGCCCGAGGGTGCAAAGAGCTTGAGAAATTTCGCCCCGTTTTTGATGAACCCAAGCAGCGTCACGCCAACAAAAACCAGCGCCGCCAGCGCAAAGGTTACGGCGATATGGCTGGTCACGGTGAAGCTGCCAGGGATCATCCCCATCACGTTCGAGCCCAGCACGAACATAAACAGCGTGAACACAAAGGGGAAAAACGGCTTGGCGTCGCGGCCGGCATTGTCGCGCACCATGGCAGCGATAAATTCATAGGCCATTTCCAGCATCGCCTGCCCGCGCCCGGGAACCAGCGCACTACCGCGTGTGGCGGAGATGGTAAACAGCGTCAACAGCCCCACAACCAACACCATAAACAGCGAGCTGTTGGTGAAGGATGCATCCACACCGGCAAAGCTCAAATCAATGATGGGATGGATTTCGAATTGCTCGAGTGGGCTGTGTTCTTGGGCCACGTTTTATCTCACCAAAAAGGCCAAACGCCAGAACGCTTGGCCGTGGTCTTCAATTTTCGTCGCCTATATCGAGGTTTTTGGCCTCGTCTTCAACCCCAAATTCTGAGGCCCGGCGAATTACATTGCGAACGCCCGCAGCGAAGCCAACAAACAAAAACACAATCATCAGCCAGGGGCCGGTTGCGAGCAGCCTGTCAAGCATCAAACCGATAAACGCGCCCACGCCAACGCCTGCGGCAATGTCTACACCAAGCTGCAACGCACGCCCCATGGGGGCGGGCTCGCGCTGTGCAGACTGTGACGCCCTAGCTGTGCGATCCAAACCGTGCAAACGCCGACCAAGCGCGTCCAGCCGGTCATCCGGATCTGTGTCACGGTCCTGTTGCTGGTCGCTCACGCTTCTCTCCGACAACACTAACGCAACGGGCACCACAGTGCAGGCTTTGACGTACCGCACACCGGCCCGCCGAAAGCGTGTGCAACATAGTGACTGCCCCAAAGGGTGTCAAGCCGCAAACATATCACATTAACACATTGTTTTCATTGAATTAATCTCAAAAAATCATTCAACCATCTGCACCGCGCGTTCCAGGTCGACGCTAACAAGGGTAGAGACACCCCGCTCGGCCATGGTGACCCCAAACAACCGGTCCATTCGCGCCATGGTGACCGCATTGTGTGTCACAATCAGGAAGCGCGTATCGGTTTTCGCGCGCATTGCCTCCAACAGATCGCAAAACCGGTCGACATTGGCGTCGTCCAGCGGGGCATCCACCTCGTCCAGCACACAAATCGGTGCAGGGTTGGTCATAAACACTGCGAAAATCAGCGATAGCGCCGTCAGCGCCTGCTCGCCGCCCGACAGCAGCGACAGGGATTGCAGCTTTTTGCCGGGCGGGCTGGCGAAGATTTCCAACCCCGCATTCAGCGGGTCGTCGGACTCGGTCAGGCTCAAATGCGCCTCACCACCGCCGAACAAAGTGGAGAACAGCTCGCCAAAATGCGTATTGACCTCTTCAAAGGCCTTTGTCAGACGCTCGCGTCCTTCGCGGTTCAAGTCGGCAATGGCTTTGCGCAGACGTTGGATCGCTTGCTCCAGTTCGCCCTTTTCGCCGCCAAGGTGGGTCAATTGCTCTTCGACGTCGACCAGTTCTTCATCGGCGCGCAGGTTGACCGCGCCCAGACGCTCGCGTTCTTGTTTCAGCTTGTCCAACTTGCCCTCGAGCACAACTAGCGCCGGAAGCTCGGCAGAAGGGTCCAGGCCAACCTTTTCCAAAACCGCGGTCGGCGCGCAGCCGAATCGCTCGCCGATCCGCGCGGCAATATCCTTGCGCCGGGTGCCGCCGGCCTCAAGTTCAGCCTCGGCGCGGGCGGCCGCTTCGCGCGCTTCGGTCAGGCGCTCGCCCGCCTCGCGGGCGGTGTGTTCGGCCGCACCGGCTTGCTGTTCGGCGGCCGCCAGCGCCTCTTCTGCGTCTGAACTTTCGCGCTTTCGGGCGTCAATACGGTCATCAAGGGCGCTCAGTTCGGCGGCGTCCTTTGCCGGGTCGATCTCCAACGCTTTCAGCTGACGTTCGGTGTCCTTTTGCCGGTCGCCAAGGGCGGAAATTTGCGTTTCGGCAGCTTCGATGCGGCTTTGCCAGGCGGAGATATTGGTCGCCAACAGTTTCAACCGTCCTGCACGCTCGCTGCGTTCGCGCTCAAGCCCGTCAAATCGGGCGCGCGCCTCGGACAGGGTTTTTCGGCACGCCTCAACGCGTCCGCGCCGTTCGGCAAGGTCGGCCTCCAGCGCCTGCTGGTCGGGAAGCGATGCGGTCTGCGCCTCGACGTCATCCAGACTTTTGCATGCGGTCTCATAATCGGTGCGCAGTTGGGCCAGCCGCTCGCTCAGGCGGTCACGCTGGGCGGTGAGGCGGCTTTGCTCTTCCTCAAGCTTGATCAGGGTGCGCTGAGCCTCGGTTGCAGCGGCCTCGTGCATGTCGATATCTTTGCGGACTGTGTCCAGCTGATTGCGGGTCTCGGCGCAGGCTGCCTGCTTGGCGTCAAGCGCCGCCTCCAGGTCCGCCTGGGTACGGCGCACCTCCCGAAGGTCTGTCTCCAAGACATCAAGGCGGTTCATGTCGCGCAGCCGCATCGCCGCCGCTGTGTCGCCCGCCCGGCGTTGCACATATCCGTCCCAGCGCCAGAGCGCCCCGCTTGCGGTGACAATCTGACAGCCGCGCTCCAAAGTGTCGGCCAGGGCTGCGGCCGTTTCGTCGTCGGCGACGGCCGTTGCCTCGATCATACGGGCAAGGGCGTCCGGCACACGCACATGCGGGGCAAGCGGCGTCAGCCCCGATGCCCATATGGGGGCACCAAGCGGCGCATAGGATTGCCAAAACTTATCGGTCGCGCCGTCACTGCCTGCATCACCGCCAAAACTGATGGCGGCCGCCAGCGCGGCTTCAAAGCCTGTGTCTGCGCTCACCCTGTCTGCAACGGTTTCTTCGGCATCGCCTGTGCTAACGTGGCGACTGCGTAGAATATCGACTTCGCTTGTTATCGCTTTGCTGCGCGCCTGTATGGCGGCCAGTTCACCCTGGCACGCGTCGCGCTCGGCGCTTTGGGCCTCAAGCGCGCTTGTCAAGCGGTCCACTGCGGCGCGCGCCTGATCGGCGGCGGCTTTGGCATCTTTTAGCGCGGTTTGTGCCACAGCGACCGCGCTGTCATTGCCGGCCCCCGCATTCAGGGCCGCCAGTTCGGCATCTGTGCGGGCGATTTCGGATTGGAAATGGTCGCGCCTGCGCTCAATCATCAGGCGGTCGCTGGCCAGACTTGAGCGTCGGGCCCTCGCCTGTGCGGCCTGTTCAGACAGCTGGTCAAAGACCGCTTCGGCCTCGCTGGCTTCGCTTTGCGCCCGCTCCAAAGTCTCGCGCGCAGCGGCCTGGGCATCGTCGGACCCGGCATGGTCGGCTTGCAGCCGTTCACGCTCGACGGTGACCACCGACAAGCTTTCCTCGGCTTCCTGCATCTGGCTGTGTTCGCGTGCGATATCGGTTAAAATTTGCTCGGCCTGCACGTCGAGCCGCGCGCGCGCGGCGGCACGGCGCTCTTGCTCGGCGGCGCGGTTGTCGCGCTCGATCCGCACCGTTTGCAAGGCGGCCCGTGCTTCGACCACCCGGTCGCGCAGCGGCGGCAGGGTTGCGGCAAATTCGGTTTGCGCCTTGGAGGCACTGGCGGCCTGGCCGGTGCGGTCGGCAACTCGGCGCGCGGCCTCGCGCTGGCGCGCTTCTAGCGCCACCACCTGATCCGCCGCTTCGCGCCAGTGGCGTACCATCAGGCTGCCTTCGGCCTGTTCGATATCGGTCGAGATTTCCTTATAGCGCTGCGCCTGACGGGCCTGCCGCTTGAGCGCCGACATCTGGCTTGCCATCGCCTGCATCACATCCTGAAGCCGGGCCAGATTGCCCTCAGCCGAGCGCAGCCTGCTTTCGGCCTCGCGGCGGCGCGCATGCAGCCCCGAAATGCCTGCTGCCTCTTCCAGAACCAGACGGCGGTTTTCAGGCTTGGCGTTGATCAACTCGCCAATGCGGCCCTGGCTAACCAGCGCGGGCGAATGCGCACCGGTCGCCATATCGGCGAACAAAAGCGTGACGTCTTTGGCGCGCACATCCTGCCCGTTGATCCGGTAGGCCGAGCCCGAATCGCGTTCGATCCTGCGCACCACTTCCAGCTCGTCACCGCTGACAATGGAAATCGGCGCGGTGCCGTCGCGGTTGTCGATGACCAGGACAACCTCGGCCAGATTGCGCGCGCTGCGCTGGTCGGTCCCGGCGAAAATAACATCATCCATCCCGGCTCCGCGCAGGGATTTCACCCGGTTTTCGCCCATCACCCAGCGAATGGCCTCAAGCAGGTTGGACTTGCCGCAGCCATTGGGGCCGACAATGGCGGTCAGCCCCGGCTCGATCAACAGATCGGTCGGCTCTAAAAAGGATTTAAACCCCGACAGGCGAAGACGCGTGAACTGCATGGGTTACGACATTTGACGGGCCGAGGCCGACCCGCACCCCCTATTTTTTGGACAGCACCTCATCAATCTTATCGAAGGCATAGCCATCAAGCTTCTGGCCATCGATAATGATCGTGGGCGTACCC
>JASBSO010000236.1 GCA_030148905.1 Kordiimonadaceae bacterium | reverse complement strand
CGTCGGCCCCCTTTGGCGACTCTGTTGCCATGGCTGCGGAAAAAGCCGCCAAGGTGACGCGTTATGCGGGCAAGGCCGGGCAAAAGGTGGATTTGGTCGCCCCTGCAGGCGTGGTGGCTGACCGCGTGGTGTTTTGGTCTGTTGGCGAGCGCGCCAAGCTTTCTCCGCAAGACACCGTAGAGCTGGGCGGCGCTATCTTTGCGCATCTGCACATGACCGGCAGCACCAGTGTTACCGTTATTGATGATGCGGACACCGCCGACATGGCGCTCGTTGCGGAAGGGATTCTGCTGCGGGCATACCGGTTTGACCGCTACCGCACCAAGGAAGACGCCGACAAGAAACCCACGCTGAAGGCGGCAACGCTGGTTGCAGACGACGCGGCGGCAGAACGGTTTGCGGTGCGCGAAGGCGTTGCGCGCGGGGTCTATCTGACCCGCGATCTCACCTCGGAACCGCCCAATGTCCTCCACCCTGAAAGCTTTGCCGAGCGCGTGCGCGACCTCGAAGAACTGGGCATCGAAGTCAGTATTCTCGATGAAGCCTATCTGAAAGAGCATGGCTTCAATGCGCTGTTGGCGGTGGGGCAGGGGTCAACCAAGGAAAGCCGTGTGGCGATTATGCGTTGGAATGGCAAAGGCGACGATAGCGCACCTGTGGCGTTTCTCGGCAAGGGTGTGACGTTTGACACCGGCGGTATTTCGATCAAACCCAGCGAGGGCATGGATCAGATGAAGTGGGACATGGGCGGTGCAGGGATTGTCACCGGTGCCATGTGCGCCCTTGCCGCTCGCAAGGCCAAGGCGAATGTGATTGGCGTCGTTGGATTGGTGGAAAATATGCCCGACGGGAACGCGCAGCGCCCTGGTGATGTGGTAACCAGCCTGTCCGGCCAAACGATCGAGGTGTTGAACACCGACGCCGAGGGGCGCCTGGTGCTGGCGGACATCCTTTGGCATGTCAAAGAAACCTATAAGCCCGAGCTGATGGTCGATCTGGCAACGCTGACCGGTGCGATGATCGTGGCATTGGGCAGCGAATATGCGGGTATTTTCTCTAACAATGACGAACTGGCAGACCGCCTTTTGGCCGCTGGCGCCGAAACCGGCGACAAGGTTTGGCGGTTCCCGCTGCACAAAAATTACGACAAGATGATCGACACCCCCACCGCCGACATGAAAAATATCGGCGGTCGCGGGGCCGGGTCAATAACGGCAGCACAGTTCCTGCAACGCTTTGTCGGCGATACGCCCTGGACTCATATCGACGTTGCCGGTGTTGTCTGGTCCGAGAAAAACATGACCCTGAGCGAAAAAGGCGCGACCGGTTACGGCGTGCGGTTGCTCGACACCTTTATCGCGTCGCATTACGAGGCCAACTAATTGGCTGGCGAGGTCAGATTTTATCATCTGCAGCGGCAATCGATCGAAGAGGCCTTGCCGCTTTTGGTCAGCCGCGCCTATGCGGCGGGCTATCGTCAGGTTTTGCACTTTGATGACCCCGGCCTTGCCAAAACGCTCGACGAGCGGCTGTGGACCTATGACCAGGACAGCTTTTTGCCGCATGGCCTGGCGGGTGGAAAGCACGACGCAGCGCATCCGATTTTGCTGACAACCGGCGATGCACCCGAGCCTGTTGGCGATCCGTGCGCGCTTATCCAGGTGGGGGCACCTAGAACGCCTGCGCGGGACGGCTTTGCCCGCGTGATGGTGATGTTTGACGGGCGTGACCCCGACCAGGTTCAGGCGGCGCGCGACTATTGGCGTATGTTGAAGGACAGCGACGACGAGTTAAGTTATTGGCAACAAAGCGATTCCGGAAAGTGGGAGCAAAAAGCGTGATAAAAAAGATTTTGGGTGGTGTGGTGATTTTGGTTCTGGGGTTTTACGCCGCCGCCACCAGTTATATGTACGCCAATCAGGCAGATTTGATCTTTGCAAAGCGCCTTGTGGACGACGACTATGATTGGGGGTTTGACCCAGATGTTGAGGTCGTCTCGCTCGACCGCCCGACAGCAACGCTGAAAGCCGCATATCACCCCGGCCCCACGCCGGGCGATGCGATTGTGCTATTCTTTCACGGCAATGGTCAGAACCTTTCCGCCTCGGTGCGCATGGCCGAGATGTTCGAAAAGCTGGGCTATGACCTTTTCGCCGTCGAGCGCCGCGAAACCGGCCAAAGCCACGGCGAGTTGCGCGAAGACGCAATGATCGAAGATGCCCTGGTCTGGTATGACTATACGCGCGAGCGCTGGCCCGAGGCCGACATCCGGGTGGTCGGCTATTCCATGGGCACCGCCTGGTCAACCGCGCTTGCAGCGATGCGCCCCCAGGTGAAGGATGTGGTACTGTTTGCGCCGTTTAATTCATTGATCTATATGGCGAAATACAGGAACTGGTATATGCCGGACTTTTTGCTGGATGCGGTGATGGCCTTTCCGCTGCGCAGCGATTTGCACGTCGCGCAGGCCAATCAGGCGCGGTTTCGCATCTATCACGGCACCGATGACCCCGTGGTACCCTATGAAAGTGGCGCAGCGCTGCAAAACCGCTTTAATGGCGATGACAGCTTCATCACCGTCGAGGGCGCCGATCACTGGCAGGTGATCTGGAACGATCAAACATTTGCCGACCTCAAGGCCAGTTGGGGCCGTCCGGTCGCCAGTCTTGAAACAGCGCGTTAATCGGCCGCTTGCAGGCGTTCCAGTTCAGCGCTGGCATCCAGCCAGCGTTGTTCCTGTTTTTCGAGTGACGCACGAATTTTCACTGATTTCTCATTGATATTTATCAGTTTTTCTTTGTTTGCGTCTTCATAAATACGCGGGTCGCTCAAAATTTCATCGGCGCGTGCACGTAGCGCTTCCAGCTTGGCAATCTCTGTTTCGATATCGGCAATCCGCCGTTTGAGCGGGGCAAGGGCGGCGCGGTCTTCGGCCGATTTGCGGCGCTCATTTTGGCGCTGATTACCGCTGGACGCCTCGCTGTTCGCTTTGCCTTTTGTGAGGCTCAGCAATGACCGCCGGTAGGTCTCCAAATCTTCGCCATAAGGGGTGACATTGCCGCCATCCACCAGCCACAGCCTGTCGGCGCAAAGCTGCACCAAATAGCGGTCATGGCTGATCAGGATCACCGCCCCGTCATAGGCATTGATGGCATCGGCCAGCGCAGCGCGGCTGTCGATATCCAGATGGTTTGTCGGTTCGTCCAAAATCAGTAGGTGCGGGGCCTCGAAACTGGCCAGCGCCATCAACAGCCGGGCTTTTTCACCGCCCGACAGGCTGGATACCGGTCGGTCTGCTTTTTCTGCGCCAAAGCCAAACTGCCCCAGGCGCGCGCGGATTTTCGCCTCGGTGGTGTCCACCATCAAGGCTTCCAGATGCGCATAGGGGCTGGCATCAAGGCGCAATTCGTCCTGCTGGTGTTGGGCAAAATACGCGACCTTCAGCTTTCGGGGGCTGCGCATTTTCCCCGTAAGCGGGGCAATTTTACGGGCCAGCAGCTTGGCAAAGGTGGACTTTCCGTTACCGTTGGCACCCAAAAGCGCAATGCGGTCGTCCATATCGATCCTCAGCGACAGATTGCGCAAAACGGTGGTGTCGCCGTACCCTGCCGAAACCTCTTCAAGCGCGATCAGCGGCGATGACAGAGGCTCGGGCTTCGGAAAATCAAAGGGAACGGTTTGCTCGTCAATGATGGTGGCAATCGGCTGCATGCGTTCCAGCATTTTCAGGCGGCTTTGCGCCTGTTTGGCCTTGCTTTGTTTATAGCGAAACCGGTCGACAAAGGCCTGTATGCGGCGGCGTTCGGCTTCTTGTCGGCTTTTTAGGGCAAACTGGCGGGCCTGTGTCT
>JASBSO010000229.1 GCA_030148905.1 Kordiimonadaceae bacterium | reverse complement strand
ATCGCCGATATGGCGATCTTCCCCTGGTATGGCGGGCTGCTGATCTCCACCATTTACGACGCGCAGGAATTTCTGCAGGTGGAGAGCTACACCAATGTGATGCGTTGGGCCAAACAGCTGGCGGACCGCCCGGCGGTCAAGCGCGGGCGCATCGTCAACAAAAGCTGGGGCGAACCCGAAGACCAGCTGCGTAACCGGCACGATGCGTCGGATTTTGAACTGCGCACCCAAGACAAACTCGACGCGGCAGAGTAATCTGCACCAGCCGCCGCGCGTGGTATGGTCTGCACGCGGCGGTTCTTTCAGCTTGGGGGAGGGCGACCATGACCAAAAGCATTTTGATCACCGGGTGTTCGACCGGGGTTGGGCTGAGCCTCGCCGTTGCGGCGGGCAAGGCCGGGCACCGGGTGTTTGCGACCATGCGCAATTTGGACAAGCGCGAGGCGCTTGACGCCGCCGCGGCCGAGGCGCTGGTCGGCCTGGAGGTGCGCGCACTTGATGTGCAGAACCAGGCACAGATCGATGCGGTGGTCGGCGAGATCGAATCGGATTTTGGCGGCGTTGACGTGCTGGTCGCCAATGCCGGGGCCGGCTTTATCCGCTCGACCGAGCAAGCCAGCGAAGACGAGATCGCCCGCGTTACCGACATTAATTATATGGGCGTGGTGCGCTCGGTAAAGGCGGTGCTGCCTGCGATGCGCAAGCGCAAGGCCGGGCATATTATTGCCGTGACCTCGGTGGGCGGGCTGGTGGGCCAACCGTTTAACGAATTTTACTGCGCCGCCAAATTTGCGGTGGAGGGGTATATCGAGGCGCTGGCGAGCTATGTGCGCCCGGCCTTCGGCATTGAATTTTCGCTCATTGAGCCCGGCGGCATTTCCACCGACTTTGCCGCCAATGTCATGGCCGATGTCGGGGCCACCGGCGGGATCTTGGATGACGCGTACAAACCCGTGCTGGAGGCCTATCTGGGCGGCATGCGCGCGCGCAGCGGCGCGGGCGGTGATGGCAGCGAAAGTACGCTCAGCAGTTTTCAAACCGCCGACGAAGTGGCGGAGGTGATTTTGGGTGTTATCGGGCAAAGCGCACCGCCGCTCAGGGTCCGCACCTCCGATTGGGCGGAGGAGTTTTGCCGCCTCAAAACCGAGGCCGACCCCGACGGCACCAAGCTGCGCGATGCCGTCGTCGACCGGTTTTTGCCGGGCCTCGAAACCTAATGCAGCGGGGCTAATGCGCGTCGGCGGCGGGGACCTGAACCAGCGTCACTGCGGGCACTGCAAACAGCAGCAAAAACCCGATATTGGGCACCACATTCATCGCCGCCCCGGCGATGACCGAGCCGGTGCTGTCGACGATAAACCAGCTCAAAATCCCGGTCAGGATCAGCTGGCGTGCCAGCGCCGGGTCGCGCGGGACAAGGCGCGTGGTGATCGCCCAGATCATCATGCCAAAGCCGGTCAGCACGCCGCCCGAAATCGCGCTCAGCAAACGCTGCGCGGTGGTCATGTCGCCGTCTTGCCCCGCACCCACCAGCGCCAGAAACTCGAGGGCAGACCCCGCAAAAGCCTGATGCGCGGCGGCGGCAAAGGCCAGCCCCGATGCGATCGTGATACCGGATGCGATTTTGAGCCACAGGCTTTGGCTTTGGTTGACCATGATGATTTCCTCTCTGGTGCTCGGGTGTCGTTATGGGGGAACGCTAGCGGCACCGGGTAAGCACCTCAATAACCTCAGAGGTAAGTGATCGTGCGCCCACCCGCGCTATAGTCACGGTATGCGACCAGACAAGGGAGGCTTCGCATGCGCAACACATTCGGCCCCATGCTCAAAGACTGGCGCACCCGCCGCCGGATCAGCCAGATGGATTTGGGCTTAGACGCCGGCGTGTCGGCGCGGCATATCTCGTTTCTGGAAACCGGCCGCGCGCGGCCCAGCCAGGCGATGGTGATCCAGTTGGCCGAAACGCTGGGTGTTCCGCTGGCGGCGCGCAACACGCTGCTGTCGGCGGCGGGTTTTGCTGCGCATTACCGCGCCCGCGATTTGGGCGCACGCGACATGGCGCCCATCCGCGCGGCGGTGGACTGGATGCTTGACCGGCACGCGCCTTATCCGGGCATTGCGATCGACCGGCATTGGACGCTGCTGCGCCTCAATGCGGTGGCAGCGCAGATGTTTGGCACTTTTGGCGTGGGCGAAGGCGACAGCTTGCTTGAAGCCTTTTTAGCCCCCGGGCCCGGCCGCGACGCGGTGGAAAACTGGGCCGAGGTGGCGCGCCATATGGCGGTGCGGCTGGCCACCGAATCGGCGCATGTGGGCGGCGACGCTTATCTCGACGCGGCGGCGGAGCGGCTGTTGGCCGAGGCGGGCCCGCGCCCGCCCGCGCCGGGCGAAACCGCTGCGGTTATTCCGCTCAAATACCGGCTGGGCGAGGTGCGCCTTGCGTTCATCACCGCGATCACCCAGTTCGGCTCCACCGAAGATATCGCGCTTTCCGACATGAAGATCGAACTGATGTACCCTGCCGACGACGTGACCAAAGATTTTCTGGAGCGCTTTGCGGCGGGGAATGGGTAGGCACCGCCGCCTTATTGAACCATGATGATGGTCGTATCCGGGCCTTCGG
>JASBSO010000222.1 GCA_030148905.1 Kordiimonadaceae bacterium | reverse complement strand
GGCCTGTCGCACGGTGCTGGCGGTCGGCGCGAACAGTTGATGCCCCTGCTGCGTGCGGGGCTGGGGGTTGGGCTGGCCGGTGTGTTTCTGGAAGCGCATCCCGATCCGGACGCGGCCAAATGCGACGGCCCGTGCGCCCTGCCGCTTGACCAGCTTGCGCCTGTTTTGTCGCACGCCAAAGCGCTTGATCAGGTGGTGAAAGCGCAAATTCGCCAACAGCCTATGGAGGCCTGACATGGCCATTCGCCTTCTGATTTTGGATGTCGACGGTGTGATGACAAACGGTCGGCTGTATTACACATCGGAGGGGGAAAGCTTTAAAGCCTTTCATGTGCAGGACGGTTTGGGGTTGAAGCTTTTGCGCGCGCTTGGGGTGCGTATTGCGGTTATTTCGGGGCGGACGAGCCTGGCGCTGAAGGCGCGGCTTGATGACCTCGGTATTCATGACCGCATTCTGGGCGCCAAAGAAAAGATGACCGGCCTGAGGACGCTTTTGCACCGTCTCGGCGTTGATGCGGGCGAGACCGCTTTTATGGGCGACGATCTGATCGACCGCGATGTGATGCAGGCCGTTGGCTATGCCATTGCCCCGGCCAATGCGGTGGCGGATATTCTGGAGATTGCTGATTTTGTCACGACGCAGTCTGGCGGCGACGGCGCGGTGCGCGAAGCGTGCGAGCATATTGCCAGCACGCTGGGCAAATCTCTCAGCGACGGTCTTGCGGGTGGGCCTCTTCGGTGAGCGGTCCTGTGCCGTGGATCGTGGTTCCCGCGCGCTATGGCTCATCTCGGCTGCCGGGCAAGCCGCTGGCAGATATTGGCGGCAAGCCGCTTGTTCTCCATGTGTTGGCGATTGCCCAGTCGCTTGTGGGCGCTGACCGCGCCGTTGTGGCCACCGACGACCCGCGTATCGGGGATGTGGTCACCGCCGCTTCGGGCCGGGTGGTGATGACCAGACCGGATCATGCCTCGGGCACCGACCGCGCCGCTGAGGTGGCGGAAATCTTGAACCTCGACGGCGAGGATATCGTGGTCAATCTTCAGGGCGATGAGCCCCTGTTGCCGCCCGCGCTGGTCAACCAGGCTGTTTCAGCCCTTGTCGACAACGACGATGCCGACATGGCAACGCTGGCGTGCCCGATCACCGAGAGCGAGCATCTTGATAACCCGAATATTGTCAAAGTGGTGCGCAGCGGACGCGGCGCGGCGCTGTATTTTTCGCGCAGTCCTATCCCATACCGGCGCAGCCCGGTCCCGAACCTGCCAACCTACCGGCATATCGGCCTTTATGCGTATCGGGTGCGGGCGCTAATGCGGCTGAGTGCCTTGCCGCCCGCGCCGCTGGAGGAGGCCGAGGGGCTGGAACAACTCCGCGCGCTTGCCGCGGGCATGCACATTCATGTCAGTCTGACCGATACCGCCCCGCCGCACGGCGTCGATACCCCCCAAGACCTTGCCCGTGTGCGGGCTATGTTTGGCGAGTAGCGACGATGCGCGCGATCAGCTTTTCCAAAGGCATCAGCAGCGACAAAAATCTGGCATTGGCGTTGGGGCGCGACATTGTGCCTGTCCGGCAGGCGCACCCCATTCATGTCTCGGACATTGTGGTCGGATGGGGGGCAAAGCCCAACACCAAGCGCGCGCGGGCCTTTGCCCGGCAAAATCGTTTGCGCTTTGTTGCACTCGAAGATGGTTTTATCGCGTATCGGGGGCACCGCGCGTCGCCGCGCCTGTCGGTCGTTGTTGACGACAGCGGCATTTATTATCAAAGCAGCACCCCAAGCGCGCTCGAGCGGCTTTTGCAAGAAAGCGAGGCGCTGACCGAATATCAATATGGGCGTATCGATGCGGTTCTGCAGCGTATTCGCCGCGCGCATATCAGCAAATATAATGGCGGCAGCCTTGATATCCCGCCCGCCGTGTCCGAACGGCTTGGCCGCCATGTCGGGCCGGTTGTGCTGGTGGTGGACCAAACCTATGGCGACCAGTCGATTGTGGGGGCCGGAGCCAGCGATGCAAGTTTTCAAGCCATGCTTGCCGCCGCGCGCCGCGACAATCCGGACGCGCTGGTGCTGATCAAAGTGCACCCCGATGTTTTGAGCGGAAAAGCCAAGGGCCATTTCGGGCCGGCGGATGCAGACACCAAAACCCTGCTGATCGGCGAGGATATCGCCCCGCAAAGGTTGCTGGCGCGGGTGGACCGGGTTTATGTGGTCAGCTCGCAATATGGTTTCGAGGCGCTGATCGCCGGCAAGCCGGTGGTAACCTTTGGTGTCCCCTTTTATGCCGGGTGGGGGCTGACCGATGACCGCATGGCGATAAGCGGGCGAACCGCGCGCTGCGACATGGCGACGCTCGCCCACCGCGCACTGATCGACTATTGCCATTATATCGACCCGTATCGGGGTCGGCGGGTACAAATCGAAGATGTGCTGGATTTGATCGAAGCCGACCGCGCGATGGAGCGACCACGGGTGGACACCATGTTTGCTGTCGATTTTTCGCTGTGGAAGCGCGCATTCATCCCCAGTTTTTTGGGGGCAGGCGTCAAGCGACTGCGGTTTGTTGGGCCGCGCGGGGCCATGAAAGCCCGCGACGCTGATGCGCTGCTTCTGTGGGGGCGGAAAAGCGACACAAAGCTGGGGTTCACAGCCGCTACGCCTGAGATTTGGCGTATGGAGGACGGATTTTTGCGCTCGGCCGGTTTGGGCAGTGATCTCAAACGGCCGTCTTCTCTGGTGCTTGATCGCCGCGGGATTTATTTTGACGCAACGACACCCAGCGATATCGAGGCCTATTTGGAGGCGGGCAAGATCGTGGTGGCGCAGCGCCGCCGTGCCCGCGATCTGATCGACCAGATTTTGGCTGCGCGGGTCAGCAAATATAATGTCGGCGTGCGCCAACAGGTCGATTTCACCGATGCGGCTGAGGGGCGGCGCATTATCCTAGTGGCGGGTCAGGTCGAGGGCGATGCCTCGCTGCGCTACGGCGCACCGGTCGTCAACACCAATGCCGGGCTGTTGAAGGCGGTGCGGGCTGACCATCCTGACGCCTATATTGTCTACAAGCCGCACCCCGATGTGCTCTCGGGCAATCGGCCCGGCGTGGCGCTGGATGCGGCTGCTGAGGCCGCCTATGACACGCTGGTCACCAATGTGGACATTCTCGACTGTGTGGACGCCGCTGACGAGGTGCATGTGATGACCAGCCTGACCGGCTTTGAGGCCTTGATGCGCGGCAAGCGGGTGACCACATACGGTCTGCCCTTTTATGCCGGGTGGGGGTTGACCGACGACAAGGTGACGTCTGAACGACGCACCCGGTGGATCAGCCTGGAGGAACTGGTTTATGCTGCCCTTATTGCCTATCCGGTCTATGTTGATTGGGAGACGGGGCGCGAAACCACGCCCGAAGCATTGGTTGCGCGCCTGGCCAAGGCCGAGCGAAGCGGGGCGCTCACATCGTCGTCAGTGGGGCGGTTTTTTCGCAAAATGGGCTTTCTTTTGTCAGCGCTTTTGCGGTAAAAGCGCGAAAAATTTTTCTCATTCATGAGAAAAAACCATCACGATTAGAAAAATTTTCTAGTGAGAGACAGATGCAGGACTTAAATCATCTAAGACGCCTGGAAGCTGAGTCGATCCACATCATGCGCGAAGTGGTCGCAGAGGCCGAAAATCCGGTGATGCTCTATTCCATCGGCAAAGACTCGACCGTCATGTTGCACCTTGCGTTGAAGGCGTTTTACCCGTCGAAATTGCCGTTCCCGGTTTTGCATGTGGACACCACCTGGAAGTTCCGCGAGATGATCGAATATCGCGACCGGCTGGCGCGCGACCTGGATCTGGACCTGATTGTGCACACCAATCAGGACGGCGTCGCCCAGGGGGTTGGCCCCTTTTCGCATGGCAGCGCGGTGCATACCGACATCATGAAAACGCAGGCGCTGAAACAGGCGCTCGAAAAATACAAATTCGACGTTGCCTTTGGCGGGGCGCGCCGCGACGAGGAAAAAAGCCGCGCCAAAGAGCGGGTGTTTTCCTTCCGCACGGCCCAGCATCGCTGGGACCCGAAAAACCAGCGCCCCGAGCTGTGGAATTTATACAATACCCGCAAGGCACCGGGCGAAAGCATCCGCGCCTTTCCGCTGTCGAACTGGACCGAGCTCGACATCTGGCAATATATCTATGTCGAGAAAATCCCGCTGATTAATCTCTATCTGGCGGCAGAGCGCCCGGTTGTCGAGCATGACGGTACCCTGATCATGGTGGACGACGACCGTATGCCGCTTGGGGGCAAAGAGCCGGAAATGAAAATGGTGCGCTTCCGCACGCTGGGCTGTTATCCGCTGACCGGTGCGGTGGAATCGAACGCCACCACGCTGACCGATGTGATTCAGGAAACCTTGCTGACCACTACGTCAGAACGCCAGGGCCGGGTGATCGACCATGATGCCGCCGCCTCCATGGAGAAGAAAAAGCAAGAGGGGTATTTCTAATGACCCATCAGTCCGATTTGATCGCCGAGGATGTTGTCGCCTATCTCAAGGCGCAGGAGCAAAAGTCTTTTTTGCGGTTCATTACCTGCGGTAGCGTCGATGACGGCAAGTCAACCCTGATTGGCCGCCTGCTTTATGACAGCAAGCTGATTTTCGAGGATCAGCTTGCCGCGCTTGAGGCCGACAGCAAAAAGGTCGGTACCCAGGGTCAGGAGATCGACTTTGCGCTTTTGGTGGACGGCCTGGCCGCCGAGCGCGAGCAGGGCATCACCATCGATGTGGCGTACCGGTTTTTCTCTACCGACAAGCGCAAATTTATTGTCGCTGACACCCCAGGGCACGAGCAATATACCCGCAACATGGCAACGGGGGCATCGACCGCTGACTTGGCCGTCATGCTGGTGGACGCGCGCAAAGGCATTTTGCAGCAAACCCGTCGCCACAGCTTCATTGTCTCGCTTCTCGGCATTCGCCATGTGGTCGTTGCGATCAACAAGATGGACCTGGTCGGCTACAGCGAAGAGACGTTTGCCGCCATCGAGCGGGATTACCGCACATTTGCGGCCGACCTCGGTTTTGAGACGATCACCTGCATCCCGATGTCGGCGCTGCGCGGCGATAATATCCTCAAGGCATCCGAGGACACCCCGTGGTACACGGGGCCTGCATTGCTGCCGTATCTGGAGGCCATCGACGTCGACCGTGACCGCTCGGGTGCGCCGTTCCGCATGCCGGTCCAGTGGGTCAATCGCCCCAATCTCGATTTTCGCGGGTTTGCCGGCACCATTGCCTCGGGTACGGTCAAGGTCGGTGATGCGATCAAGGTTCTGCCCAGCGCGCAAACCAGCCGGGTGAAAGACATTGTTCTCTATCATGACACTCTGGACAGCGCCGTCGCGGGCCAGGCCGTGACCATCACCCTAGACGATGAAATTGACATTTCGCGCGGCGACGTCATCGCCACCGCTGAAGAGCCCCCCGAAGTCGCCGACCAGTTTGAAGCGAAAATCATCTGGATGGCGGACGACGCACTGTTGCCGGGCCGCCCGTATATCTTCCGCGCCGCCAACCGGCAGATGCCTGGCGTTGTGACCGATCTGAAATACAAGATCAACGTCAACACGCTTGATCACATGGCGGCCAAAAAGCTGGAGCTGAACGAGGTTGGCGTGTGCAACATCTCGCTCGATGCGGCGATCGCCTTTGACCCCTTCCAAGACATCGCGGAAATGGGCGCGTTCATTATCGTTGACCGGATGACCAACAACACCGTTGGTGCTGGGATGATCGACTTTGCCCTGCGCCGCGCCTCGAACATTCACTGGCAGGCTCTGGACGTCGACAAAGCCGAACGCGCGGTGATGAAAAAGCAAAAGCCCGCCATCCTGTGGTTTACCGGGCTGTCGGGGTCGGGCAAATCGACCATTGCCAATCTGGTTGAAAAACGTCTGCATGCGCTTGGCCGGCACACCTATATTCTGGACGGAGACAATGTTCGCCACGGGTTGAACAAAGACCTTGGCTTTACCGATGCAGACCGGGTGGAAAACATCCGCCGCGTCGGCGAGGTCGCGAAGCTGATGGTCGATGCCGGTTTGATGGTGATGACCAGCTTCATTTCGCCCTTCCGGTCCGAGCGGCGCATGGTGCGCGAGCTTGTCGAAGGGGATGAATTTGTCGAAATCTTCATCGACACCCCGCTTGAGGTTTGTGCCGAGCGCGACCCCAAGGGGCTTTATAAAAAAGCCAAGGCGGGCGAGATCAAAAACTTCACCGGGTACGACTCGCCCTATGAAGCGCCAGAAGCCCCCGACCTGCACATCAAAACCGTGGATCAAAGCGCCGAAGACTGCGCTGAGGAAATTGTGCGCTATTTGGAAGACAATGGATATCTCGCCGCGGTTTAGGCCGTAGACGTGTGAAAAATTTTATCCAAAATGCAGCCAACACTCGCCGCCAGCTTCGGCTGGCGGTATGTGACCAATGGGTGACATTGACCGAACCGACTGAAATATCTGCATAGTTTTTTATACGCAGAACATTGACGGCAAAGCATGTGTCACTTAAAGGATGATCTCCAGAAGCTGCCTGATGCGGCAGTGTTATTGCAAAACAAGGTGCAAAACTTACTCTAAGATCAAAGACGCTGCAAAAATACCAGTAAGTATTGGGGGTGTATTTTGCAATTGGCAGTCGATCGCTAAACAATAGCGGGTCTTGAAGGAAAGCACGCGCCAAAGCCGTTACATGGGGGCTTGAGTCGATGGAACACGGGCTAGAAAGCAACATTCTGGACCTCCCCGGAAACATCAAAACCGATCTCACAAGCACGCTTCAGGATATCGGAAGTTCTTTCCTCAAGCAGGGCAAGGCGCTTGAACGTCTGGCGCAAAGCTTTGTGGAAAAGCAGTACCGCGAAGCCCTGCGCATTTGCCTGAGCACGCGCGGCCATCTGATTGTGATCGGCATGGGCAAATCGGGTCATGTGGGCCGCAAAATTTCGGCGACGCTGGCCTCGACCGGGACACCGTCATTCTTCCTGCACCCCGCTGAAGCAAGCCACGGCGATCTGGGCATGGTGACGGCAGATGATACGCTGCTGATCATTTCCTATTCGGGGGAAACCCAGGAAATTGTGCAGCTTCTTCCGTCGCTTAAGGCCTTTGGTAACCGGGTCATTGCGGTCACTGGCGCCAAAAATTCGACGCTTGGGCGCGCCGCCGATGTGGTTCTGGAAATTCCGGTTGGCGAAGAGGTGTGCCCCAACAATCTGGTGCCGACCACCTCGATCCTTGTCACCGTCGCTATCGGCGATGCGCTGGCCATCAGCCTGATGTCGCTGCGCGATTTTCACGCCCAAGATTTTGCCCGCAACCATCCGGGCGGCAGTCTGGGGCGGCGTCTTTTGCAAAAAGTCGAAGATGTCATGCTCACCGGGTCGGTTCCGGTTGTGGAAACCGATATGATCCTTCTGGAACTTGCCGCTGAAATGGCGGGTGGTCCGGCGGGTGTCGCCGTGGTTGTTGACGATAAGCATATGCCAATAGGCATTGTCACCAAAGGGCAGCTGGCGGTGGCGCTGCGGGTTACCCGGCGCGTGCGCGAGGTCACCGCCAAACAGTGTATGAGTGCCGAATTCTCGGTGATTTCCAAGGACGTGATCGTCGATATCGCTGAAAAGCGGATGCGCGACGACGAGGTGAAATTCCTCGTGGTGGTGGATGACGATGGCCGCTACACCGGCCTTTATAAACACGACGACGTTTGACGCAGGGGGCTTGGCCGTCTGTTGGCCACTGGCGCGCATAAGGCTTGCAAATCC
>JASBSO010000216.1 GCA_030148905.1 Kordiimonadaceae bacterium | reverse complement strand
GCGATGCGGGCAAGGGCTTTGCCGTGGTGGCCAGCGAGGTCAAATCGCTGGCTAATCAAACGGTGAAGGCAACCGAAGACATCGAAGAGCGGATCGCAAACATGCTGGGGGCCACCAGCAAAACCGAACAGTCCATGCAGGAAATTTCGCAGGCGATTTTGCTTGTCAGCCAAATGACCGAGGCGCTGCAAGGGCAAATTGCCGAGCAAACCGACCGCGCCGGCCTGATTGCCGCTGACATCGGCAATGTCTCGTCGATGACCAGTACAATTTCCGAGCAAATGACCTTGGTTGACAATGACGCCCGCGAAACCGAGCGCCATTCCGATGACGTCAATCAATCCTCAGCGGCCATTCGCGGCAATCTCGAAGGATTGCGCTCGTCTATCGACGAGTTTCTGGACACCGTGCGGAACTTATAATCTCGCCATTTTTATCTCGCATCGTGCAGAAGTTGATGATGGGCCGCTTGCGTCGGCCCGTCTGCCTTGCCATATACGATGGCAACCAAGGAGATACGTTGTGCGCTATGTGTTGATATCTGTTCTTGTTCTGGTGGGATTGGCCGGTGCGTCGGGTGTCCAACAAGAGCCGGTGCGCGTTGTTCCGCAATCGTCGCAGCAGGTCAAGCTGTCCTACGCCCCTGTGGTAGAAAATGCAGCCCCAGCGGTGGTGAATATCTACACCAAGCGGATCGTTAAGTCGCGCCAGTCGGCACTGTTCAATGATCCAATTTTTCGCCGTTTCTTTGGCGACAGCTTCTCTTTTGGCATGCCGCAAGAGCGTGTGCAGGGCTCGCTTGGCTCGGGCGTGATTGTACGCCCCGACGGTGTGATTGTTACCAATAACCATGTGATCGAAGGCGCCGACGAAATCACCGTCGTGTTGGCCGACCGGCGCGAGTTTGAGGCGTCGGTCATCCTGGCGGACGAGCGCACTGATCTCGCCATTTTGCAGATCGACCCCACCGGCGAGCGTTTGCCGGTCCTGCCCTTTGCCAATTCCGATGATGTGTTGGTGGGCGACATTGTGCTGGCGATCGGTAATCCCTTCGGGGTTGGGCAAACCGTGACATCGGGCATTGTATCAGCGTCGGCGCGGACCCAGCGCGGCATCAACGATTTTGGCTTCTTCATTCAAACCGATGCTGCGGTCAATCCCGGCAATTCTGGCGGTGCGCTGATTGGTATCGATGGCCGGCTGCTGGGCATCAACACTGCCATTTACAGCCGTACGGGCGCGTCGAACGGCATTGGATTTGCCATTCCGGCCAATATGGTCCAGTCGGTTGTGCGCGCCGCGCTGGACGAGGGTGTGCTGGCGCGCCCCTGGTTGGGTGTGTCGCTGCAAAGCGTGACCACCGAGCTTGCGCGCGGCCTTGGCCTTGACCGGGCAGGCGGAGTGTTGATCAACAATATCTTTGCGGGCGGTCCGGCTGATAAAACCGATTTGGGGCCGGGCGATGTGATTTTGGCCATCGATGGCCGCGAGATTGTTGACGAAGCTGAACTGCGGTTCCGCACTGCGACGCACAAGCCCGGCGACGAAATCAGCCTGACGGTTCTAAAAGAGGGCCTGCTGGTTGAGCGCACGCTTGAATTGGACCTGCCGCCCGAGGTGCCGGATCGCGATATCACCGTGCTCGACGGGCGCCATCCCTTCCAGGGGGTGACCATCGCCAATCTGAACCCGCGCTTTAATGACGAATTGCAAATTGATCTGTTCCGCACCGGTGTGATTGTGCTTGATATCGACCGGCAAACCCCGGCGGCGCGGTTCCAGTTTTTGGTGCGCGGTGATCAGGTGTTGCAGATCAACGGTGTGAATGTCGACACGGTTGACGACATGGAATCGGTGTTGGGCAGTCCAAGCGAGCAATATGTCTATACCATTGCGCGGCGCGGTCAGCTGCAAGAATGTACCATTATTCCGAACCGGTCCAAAAGCTGCCGCAGGGTGAGCTAGGTCGCCGTGGCGAGCGATTTATTTGGGGACGGACCCGGCGGCCAGCACGGCGCCGCAGGTTATGCCCCGCTCGCCGATCGGCTGCGCCCAAAGTCGCTGAGCGATGTTGTCGGCCAGGACCACCTTCTTGGCGACGGTCCGCTTGGTCGCATGCTGGCCTCTGGGCAATTGCAGAGCCTTATCTTCTGGGGGCCGCCGGGCACCGGAAAAACCACCATTGCGCGTTTGCTGGCGGGGCATGCCGGGCTGGAATTCGAACAGCTCTCGGCTATTGTCTCGGGCGTGGCCGACCTGCGCAAGGTATTTGCGCGCGCCGACGACCGGCACCGGCTGGGCCAGCAAACCTTGTTGTTTGTGGATGAAATTCACCGGTTTAACCGCGCCCAGCAGGACAGCTTTTTGCCCTATGTCGAGCAGGGCACGGTGATCCTTGTCGGGGCGACAACCGAAAATCCCAGCTTTGAGTTGAACCGCGCGCTTCTCAGCCGGATGCAGGTGCTGACCCTCAACCGGTTGGACAGTGCCGCGCAAAAACGCCTGCTGGGCCGCGCCGAAGACGATGCAGGCGTGACGTTACCGTTGACGGAGGCCGCCCGCGACCAGCTGATCCACATGGCCGACGGCGACGGTCGGTTTTTGCTCAACAGCGCCGAGGCTTTGTTTGCCTTTCCCGCCGATGCGCCGCTGGAACCGGGTGATTTGCCGCAGGTTTTGTCGCGGCGGGCGCCGGGTTATGACAAGGGGCAAGATGCGCATTACGGCCTGATCTCTGCCGTGCATAAATCGATGCGCGGCTCCGACGTGGATGCGGCGCTATATTGGACCGCGCGCATGCTGAAGGGCGGTGAAGACCCGCACTATATCTTGCGCCGTCTGATCCGGTTTGCCAGCGAGGATGTGGGTCTTGCCGACCCGCAGGCGCTCTCGCACACCCTGGCCTGTGCCGAAAGCTATGACCGGCTTGGCAGCCCCGAGGGTGAACTGGCCGTGATGCAGGCGGTGATCTATCTGGCGACCGCGCCCAAATCCAACGCCGCTTACCGCGCGCAAAAAGCCGCTTATCGCGCCGCCGAGGACAATGCGGCCTATGACCCGCCGAAATTCAGCCTTAATGCGCCCACCAAATTGATGCGCGACATGGGCTTTGGCGAGGGCTATGCCTATGATCATGACACCGATATCGGCGTATCGGGGCAAAGCTACTTCCCGGACGGGATGCCGCGCGCATCCTATTATCAGCCGGTCGAGCGCGGGTTTGAACGCGACCTCGCCAAGCGCCTCGCCTTTTTTGAAAAAATTCGCCGTGCGCAAGACGGCGGCGAATGACGATACCGTTTACCCACTTTATTGGTATCGACTGGTCGGGTGCAAAATCCCGGAATCTCAGAGGCCTGCAAGTCGCACGTTTGGATGCTGGAAGCAATGCGCCAACACTGGTGGTCCCGGAAGAGAGCCGCCATTGGAGCCGCGCAGGCGTTGCCGACTATATCCGCAGCTGCACCGCGGGCGCATGCACCCTCATTGGCATCGACAGCAGCTTTTCGCTCCCCTTTGGCGCAAGCGGCTATTTGGGAGGCGATCTCGCGGGCTGCGCGGATGCCCCTGCACTGTGGGCTGCGGTTGACCGCCACGCGCAAACCACACCGCATCTGGGGTGTGACGGCTTTGTGGAGGCCTTTGCGGACTGGTTTCATATGTCGGCCTATAAAGGCGCACATGTGGGGGAGGGGCCAAAATACCGGGCAACCGAACAGGCGTGTGTGCAAGCGCACGGCCTCAGACCCGAAGTCTATTATAAACTGATTGGCCCGTCGCAGGTGGGGCGCACGGCACTGACAACCATGCGGGTGCTGCACAGCCTGGCGCGCGAACCTGACATCGCCATATGGCCGTTTCAGGACATCCGCAGCGCTCGCATTGTCATTGTTGAACTTTATGCCGCCCTGTTTGCAGCAATCGCCGGACACCGGGGGAAGGTGCGCACCCCCGACCAATTGGCCGCGATATTGGCGCATTGGGGATGTCCGCACATCGGTTCTAAAGGCGATTTTCCGGGGGACGATGCGGCTGACGCGCTGATTATGGCGGCGGGCCTGCGCGTGCTTTCTATGCAAGATCGATATTGGCAGCCCGGCGGCGAATATTCTAAAGTGCGGCAAACCGAAGGGTGGATCTTCGGTGTCGGTTAAGGGCAGTCTATGAGTTTTCTTCTGGCGGTTGCGCTCGGCGGTGCGGTGGGCGCGGTTGCACGCTACAGCATGGGATTGATGGTCAGCCGCGCTTTTGGGAGTGCCTTCCCCTATGCGACACTGGGGGTCAATGTTTTGGGCAGCTTCGTCATGGGCTTTTTGCTGGCCCGTTATGTGGGTGATTTGCCGCCCGATCATTTGTGGCGCGGGCTGCTGACCATTGGATTTTTGGGCAGTTTTACCACCTTTTCCACCTTTTCGCTTGAGGCGGCCACCATGATCGAGCGCGGGCAGTGGGCCGAAGTCAGCCTCTATATCGGGGCCTCGGTTCTGGTTGGTCTTGCTGCGCTTTTTGGCGGTACGGCGCTGGGGCGCACCCTGCCGTGAAGCGTGAAACCAAAATCACCGCCGCCGATACAGGCAAGCGCCTTGACCGCTGGTTCAAAGACCATTTCCCAAGCCTGCCTTTTGGCGCCGTTCGCAAAATGATGCGCAAGGGCGAGGTGCGGCTGGACGGCCGCCGGGTGAAGGGCAATGAACGCTTAGAGGCCGGGCAAATGCTACGAATTCCGCCGATTGATGACACACCGCGCGCACCAAGGGGAGAGGCCGAACTCAGCGAGCAGGACCGCGCCGATATCCGCAGTTGGGTCTTGTATGAAGACGAGACGCTGTTTGTACTCAACAAACCAGCGGGGCTCGCGACGCAGGGCGGCACCGGACAACACCGTCATCTGGACGGGCTGCTGGACGGCCTGAAAAGTGCGGGCGGTGTGCGCCCACGGCTGGTGCACCGCTTGGACAAGGACACCTCGGGTGCGCTTCTGGTTGCCCGCACGCCAGCATCGGCGGCGGTCCTTGCCAAGGCCTTTCAGTCCAAAACCAGCGACAAGCGCTATTGGGCGCTGGTGGTGGGGGTGCCCGATCAGCGCGAAGGGCGCATCAGCATGACCATGGAAAAAGCCAGTGGCGCACACGGCGAGCGTATGGTGCGCAGCGCCAGTGGTCAGCATTCGGTGACCGAATATGAACAAATTGACCATGCCGGGCGGCGGGTAAGCTGGCTGGCGCTCAAGCCGATTACGGGGCGTACGCACCAATTGCGGCTGCACTGCGCGGAAATGGGCACCCCTATTGTCGGCGACGGCAAATACGGCGGCAAAGAGTCGTTTGTCACCGGGATCGTCTCGCGCAAGCTGCACCTGCACAGCCGGGCGATCCGGTTTCCGCACCCCGACGGCGGGATGATGCACGTGACCGCCCCCTTAAGTCCGCACATGGCCGAAAGCTTTGAGGCGCTTGGCTTTACTACGGATGACTATGTCGACCCCTTTGACGATCCGGAGGCCGTATGACCGACCCGCGCCTCGTTATTTTTGACTGCGACGGCACGCTGGTTGACAGCCAGCACCGCATCGTTTCGGCAATGGAGGCTGCCTTTGATGCTGTGCGTCTGCCGGTGCCTGACCGTGCGGGTATCCGTCAGATTATCGGCCTGTCGCTCTATGATGCAATCAGCGAGTTGGCCCCCGAAATGGAACCCGACACCCACCGCGACATGGCAGAGGCGTTTCGCAAGTCCTATCAGGCGGCGCACGGTTTTGATCCAAGCGCGGTCGAGCCGCTTTACCCCGGTGTGCGCAGCGCCATCGAGACCCTGCACAAGGAGGGCTATTTGCTGGCGGTGGCCACCGGCAATTCGCGGCGCGGGCTGGACCGGATTTTGGCGTCGCATGACCTCGGGGACTATTTTATCAGCCTGCAAACCGCCGATCACCACCCGTCAAAACCGCATCCGTCGATGGTGAACCTGGCGTTGGCGGATGCCGGGTGCCGACCCGCGCAGTGTGTGATGATCGGCGATACCACCTTTGACATGCAAATGGGCCGGTCGGCGGGGGTGCGCTGCTTAGGCATCAGCTGGGGGTATCACGACAGCGATGACCTGCTGGCAGCGGGTGCCCATCGGATTATCGACCATCTGGACAGCGTCGTCTCTGACGTTGATGCGGTGATGGCATGACCGATGAAACACCCGAAAACGAAGCACGCCGCCCGCGGGTCGGATTTTTGATTGCAGCCGGGGTTTTCAGCGCGCTGGCCTTTGGCGCCTATCTTTATGAGGACGAAATTATCGCCCAAAGCCCGGATGGCAGCCCTGTGCCCTTTGCCATCTTGCTCGGCATGCTGGTTCTAGTGGCGATGGTGCTGGTGCTGTTTTACCGCGTCCCGTCAATCGGCAACCGTGTTTTGGGGTATGACATCATCCTCAACAAAACCGACAAGCAGGCGGGCAAGGGCTATCACTTTGCCTCGGGCTTTAAAAGCGAGTCTGCGGTTGAGGAAAAGCGCGCCGCCAGCCGCCGTCTCAGCGCCCGGCAAACCCGGCGAAAATATGCCCGTGCCACCCGCGACATGCATGCTAAGGACGGCGTGAAAGCGAATGACACAAAGCCTGACGAACCAAAGACAGACGCGTGAAACGATTTTTTAAAACGGCGAAGGTCGCCGCACACGGCAACAGCTACACGGTTGAACTGGACGGCAAGGCGATCAAAACCCCTGCGGGGCAGCCGCTTGCGGTGCCCACTCAGCCGCTTGCGGTCCTGATCGCCGAGGAATGGCAGAACACCGGCGACACCATCGATGCCGCCTTGCTGCTGCATACCCAGCTTGCCAATTCGGCCATCGACCGGGGGGAGGGCGAGCGCGACAAACTGCTGCAGGAGATCGGCAATTATGTTGAAGGCGACTGCCTTCTCTACCGAAGTGACGAGCCCGAGGTTGCACGCCGTCAGCTTGACGCCTGGGAACCGTGGCTGGATTGGTGCGAAGACGCATATGGCGTGCGCCCCGTGGTCACAGAC
Organism: Kordiimonadaceae bacterium; assembly: GCA_030148905.1. GTDB lineage: Bacteria > Pseudomonadota > Alphaproteobacteria > Sphingomonadales > Kordiimonadaceae > JASBSO01. Next base: position 4,971 of record JASBSO010000216.1, on the reverse strand, counting down.
GGCATCATGCCGATCTCACAGCTTGAGAGCACCGGCGCGGCGCTGGTGACCCCCTTTGACGCGCTGAGTGCGCATCAGCTTGCCCCGGCGCGGCTGATCGTGACGGGCTTGTCGTCGGTGATCCTCAGTTTGGCGGTTTTGCAAGGCGCGCTGGATATCGAAAAGGCCTGGGCGCTGAGCATTTTGGAGATCACGGTGCAGGAGGAGCGCTGGGGCACCGACCCCGAGGCCGAAGCCGCCCGCACAGCGCGTCAGCGCGAAGTCATCCGGGCTGACGCGCATTTTCGTGCAGCGTCCATGTCGTAAAAGGCTGGTCTGACAGGTGAAATCTCGTTAAACCGAGGAAAGCGAGCCAAGTTTGGGTAGAGGGGAGCGCCATGAAAGACATCATTGAACAGTTGGAGTCTGCCCGCGAGCACGCCTATTTAGGCGGTGGGCAAAAGCGCATCGACGCGCAGCATGACCGCGGCAAACTGACCGCGCGCGAGCGGATCCAGGTGCTGTTGGACCCCGACAGTTTTGAAGAATATGACACCTTTGTCGAGCATCGCTGCACCGACTTTGGCATGGAGGACAACACCTATCCCGGCGACGGCGTGGTGACCGGGTCGGGCACAATCAACGGCCGTTTGGTTTATGTCTTCAGTCAGGATTTCACCGTCTTTGGCGGCTCATTGTCGGCGACGCACGCGCAAAAAATCCTCAAAGTGATGGACATGGCGATGAAAGCCGGTGCGCCGGTTATCGGCCTCAATGATAGTGGCGGTGCCCGCATCCAAGAAGGCGTGGATGCGCTTGCGGGTTATGCCGACGTGTTTCAGCAAAATATTTTGGCCTCAGGCGTGATCCCGCAAATTAGCGTGGTGATGGGCCCATGCGCCGGCGGTGCGGTCTACAGCCCGGCGATGACCGACTTTATCTTCATGGTGCAGGATTCGAGCTATATGTTCGTCACCGGGCCCGATGTGGTGAAAACCGTGACCAACGAGGTGGTGACCCAGGAGGAACTGGGCGGGGCCTCGACCCACACCACCAAGTCGGGCATTGCCGACCGCGCCTTTGAAAATGACGTGGTCGCGCTGATGCAAACGCGGCGGTTTTACGATTTTTTGCCGCTCAACAACCGGCAGAAACCACCCAAACGCCCCAGTTTCGATAGCGCCACGCGCACCGACGCTTCGCTTGACAGTTTGATCCCGTCAAACCCCAACAAGCCCTATGACATGCACGAGGTGATCACCAAAATCGTTGATGAGGGCGACTTTTTTGAACTGCAACCCGCCTATGCAGGCAACATCATCACCGGCCTTGCCCGCATGGACGGCGAAACAGTGGGCATTGTCGCCAACCAGCCGATGGTGCTGGCGGGCTGTTTGGATATCGCCTCCAGCCGCAAGGCGGCGCGCTTTGTGCGCTTTTGCGACTGTTTCAACATTCCGATCATCACGCTGGTGGACGTGCCGGGCTTTTTGCCGGGCACGGCGCAGGAATATGGCGGCATCATCAAACACGGGGCCAAACTGCTCTTTGCATACGGCGAAGCGACGGTGCCCAAAATCACCATCATCACGCGCAAGGCTTACGGCGGTGCCTATGACGTGATGGCATCCAAACATCTGCGGGGCGACCTGAATTACGCCTGGCCCAGCGCCGAAATTGCGGTGATGGGGGCCAAAGGCGCGGTGGAAATTCTCTACCGCAAGGACAAGGACGACCCCGACAAAATCGCCGAGCACACCCAGCGTTATGAAGACCTGTTTGCCAACCCCTTTGTAGCGGCCAAGCGCGGCTTTCTGGACGAGGTGATTATGCCGCATAATACGCGGCTGCGCATTATCAAGGGGCTGCGGAAGCTGGCGTCCAAGACGCTCGAAAATCCATGGAAAAAGCACGACAATATCCCGCTTTGAGGATGAACAATGGCACCGCCACTACCCCATGATCTGGAGGACGAACAGCACCGCCTGGCGCGGCGCTTGGTGGCGCGCAACAGCTTGATTATCGGCGCGGCGCTAGGCTTTGTGCTCGGTGCCGTGTTTGCAGAACTGGTTTTGTAGGGAGGCGCGCCCAAGCGCGTGTGGAGAGACAGCATGTTCAACAAGATTTTGATCGCCAATCGCGGGGAAATTGCCTGTCGGGTTATCAAGACCGCGCGTGCACTGGGCATCAAAACGGTGGCTGTATATTCAGAAGCCGATGCCGACGCCCTGCATGTGGAAATGGCCGATGAAGCGGTTGCCATTGGCCCCGCGCCCGCCGCCGAGAGTTATCTGGTGATCGACAAGATTGTGCAGGCTTGCCTTGATACCGGGGCGGAGGCTGTGCATCCGGGCTACGGGTTCCTGTCGGAACGCGCGGCCTTTGTGGAGGCGCTGGAGGCCAAAGGCATCACCTTCATTGGCCCGCCGCCCGGCGCGATCAATGACATGGGCGACAAAATCACCTCTAAAAAAATCGCCAAGGACGCGGGCGTATCGACCGTGCCGGGGCATATGGACCTGATCAAGGACGCCGACGAAGCGGTCAAAATTTCTGCCGAAATCGGCTATCCGGTGATGCTGAAGGCGACCGCCGGGGGTGGCGGCAAGGGTATGCGCATCGCCTTCAATGAAAAAGAATGCCGCGAGGGCTTTGTTGCTGCCGGCAACGAGGCGCGTGCCAGTTTCGGCGATGACCGGGTGTTCATTGAAAAATTTGTCGAAGAGCCGCGCCATATCGAAATTCAGGTCTTGGCCGACAGCCACGGCAATGCCGTGTATCTGGGCGAGCGCGAATGCTCCATCCAGCGCCGCCACCAAAAGGTGGTCGAAGAAGCGCCGTCGCCGTTTTTGGATGACGCCACCCGCAAGGCGATGGGCGAACAGGCGGTCGCGCTGGCCAAGGCCGTGGGCTATGCCTCGGCGGGCACGGTCGAATTCATCGTCGACAAGAACAAAGACTTCTATTTCCTTGAAATGAATACACGTTTGCAGGTCGAGCACCCGGTGACCGAGCAGGTAACCGGCCTTGATTTGGTGGAGCAGATGCTGCGTGTTGCTGCTGGGGAAACACTTTCCATCACCCAGGAGGATGTGCAACTGACCGGCTGGTCGGTGGAAACCCGCGTCTATGCCGAAGACCCTTATCGCGGCTTTCTGCCGTCGATCGGGCGGCTGACCCGCTACCGCCCGCCCGCTGAAAATGACGTGGTGCGCGTTGACACCGGCGTCTTTGAAGGCGCCGAGATCAGCATGTTCTACGATCCGATGATCGCCAAGCTGGTCACCACCGGGGCAACCCGCGACGAGGCGGTTGAAGCGCAGCGCGTTGCGCTGAACAGCTTCCTCATTGGCGGGATTGGCCACAATATTCCGTTTTTGGCGGCGCTGATGCAGCATCCGCGTTTTCGCAGCGGCAATATGACCACCGCCTTCATCGCCGAGGAATATCCAGAAGGCTTTCAGGACGGTGTCCTGAGCGACGAGATGGCGACCGCGCTGGTGGCGGCGGCGGTGTTTATGAACGCGGTCGAACAATCGCGCGCATCGCAAATCGATGGGCGCATCGCCGATGTGCGCGCGCCGCAGGACACCAGCTGGATCGCGCGCGTGGGCGACGACAAACACCACTGTCATGTGATGCCTGGCAAAGACGGCGTGCGCGTGGCCGTTGGCAGGGCGTCGCTTCTTATCGAAACGCAGTGGACCCCAGGCACGCCGATCTTTATCGGTGGTATTGGCGGCCTTGAAGTTCACATTTTGGTCGAGCGCAGCGAGTTGGGCTACAGCCTGTTGACCGATGGCTGCCGCCGCAGCATTAGCGTGCTGCCTGCGCATGTGGACCCGTTGATGGCGCACATGCCCGAAAAAACCGGCCTCGACAGCGCCAACCTATTGCTGTGCCCGATGCCGGGGCTGGTGGTGTCGATCGCGGTGGAAGAGGGTGAACAGGTGGAAGCCGGCCAAACCCTTGCCGTGGTCGAAGCGATGAAAATGGAAAATATCCTGCGCGCCCAGCGCGGCGGCAGAATTGCCAAAATCCATGCGGAAAAAGGCGACAGCCTTGCCGTCGATGCCGTCATTCTTGAATTCGAAAGCGACGCATGACGGCTGCCGCGCCATTCCTGTGGTATTGAAAGGGTATTGAGGAGAGGTCAATGTCGCGCATGCGAGAACGAGCACGGGACAATTTCCCAACGGTTCTCCTGACGCTTCTCAGCATGCTGCAGGCCATCGCGCTTGAAACCCTGTGGGGTCAGGTGCGGGACTTCGACCATTTATATCATCTGTCTCTTGAGGCCGTCCTGGGCTGGTGGCTGGTAATGTTAAGCCTTGCGGCGATCATCCTGGTTTGGGTCTATACTGCGCATCTGGCGATGCGCTTCCGCTTCGAGCCGCGCGAATTTGACGCGATCCTGCCGTTTTTCATCGGCATTGCCGAATTTTTCATGATTGAAGTCGCCAGGCCCGACAGCCTGCCTCAGTGGCTGATCGCGATTGCTGCGGTTTTCGCCGCTACCCAATATATCATGCGCAGCATGATGCGCCGGGCGCGCAAAGACCCTGATAATCAAGAGTTTTTTGATATTGTCCTGCCCGAGACGCCGCGCGAAACCCTGGTGCGCGCCATGCGGTCGGTGGTGCTGGTGCTGGTGGGCATTTGGGGGCTCATGTGGCCTTTCAATCTGGCGACGTCGGTGGTGCTGCTGGCCGCAGTCAGTGCCCTAAACATTTTCCAGTTCTATGCCATTGGCCGCTTCTGGCGCGTTGCCATGAACGCGGGGCAAAAACCCTAAACCTGAAACACCGGATGCGCGGCGGCGATGGGGTCGGGGTGTGCGGCCTCGCTGCGGCCGTCAACGCCCTCGGGCAGGGACGGCATGGGGCGTATCTCCAGCCCGAAAATGCGGTCAAAGGCCGCCTTCAGCGCCGCATCCACATCGTCCATGGTGGCCGGTATCCCCAGATCGTGCAGGCTGGTGACGCCGTGGTC
>JASBSO010000204.1 GCA_030148905.1 Kordiimonadaceae bacterium | reverse complement strand
GAGGCGGAAGCCGAGCCCGAGGAAAAAGACTATAGCGTCTTTCATGCCCGTGTTGAGGTGCCACGCGACAACCCGGCAGGCAGCCTGTTGCTGACGGGCGGAACGGCCATCACCATGGGCGAGGCCGGCATCGTTGAAAATGCCGACATTCTGATCACCGACGGCAAATTTGTGGCGGTTGGCCCCAAGGGCTCGCTTGATGTGCCGCGCGGCGCAGAAGTGCGCGATATGTCGGGCAAGTTTATCACCCCCGGCTTTGTCGACACCCACGGCCACTGGCGCAATTGGAGCCGCAACGGCGTGATTGAGCCGCATTTCTGGCCGTTTTTGGCCAATGTGGCTTACGGTGTGACCTCGGGGTTGGACGTACAAACCGGCACTACCGACATTTTTGCCTATCAGGATATGGTCGAGGCGGGCCGGATTATCGGCATGCGCGCCTGGTCAACCGGGCCGGGGGTGTTTTCCGACAATGGGTTCAAGGACAAGGATCACGCGCTGAATACGCTGCGGCGCTACAAAGAGCATTACCGCACGAAAAACATCAAAGCCTATATCTCCGGCAACCGCAAACAGCGGCAATATATCATCCAGGCGTCCAAGGAATTGGGCATCATGCCCACCACCGAAGGGGCGCTGGACCTGAAGCTGGACTTGACCCACATTCAGGACGGCTTTGCCGGGAACGAGCATAATTATCCGGTCTTCCCGCTTTATAAAGACGTCATCGACTTCAACGCCAAAACCGGCATCGGCTATACGCCGACGCTGTTGGTCACCTATGGCGGGCCGTGGGCGGAAAATTATTTCTTCACCACCGCCAGCCCGCACGACGATGCCAAGGTCAATCAGTTCATCCCGCACTTTGTCGTCGACGGGCGCACCAAGCGCGTGCCCTGGGTGCGCGAGGAGGAATATCCCTTCCCGCGCATTGCGGCCTCTGCGCTCGATATCCAGCGCGCGGGCGGCTATGTCGGGGTGGGCAGTCACGGCCAGTTCCAGGGCCTTGGCTATCACTGGGAATTGTGGGCGCTGGCCTCGGGCGGCACACCGATGGAAGCGCTCAGAGCCGCCACCATCGACGGCGCCCATATCATCGGGCACGAGCAGGAGGTCGGCTCGATCGACCCGGGCAAGTTTGCCGATCTGGTGATTTTGGATGCGAACCCATTGGAGGATATCGCCAACACCGCCGCCATTCACCGCGTGATGATGAACGGCCGCCTGTATAATGACGACACGCTGGACCAACTATGGCCCGAGGAAAAAGCCCTGCCGCCCTTGTGGTTCCACGGCGCTGGGCCAGACGCGCCGTAACGGATAACGGCTTGACGATGATACAATTTATTACACCCCGTGCCGAGGCGCGGGGTGTTTTTTTGTCCGCGCCGCCCTAATTCACAGGCGGGCTTATGGAGCACAGAGGAGTTCCCACATGACGGTGTATCTTGGCACGCCAGAAGGACAGGACCCAAACCCAACATTGTCGCGCCGCGGCTTTGTCGGTGCGATCGGCGCGGTCGGATTTGCCGCCGCCATTCGCCCGGTGGCCGCCAGCGCCAAAACCACCGACAGCGACGGCCTGATGACCGAGGTGATCGAAGCCCCGGTAGGGGGCGAAATGCTGCCCGCCTATGTCGCACGGCCAGAGGCCCCCGGCGCGCACCCGGTTGTGCTGGTTATCCATGAGATTTTCGGCGTACACGAATATATCCGCGACACCGCGCGGCGCTTTGCCAAGGCAGGGTATACCGCCGTGGTGGCCGATCTGTATTTTCGCGCAGGCGACCCATCGGGCCTGAGCGACTTTGGCGAAATTGGCAAAATCGTGCGGACCGCCACCAACGCGCAGGTGATGAACGATCTGGCCCGACTGGTTGACTATCTGGCGCCGCGACCCTGGGCCGATACTGAGAGATTGGCCATCACCGGCTTTTGCTGGGGCGGCGGCGTGACCTGGATGTTTTCCGCCGCTGATCCGCGCGTCAAGGCCGGTGTGGCCTGGTATGGTCGATTGGTCGACCCCGGGCCCGGGCGGTTTTCAACGGACGAAGCGCGGGATTACCCGGTCGATCTGGCGGGCAAGTTTCACGGGCCGATTTTGGGGCTATACGGCGGACAGGACCGCGGCATTCCGGTCAAAGATGTCGAGCTGATGCGCGAACGGCTCAAAGCTGCGGGGGATGCGTCACAGATCATCCTGTACCCCGATGCGCCGCACGGGTTTCACGCGGACTACCGGTCCAGCTACCGGCCAAGCGAGGCGCAGGACGGCTGGTCGCGCGCGCTCGATTGGTTCAAATCCCACGGGGTTGCTTAAGGCGGGGCAGCCTAAGCAGCGACAAGGCCCGTGCCAGCAATCGCACGCTCGGCACGGCGGTAAGTGACGGGTGCCGGGATATTCAGGCGTGCACGCACCTCGTCCAAGGGGACATCCAACAATTTTTCCCATTCTGTCGCAGGGAGCCACGCCGCCTTGCAACCGTCGCGGTAGGCGCGCCACACCGCACGCAGAATGGGCTCATCCTTGAATGCCTTTTGAAACGTCCACCCGGCCATCAGGCCGATCAACGCAAAGCCGAGGCTGCGCGTTTGGGCGTAGGAAAAGGCAACAAGGCAGGCTTCGCCCACACCGTCGCGCCCATAGCCGGTGACAATGTGCCACAGGTCGTGCATGTCGCGCACGCGGTTGCCGTAATAGGCGACATCCTCCGGCAGGCCGTCATAGCCCGAGGTCTCGCTGGCCTCAATCAGGCCGTCAGCGGTGATGTTTTCGCGGGTCACAAAGTCGATATAGACGCGCCCCAGCGTCCCCTCCGGCAGGCGGCGTAGACGATCCGCGTCCATCAATGCGGCAACCAGATCGGGTCGGTCGGCCATGATGCGCTGACCCGACTCGCAGCGGCGCATACGCGCGCGCCCGCGCTCCATGGCATCGCCGCGAAGGGCGTGCATGATCTCAAACACATGATTGGTGTTTTCCTTATCTGCCAGCAGCTTACGGGTAGATGAAAACGCACGTTTCCAGTCATAGCGGCGCAAGGTTTTGAACATCGTCGTCTCGTGATATTGACAGTGTTGTCAATATGAATATCGCAACTGACAATAATGTCAATAAGGAATGTCTATGCGCACCCGCCGCAACCCTGACCAGGCCAAAACCTATATTCTGGACGTCGCCGAAGCGCGCTTTCAACGCTATGGCCGCGAAGGGCTGACACTGAAAGACATCGCAAAGGATGCCGGCATCACGCATTCCAACATCCTGCATCATTTTGGATCGCGCGACGGGTTGCATCAGGCGCTGGTGGCGCGGCTGATCAGCCGCCTTGTCGAAGATATCATCACCCGGCTTGCCGAAGATGCTCCCACGCCCGAGGGGGCCCCGTCCCCGATTTTGGCTTTATTGTATGACACGCTTGTCAAAGGCGGACATGCCAAGCTGCTGGTGTGGCAATTGGCCGAATCGAAAGGCCCGGAAATTGACGGTCTTTCAGACACTCTAAGCCCTATTTTTGAGGCCCTGAAGGACCGTTTGGTCGCCCATGCCGAGCGGCAAAACCGCCCGATTTCCAGCGAAGAAGCCGCGCATTTCATCCAACTGGCGGCCACCGCCGCTGTGGGCGACGCGGTCATCGGCCCGACCATTCGCACGGCACTCAACACAGGCGGTGACGTTCAGTCCGATTACCTGAAATGGTTTACCGACCTGCTTTTGAAGGGATAGCCCGCCCGGCGGCCATTTCCCGGCCTGTCCAGCGCATCAAGGCGGCAATATAGGCAATCAAAATCAACAGCGCGGGCAGCCCGCCCACCGCCGACAAAATGCGCAGGCCGTCGATGCCGGCAACGGTGATCATCAGCCACGCAGTCAGGCCCAAAAGCACCCCCCACATGATTTTCAGGCGGCGCTCCAGCGCGGCATTGCTGTGCCGAGTGCAGAGCGTCACAATCGACAGCGTGTTCGAATCCGCCGCAGTGACAAAGGACAAAAAGCTCATCACCAGAAACAGCGGCACCAGCACCTCGGCGGCGGGCATCAATTCGACAAAGGCATATAGTGCGGCTTCGGCGCCGCCAGCATCGACCGCAGCACTGATCGCCCCGCCTGCGGCATCCTCCCTAATCGCAGCCCCGCCCAAAAGGCTGAGCCAGATATAGGAAAACAGCGACGGCAGTACGAAGTTGACCAGAATAAAGGCGCGAATGGTGTAACCGCGCGCGATATAGGCCAGAAAAATTGCACTGACCGGAGCCCAGGCCATCCAGTTGCTGAGATAAAAACTGGTCCAATCGCGGTACCACGGGGTTTGACCAACGGCATCCTGGGCAAGCGTGCGGTCGATAAAGCTGGCGAAAAACCCCTGCCCTGCATCCACCAGCAATCCGATATACCCCGTGGGCGGAAACACCAGCACCACCAACAGCAAAAACACAAAAAATGCGCGGGTGTTCCATTCGGACAAAAAGGTAATGCCCTTGTGCAAACCGCTGATCGAGGACGCCATGAAGGCCGCCACCAATGTCGCCATGATCACAAATGTCAGGCCCGGCGTGGTTGTCCAGCCAGCCAGGCTGCCAATGCCGCCCGCCAGCGACAACACACCTGTGCCCAGCGACGACGCCACCCCGGCCACAAGCGCAAACAGCGCGACCGCATCGATAAGGGTAGCAAGCCATGTCGGGAACCGGTCGCCCCACACCGCGCGCAGCGGGCCGGATACGCTCAGATTGCCCTCACCGCTGCGGATCAGCAGCGCCATCACCACCCCGGCAAAGGCATAAACCGCATAAGGCAGAAAGGTCCAGTGCATATAGACCGAGGCTAGCGCAAATCGCGCCGCCCCGGCACTGCGCGGGGCCACTGTGCCGCCGGGCTCGGGGGCACCGTAATGGATGATCGGCTCAGCCACGCCCCAAAACATCAAGCCGATAGCAATGGTGGAACAAAGCGCAATCGCCGCCCAACGCACCGGTGTCAGCCGCCGCGCGGCACCCGCACCGCCAATCACCCGCGCCCCAAAAGGGCTGACGGCAATGCCCAGCAAGATCACTAGGGCGGTGCCCGCAACCCAGCTGATCAGCAGATAAAAATTATCGAGAATAAAGCGGTTCGCAGCCTGAGCCGCCGCCAGAAATCGCGCTTCGGAGACCAGCGATGCGATCAGGCTCACGATCATCGCACTGATCGGCAAAATCAGAACCCCGAAACGAATGTCTTGTCGCATGTATCCCCCTTGTCTACAGCTTGACCCTAGAGACGCTCTTGGAGCGGCGCAACCGGCAAGGCCTTACGATGTCCATCACTCCGTGGCATATCTATCTGCTCGCCATTGGGCCTTTTGTTGGCTCCTTTCTGGGTCTCGTGGCGCATCGCTGGCCCAAGGGGGAGCCTGTCGCGGTCGGTCGGTCGCGCTGCGATACGTGCGGTAAACCACTGCATCCGCTGGATATGATCCCGCTGATATCCGCCCTGGCGCGCCGGTTCCGCTGCCGGTATTGCGGGGCATATTTCGGTGTCGCGCCGTGGCTGTGGGAGATCGCGGGCCTTGCCGTCGTTATACCGGTGTTGTGGGTGGCGGGTCCCGTGCTGGCGCTGCTCACCGCTGGCCTTGGTTGGGCGCTGTTGTTGTTGGCGGGACTGGATGCGCGTCATTTCTGGCTGCCGGATATGATCACCCTGCCGCTGATCGCAGGCGGGCTTATCTATACATATAGCGTCTCACCCCAGGACGTGCCGGGCAATGCGGTGGGGGCGGCGGTGGC
>JASBSO010000202.1 GCA_030148905.1 Kordiimonadaceae bacterium | reverse complement strand
CGCAAAATCCGGACATTTTCTGGGTCGCCGTTCAGGGCAGCCCGTGGGCACCCACCGACGAGCGCGGGGTGTATAAAACCACTGACGGCGGCAAGACCTTTGAACGCACCCTGTTTGAAAGCAATGTAGCCGGTGCAATCGACCTGACACTGGACCCCGCCAACCCAGAAATTTTATGGGCGGCCCTTTGGGACAGCGAGCGGGAGCCGTGGGAAATCCGCTCGGGCGGTCCGGCATCCGGCATTTGGCGCTCCAAGGACGGCGGCAGCACCTGGGAGCGGATGAAAAATGGCCTGCCAGACCTGATGGGGAAAATCGGCGTGGTGGCGTCGCCCGCCAAGGCTGGGCGCCTGTTTGCCATTGTCGAGGCCAAGGACAAGCCCGGCCTTTACCGGTCTGACGATTACGGCGACACATGGCAGCACATGACTGACTACCGCCCGCTATTTTCGCGCAGCTGGTATTATATGCATGTCTTTGCCGACCCCAAGGACGCCGACACCGTTTACGTTCAGAATGCGGCCTTTTTCAAGTCGATCGACGGCGGCAAAACCTTCCCGACCCGCATCACCGGCAGCCACGGCGACTGGCATGATTTCTGGATCAACCCCAACAACCCCAATATCATGGGCGTCGCCAATGACGGCGGCGGCGCGGTGTCGATGAATGGCGGTAAGACCTGGTCAACCCAGCTCAACCAACCAACCGCACAGTTTTACCGCGTGCATACCGACAACACTTTGTTCTACCGGCTCTATTCCGGCCAACAGGACAATTCGGCGCTCGGTGTGCGGCACCGCGGGCTCGACGGCGGTATCGGGCTTGAAGACATGGTCGATGTAGCCGGCTGCGAAAGCGCGCATGTGGCTTTTGACGTCAACAATCCGGACGTCACCTTTGGCGGATGCTATCTGGGCCTGATCAGCCGCCGCGACCAGGCGTCTGGCGTGCAAAAAGACATCCGTGTCTATCCGCACATTGCCTTTGGCGTGGCTCCCAAGGACCGCAAATACCGGTTTAACTGGAACGCGCCGATTGTGATGTCGCGCTTTGACAGCAAGACGCTCTATCACGCGGGCAATGTCGTATTCCGCTCGGTCGATGAAGGGCAAAGCTGGAACGCGATCAGCCCCGACCTGACCCGCAATGAGGACGAATATCTGGGCCCCGGCGGGCGCCCCATCACCAACGAGGTCACCGAAAACTATTCGACCCTGCTGGTGCTGGAAGAAAGCCCGCATGCAGGCGGTACACTCTGGGCCGGGTCTGATGACGGCCTGGTCCATGTGACCACGAACGGCGGCGAGGACTGGCGCGACGTGACCCCGAATGCGCGCGGCAAGGGGATGGTCAACGCCATTGAAATCAGCCCGCATAACCCCGAGACCGCCTATGTCGCCTTCACCGGGTACAAATGGAACGATCACAAACCCTATATCTACAAAACCACCAACAGTGGCGGGCGCTGGCGCACCAAGGTGAACGGCATCGCCGACGGCGATTTCGTGCGTGTGGTGCGCGAAGACCCGGTGGTGGAAGGCCTGCTTTATGCCGGGACCGAAACCGGGATTTATGTGTCGTTTAACGGCGGCGACGATTGGACGCGCATGCAGAACAACATGCCCGCCGTGCCGATCACCGACCTGACGGTTCAAGACGACGATCTGGCGATTTCAACGCAAGGCCGGGCGTTTTGGGTGCTGGATGACCTGACCGCGCTGCGCGAATATGCGCAAAACGGCACAGGCGCGGCCTTCCTTGCGGCCTCAGATGCCATTGATTTCCAATATGGCGGTCGTGCCAACACGCTGCAAATGCCCAACCCCGAAGAAGGCGTGGTGGTGCATTACCGCCTGGCGGACGACTTTGATGTCGCCAAAACCGGCCTGAAGATCGAGGTGACGGACGCAAGCGGTGATACGGTTTGGTCTGCCAAGGCCGACGCCAAGAAAGAAGGCAAACCGGGTGGTAAGGGCTCGAAATACAGCCCACCAGCCAAGCCGGGCCTGAACCGTATGGTGTGGGATCTGACCGAGACCCGCCTGCCGGGCGTGAAGGGAGCATGGGGCTTTTCCTGGGGCAACGGGGAGGAGGCAAACTCCGGCCTTGCTGCCTTGCCGGGGGACTATACCGTCACGCTGACCCTTACGCCCGAAGAGGGCGACCCTGTTGTGATGACCGACGGCGCATCTGTCAGCTTTGATCCGCGCTTCCCTGCATCCGATGCGGCATGGGCGGAAAAGCGCACCCTTCGCGACGGAGCGGAAGCGATGTATAAAAGCCTTGTCACATCAGTGGCGGCACTGCGCAGCGCGCGCGCACAAGTCAAAACCCTGACCGGGCGGATTGACGACAGCGAGGTCAAAGACGCCGGCAAGGCGCTGACCGAAGCCATCGACGCCTGGGAAGAGAGCGTCTTCAGCCCCGAACGGTCAAATTTCCAGGATGTGCTGAACTTCCCCGACCGTCTGGTGACCAATGTGTCGACGGTCCTCAGCGGGATTGACGGCATGCTGCCGCCGCTGACCGAAGGCATGAAAGAACGCTACGGCGATGTGAAGGCCGAAGTGGACGCGGCCCTTGCCGCCCGCGACAGCTTGCTCGGCGAGCAACTGGCGGCGTTCAATGCGCTTTATAAGGAAAAGGCGCTTGATGCGGTGGTTTTGGACGACATCGCTGAATAACCACAAGGAAGGCCGCATGCAGTGTGCGGCCTTCTTTTTCCGGGGGAGACGATCCATGCGGCGGATGATTTTATCGGTTTTGGCGGCGTGCCTCAGCGTGGGCGCAGCCTTTGGGCAAACATGGACGCTCGGCGACCATAAAAAGGCGATCAACCGCCTGGGCTTTGTTTCCACCAAGGTCATGGTGCCGATGCGCGACGGCGTGCGCCTGGCAACCGACATTTATCTGCCCAAGGACCGCACCGGCCCGGTGCCGACGATTTTCTGGAAAACCCCCTATGATTTCAACAATCTGAAAAGCACCACCCGCGCGCGGTTTATCCACGCAGCGCTCGAGCGTGGCTATGCCTTTGTCATCCAGAATGAGCGCGGCAAGTTCTTTTCCGAAGGCACATGGGAGATTTTGGGCCATCCGCGCACCGATGGCTATGACGGGCTGTCGTGGATCGCGGGGCAAGACTGGTCCGACGGGCAGGTCGGCACCATGGGGTGCTCGTCCTCGGCCGAATGGCAGCTGGCGCTGGCCGCCCAAGACCATCCCAATCATACCGCCATGGTCCCCATGGCCTCGGGCGCCGGCATTGGCCGCGTTGGCGGCTACTTCGAGCAGGGCAATTGGTACCGCGGCGGGGCGGAACAGCTGCTGTTCGCCAGCTGGCTGTTTTACCATCAAAACACCCACCGACTGGTGCTGCCAGAGGGGCTGAGCGACGAAGACCGCCGCCGTGTTGCCACATTCAGTGACCTGACCATCGATTACGGTGACTTTGATGCGCTTGCCGCGTTCAGCCACCTGCCTTTGGTCGACTATATCCAAAATATTGGCGGCCAGCCGGGCACCTTTGACGACCTGATCCGCCGCACGCCGAACCATCCCGACTGGTATAAGGGCGGACTGGTGCACGACAGCGAACCCTGGGGCGTGCCCGCCTTTTGGTGGAACAGCTGGTATGATGTCAGCCAGGGGCCGAACTTGGCGCTGGCCCGCCATGCGGCTCAAAACGGCACCGACGCCGATGTGCAAAACGGCCAATACACGCTGATTGCGCCGACGCTGCACTGCGGCTTTTACCGCATCCCTGAGGGGGAAGATCTTGTCGTGGGTGAGCGCAATATGGGCGATGCCTGGTTCGATGTGGACGATAAGGTGTTCGGCTGGTTCGATTATTGGATGAAGGGTAAGGCGAACGGTTTTCTGGAGCGCCAGCCCAAGGTCGAATATTATGCGATGGGCGCAAATGCATGGCGCTCGGCGACCGCATGGCCGCCCGAAGAGGCACAGCCCCTGACGCTTTACTTAACGTCGGACGAGGGGGCGAATTCGCTCTTTGGTGACGGTGCATTGGTGGCAGAACCCGGCGCGGACGGACGCGACCGCTTCACCTATGACCCGATGAATCCGGTGCCGTCGGTGGGCGGGCAGGTGTGCTGCAATGGTGTGTCGGCATCGGGCGGGTCGCGCGACCAGCGCGGCGTGGAAGCGCGCGCCGATGTGCTGGTCTATACCTCTGCCCCCTTAACCGAAGACCTGATGATTGCGGGCCAAATCACCGCGACGCTTTATGTGTCGTCCGATGCGCGCGACACCGACTTTACGGTTAAGCTGGTCGACGTCGCCCCCGACGGCACGGCCTATAATCTGGTGGACACCATCCAGCGCGCCCGCTGGCGCGAGGGTTACGCGGGCGCGCCCGTGTTTATGGACAACGGCGAAGTGTACGAAATCACCCTGCCGGTGATGGACACCGCCAATGTGTTCAAGGCCGGGCACCGGATACGCGTGGATATCTCCTCGTCCAATTTCCCGATTTTCAGCCGGAACCTGAACACCGGCGGCGATAACATTACCGAAACCGAGGGTGTGGTGGCGCGCAACACCATCCACCACGGCGGCAGCCACGCCAGCCGCATTGTGTTGCAGGTGGTGCGGTGAGGTTACTTACTCCGCCGCCTGTCCCTCGGCAATCGTGCCGTCGACATAGGCGCGGCGGGCGTCATGCTCTTCGGCGATGCGCATATCATTGGCTTGTTGGTCGTCGATATCGATATGCTGGAAGCCCAGAACGCCCATCTGCTCATAGCCCTTTTGCACCTTGTCACCCCAAAGGCCGATATCCTTGACGATGGGCACAATGCGCGAGAAGAGGGCGGTGCGGAACACCTTCATGCCTTCTGAATTTTCAAGGTGATCGATGCACGCCTTCACGTCGAGGCCGAGCGTTTCCCACACTTCGAGCGACTGGAAGCGGTCGCGCATGTGAAAACAGGCTTCCACCAGAAATTCTTCGCGCTCGTCGCGTTCTTGTTGGGTGAGCTGTGGGTAATAGTCGCGCAGTGCCAAACGGCCAAAGGCCACGTGGCGGGCCTCGTCCTGCATCACATAGGCGTTGACCGCCTGCGCCAGCGGGTTGGTGGCGTTGTCACGAATGCTGGAAAAGGCGGCGAGCGCCAGCCCTTCGATCACCACTTGCATGCCGAGATAGGTCATATCCCAGCGGCTGTCGCGCAGCACCTGATCCAGCAGCGTTTTCAGCGGGCCGGTGATGTTATAGGCAAGGCCCATTTTCTCGATGAATTTCTTGTAGGTTTCCACGTGGCGGGCTTCGTCCATCACCTGCGTTGAGGCGTAAAACTTGGCCTCCATATCGGGCACATTGGTGACAATCTTGGCCGAGCAGATCAGCGCCCCTTGCTCGCCGTGCAAAAACTGGCTCATCGTCCAGGCTTGGGCATGACGGCGGATCACGTCCTGCTCGGCCTTGGGCATTTTCATGTAGAAATCCGCACCATAAAGCTGAAACAACTCGTGCGGCAGGCCCATGGGGTTCTCTTCGGGCACGTCGACGGACCAGTCGATGCGCGATTCGGCATCCCACTGCATGTCCTTGCCCTTTTGATACAGGTTCAGCAGGCTTTTCTTATCGTCCGAATAGCCCCAGTTGAACATCGCCTCATAATCTTGCGGAACGTCCCACTGATGCTCTTCGAGTGCGGATGCGTAAATCGGGTCAAGTGCCATGCGAGCCTCCAAGCCTTGCTGCAGTGCAATATTATTACTGGACTTTCCAGTCTAATTAAACTTTTCTTGCCTCGCAAGGCTGATATGGCACAGTCTGCAGCACATTTTGCCGCACGCGGAGGGGACCATGCGTTTAATTTCAGTGATGTTTGTTGTTTTGCTGGGCTTTCCGGCCATGGCCGCCGAGATTGAGGCCGATGTCGCCCGCCTTCAGGCCAAGCTGGATACACTGTCGGCTTACGGCGGTACTGATGACGGCGGGTTGAACCGCCCCGCCTATTCTGACGCCGATAAGGCGGCGCGCGCCTATATGATCGCGGAAATGGAAGCGCTGGGCCTTGATGTGACCATCGATGCCGGTGCCAACATCATCGGTCGCCGCGCGGGTACGGAAGCCGGCCTGAAGCCGATCATGGTCGGCAGCCATATTGACAGCGTGCCCTTTGGCGGGCGTTATGACGGCAATACCGGCGTTTTGGCGCAAATGGAAATGATCGCGCTGATGAACGACCACGACATCACCACCCGCCACCCGGTGGAGGTTGTGATTTTTCAAAATGAAGAGGGCGGGCTTTATGGCTCGCTGGTGATGAGCGGTCACTTGAAGCCCGAGGCTTTGAGCCAGGTGGCCAGCAGCGGCAAAACCATTGGCGAGGGCATCACCTTTCTGGGCGGCGACGTGACCGCGCTCGAGACCGCCAAACGCGCCCCCGGTAGCCTTGCTGCCTTTATCGAACTGCATATCGAGCAGGGGGCCTTTCTGGATGAACAAGACATCGACATCGGCGTGGTGCAGGGCATTGTCGGCATCAAATGGTGGGATGTCACCATCACCGGCGTGGCCAATCACGGCGGCACCACACCAATGCGACGCAGGCAGGATGCACTATTGGCCGCCAGCCATTATGTGGATCTGGTCAACCGCACGGCGCTGCGCATGGCGGGCCGGCAGGTTGCCACCGTTGGCCGCCTGCAGGCGCACCCCGGTGCCCCCAATGTTATTCCGGGCCGGGTGGATGCCAGCCTGGAGATTCGCGATCTGGAAACGGCAAAGATCGATGCGGTTTTTGCGGCGATCCAGGCCGGCATTCCGGCGATTGAAGCCGCCACCGGGACCAGCTTTGACTTTCGCTATGTCAGCGCCGCCAACGAACCGGCCCTGACCGACCCGCGTATGCGCGATATCATCCGTGCCTCAGCCAAGGCGCGCGGCTATTCCACGCTGGATATGCCATCGGGTGCGGGGCACGACGCGCAGGACATGGTCGACCTTGGCCCCACGGGCATGATCTTTGTGCCGTCAAAGGATGGGATCAGCCACGCACCGGAAGAATTCACCAAAACCGAAGACATCGCCAAGGGCGTGAATGTACTCTTGGACACGGTTTTGGCGATTGACGGCCAAATGGACCAATAACGGGCGCTTTGCGTCTTGCACGGTGGGCAGGCCAGTGCTAAACGCATGCCCGCTGGAGCGGTGGCAGAGCGGTTGAATGCACTGGTCTTGAAAACCAGCAAGGGTGCAAGCCCTTCGTGGGTTCGAATCCCACCCGCTCCGCCATTACCTTCCGCAAAAAGTCCCTCATTCCATTCGGTCTACTTTTCACGGGGTAGATTTTGTGTTGATCGTTCTTGGGGCGGCCCTGCGCCCGATCAACGCGCTTTTCCCTCGTGACAACCTCATACTGAGCTTGTCGAAGTATGAGGGCAGGGTTCGAACTGGCTCCCTTCGTCTCCGCCATCTTTTTGATCTCACGGCAATTCGCTTCGCTCATGCCTCCGATGGGGCGGCAAACACTTGCCGGGCTGCAGTCGCAGCCTGTTGGAGAGTTCGAAACAATTTTCTCACTCTCCGCCATTATTTCCCTTAAAAAAGTCCCTCATTTCATTCGGTATACTTCTCACGACCTTTGTTTTGAGGTGATCGTCCATAAGACAGCTCGGCGGACAATCAACACCTTTATGCTGAAGTGACTGCGTCACCCCGGACTTAATCCTGGGTCCATAAGCTGGTTGCCGCTTTCGGTGGCCGCCGCCAGGAAAGTTCGAACAGTCTCCCTCCCGCTCCACCAGATATTCCCCATCGACATAAACTTCACAGCTTTATCGCAGACGCTGGTGCATTTTATTGCCGCGTGTATTCATGCGCAAAGAGGTACGGCCAAAAAGGGACTGCCGTTTCAACGACATATCCGTTATAGCTTGGGCATTCGGGTTTTAGGGGACGCAAGATGACCGGCGAAGATATTCAAGTCTTGATCGACATGCTGATCGGCATTGGGGTCGAATTTGGCTTCACGATTGTGCAGGCCATACTCTTTCTTGTGATTGGCGCATGGTTTGCC
>JASBSO010000199.1 GCA_030148905.1 Kordiimonadaceae bacterium | reverse complement strand
TATCATTGAAACCAACAGCTTCAATTCCACCCGGATCAGCCAGGCGGATTACGGCATGGAGGCCGTCGCGCGCGAGTTGAATGTCGCAAGCGCCCGTCTTGCCCGCACCGTGGCCGATGCGGTGACGGCAGAAACCCCCGACAAGCCGCGCTTTGTCGCAGGGTCGATCGGTCCAATGAACAAAACCCTGTCGGTATCGCCCGATGTGAACAATCCCGGCTTTCGCGAGGTCAGTTTTGACGAGGTGGTCGCGGCCTACCGCGAGCAGATCGACGGCCTGATCGAGGGCGGGGTTGACCTGCTGTTGATCGAAACGGTGTTTGACACGCTGAATGCCAAGGCGGCGGTGTTCGCCGCCGAAGACGCCTTTGAGGCGCTTGGGTATACGCTTCCTATCATGCTGAGCTGCACCATTACCGACATGTCGGGGCGCAATCTGTCGGGTCAGACGGTTGAGGCTTTTTGGTATAGCCTGCGGCACGCCAAGCCGTTCTCCGTCGGGCTCAACTGTGCCTTTGGGGCCGAGCATCTGCGCGCCCACGCCACCGCGCTTGCGGCCATTGCCGATACACGCATCTGCGTTTACCCCAATGCGGGCCTGCCCAATGAAATGGGCGAATATGACGAAACGCCCGACATCACCGCAGCGCATTTGCGCGCCTGGGCCGAAGACGGCCTTCTCAATCTGGTGGGGGGGTGCTGCGGCACCGCGCCCGAGCATATTGCCGCCATTGCGGATGCGGTGGCGGACGTGCCCCCGCGCACCGTGCCCAAGGCCGCGCCGCATATGCGGCTGTCGGGCATTGACCCGCTGACCGTTGCCGCGCAAGAGGTGGCCGCATGACCGGGGAGACCATCGGATCGCAGTTCATCAATATTGGTGAGCGCACCAATGTTGCGGGCTCGGCACGCTTTAAAAAGTTGATCATGGCGGGCGATTACGCCGAGGCCGTCAGCGTTGCCCGCCAGCAGGTCGAGGGCGGCGCGCAGATTATCGACGTCAATATGGACGACGCGATGCTCGACGCCGAAGAAGCCATGCCCAAATTTCTGCAGCTGATCGCCGCCGAGCCCGACATTGCGCGGGTGCCGATCATGATCGACAGCTCCAAATTCTCGGTCATCGAGGCGGGGCTGAAGGTGGTGCAGGGCAAGGCCGTGGTCAATTCGATCAGCCTCAAAGAAGGCGAGGGCGATTTCAAGGCGCAGGCGCGGCGCATTATGCGCTATGGGGCTGCGGCCGTTGTGATGGCCTTTGACGAAGACGGCCAGGCCGACACCACCAAGCGCAAGGTGGCGATTTGCACGCGGTCCTACCGCATTTTGGTGGACGAGGTGGGTTTTCCGCCAGAAGACATCATCTTTGACCCTAATATCTTTGCCGTCGCCACCGGGATCGAGGAACACGATCCCTACGGGGTGAACTTCATCGAGGCGACGCGGCAGATCAAGGCCACGCTGCCTTTTGCGCGCGTCTCGGGCGGGGTGTCCAACATCAGTTTTTCCTTCCGCGGCAATGACGTGGTGCGCGAGGCGATGCACAGTGTGTTTTTGTATCACGCGATCCGCGCCGGCATGGATATGGGCATCGTCAATGCCGGGCAGTTAACCGTCTATTCCGACATTCCGGGCGACCTGCGCGACGCGGTGGAGGATGTGATCCTCAACCGGCGCGCCGACGCCACCGACCGGCTTTTGGCGCTGGCGGAAACCTACAAGGGCGCTGGTAAAACCCGCGAGGTGGACCTCAGTTGGCGCGACGCCCCGGTGGAAAAACGCCTGGAACATGCGCTGGTCAAAGGTATCGCCGATTATATCGTTGAAGACGTGGAAGAGGCCCGCCAGGCCGCCGCACGCCCCCTGGATGTGATCGAGGGGCCGTTGATGGACGGCATGAATGTGGTGGGCGATCTGTTTGGCGCGGGCGAGATGTTTTTGCCGCAGGTGGTCAAATCAGCCCGCGTGATGAAGCAGGGCGTGGCGCACCTTCAGCCCTTTATCGAGGCCGAAAAGGAAGCGGGTGCCAAGGCCAAGGGCAAAATTCTGATGGCGACGGTGAAGGGCGACGTGCACGACATCGGCAAAAACATCGTCGGCGTTGTGCTGCAGTGTAACAATTTCGAGGTCATCGACATGGGCGTCATGGTGCCCTGGGCCGATATTTTAGAGACCGCGCGGCGTGAACAGGTCGACATGATCGGCCTCAGTGGCCTGATCACCCCCAGCCTGGAAGAAATGGTCACCGTGGCCGAGGAAATGCAGCGCGCGGGGATGACCATACCTCTGCTGATCGGCGGGGCAACCACCAGCCGTGTGCACACGGCGGTCAAAATTGCGCCGGCTTATGGCGGGCCGATTGTGCATGTGCTGGACGCCAGCCGCGCGGTGGGTGTGGCGTCGACCCTAGTGTCGGACGATAAGCGCGATGCTTTTGTCGCCGAAACGGCGGCGAGCTATGCCGACATTCGGGAAAAACGCCTCGCCAAGCCCAAAGCCGACCGGCTGATCAGCCTTACGGACGCACGCGCGAACAAGGCCTGGCTCGATTTTTCAAAAGTCGTAGAACCCGCCACGCCGGGGCGGCATGTGTTTGAGGCCTATGATCTGGCTGAACTGCGCGATACCATCGACTGGACGCCGTTTTTCCGTACCTGGGAACTGGCGGGCACCTACCCCGCGATTTTGGATGACCCCGTGGTGGGCGAAAGCGCGCGCGCCTTGAAGGCCGACGCTGACGCGATGCTTGACCGGATCATCGACGAGGGCTGGCTGACCGCCAAGGCGGTGATCGCGTTCTGGCCGGCGAACAGCGACGGTGACGACATCGCGCTCTATACCGACGAGGGCCGGAGCGAGGAACGCGCCCGCTTTCACACGCTGCGCCAGCAGGTGGCGAAAACCGGTGATCGGACCAATAATGCGCTCGCTGATTTTATCGCACCCAGTGGCACGCCCGACTGGATGGGCGGCTTTGTCGTGACCACAGGGCACGGGGTGGAGGCGCGCGCCGCCGCCTACCGCGCCGCGGGGGATGACTATAACGATATTCTTTTGAAGGCGCTCGCCGACCGGCTGGCCGAAAGCTTTGCCGAGCGGATGCACCAGCGCGTGCGCACCGAATTTTGGGGCTATGCGCCGGACGAAAACCTCTCAAACGCCGACCTGATCAAGGAACGCTATACTGGTATTCGCCCGGCGCCCGGTTACCCGGCGTGCCCTGACCACAGCATGAAACCGCTGCTGTTTGAGCTGTTGGGTGCCGAGGCCATCACCGGCGTCTCGCTGACCGACAGCCACGCCATGCTGCCGACGGCGAGCGTTTCTGGCTTCTATTTTGCGCACCCCGACAGCCACTATTTCGGTGTGGGCAAGATCAAGGACGACCAGCTTCAGGATTATGCCGCGCGGTCGGGCAAGCGGCTCGAAGACGCGGCGCGTGACCTGCGCCCCAATCTCGCAGATTGACGAAAAACGGAATTTTGTGATAGGTTCAGCTATAAGTTCTGCCGACAGGCGAACGCCCAATTGGGGCCGTCCCCATGTTTCTTGCCAAGTTGTTGTCGCCGCTCACCGATATTCTGGGCGGTGTCCTCGACAAAACCATTGTCGATAAAAATCAGGTCCGCCAGATCAAGGCGGATTTCGTCAATCAGGTGATGCTGGTCAAGGCTGCCGAACTGGAGGCGCAAAGCCAGATTTTGGTCGCCGAGATTTCCGGTGAAAGCTGGCTGCAGCGCAATTGGCGGCCGATTGTGATGCTGTTTTTCGTTGGTCTCATTGGCAGCCACTGGCTCGGCTTCACCGCCCCCGGCCTGACCGAAGGCGAGCGCCTCGCCGTGTTTGAGATTATCAAGATCGGCCTTGGTGGTTATGTGCTGGGCCGGTCGGCAGAGAAGGGTATCAAAGCCTGGAAAGCAAAATAGATGTTTCGGTCGGTGCAGCTGTGTCTAATATGACCGTATAGGGCTGCATTAAGGGGCGAAGCGAGAGGCCGTGATTCCTGGGATCGACAATCCAGTTCTTTTTGAGTTCAATTGGGCGGCGAGCGCTGCAAGGGCGCGTCTGCTCGGCCCGCATCGGAAAGGGCCCAGGGTGTTTGGTGTCGGTGCGGCAAAAACAGGCACGCACAGTATCGGACAAATGTTTGATGACCGCGTTGCGTCTGCGCATGAAGTGGATGTTGAGACACTGATCTATTTGCATCTGCACCGGGAAAAAACCGGCAAGTCAGAGACCCTGTGGCGGTTTTTAAAGCGGCGAGACGCCGTGCGAAACCTGAAAATTGATGCTTCGCATATCAATCTCTATCTGATCGACGACTTCGAAGCGCTCTTTCCGGGTAGCCTTTATGTCATGACGATCCGACACCCTTTCGACTGGTTGCGGTCCTTTATTGACGACTCCTTGCGGCGAGACGCCAGCGATGCCTTCATGCGGTTTCGCGACTACCGGTTTGCCCGTGGTGGCGTGCACCCGCCCGAAGAAACCCTTTTGAAAGACCGCGGCCTTTTCACGGTCGCGGGCTATCTGGACTATTGGTGTGCAGCGATGCGAGCGGTTGAACGCATCCCGAAAGACCGCAGGCTTGTGGTGCGCACCGACGATATCAGCACCCGGTCCGCCGATATTGCAGAATTCTGTGGTGTCGCTGGTGGTGCTGCGCCATCGGATCGCTCAAAAGCCTATGTGAACCCGGAGCGCTCAGGCGTATTGCATCAGCTCCCTCGTGCGTATGTGGACGCAATGATCGCGGAGAAATGTGGTGAACTTGTGCAAAACTATTTTCCCAAGCATGAATAGCCCTATGTCGGTCAACAGGTAACGCGTGAAAACAGCATTTATCACAGCCATGAACCCCGGCAATATGGGGATGTATACGGTCGACAGGGCGATCTATGAGATCTTTGGTCTGAATGGTGGCGGCGGTCAGATTTTCTGCGCGCATCCGCCGTTCAAACCTGGCTATTACAAACTCAAAAATCTGGGACTGGATATCGGTTTGCGACAGACTTGGCGGGAAGGTCTGATCAAGAAAACAGCCTACCGTGATCCCCGACAGCTTGACGGCTTTCACCATGTCGTCTTTTGGGGGGATTTTACCCTCAATCCGGTGTATTCGGAGCGCGATTTTGTCGAATATGATCTCCGGTTTGGCCTTTCTGAAACTGCTGAACGGGCAACCGAACGATGGCGGGCCTTATTTTCAACGTCCACCGACCGACCATGCCGGTTCATGACGGTTGGGCAGAATTTTCTGCACGCCAGTTTGGCCCAAGGCGGCGACCATCACAGCGCGGCCCAATCGGTTTTGGCGGGGTTGTCCGCTGCCTTCCCGCGCGATTCTGAGTCGACCCGCCGGGTTCAAAGCCTCAATTTACCGCACTGCGAAACGGTCCGTGGTTGCGATGCTGCTCTGTTGAAAATCGGCCAGGAGGACCCCTCCAGCAAAGATGATTATTTTGTGCACTATTTTTACCGCTCACAGCTGGCAAACGCGGATGAGATCGTTGCGACACTGGAACAAAAATTCGGCTTGCGCGCGGTGGCGCTTTCGGGCTGGACAGGCGTGCAAGACCGCTATGAACGCAGATGGCAGGATTTTCGGTCTTTGATCAAAGGCGCGCGGTTCATGCTGACCGATATGTACCACTGCGCGATCAACGCCATCACATTGTCGACCATCCCGGTGGTGGTAACGAACGCCGACCATGCGCAAACTGGCACGCTCGGCGACTATAAGAAACACGTGTTGCTGAAGGATTTGGAGCTTTCAGACTGTCTCTTCACCACCGACGCCGAACACCGGGTGCAGGGCGACGCTTTGGAGGCGCTTGTGCAGTTTGCAGGCAAGCTGCGCGCCATGAGCACTGATGATATTATGGCCCGGCTTGCCCCCGCGCGCGCGATCGCCACGGATACGGAGCACGCTCTGAAATCGATCTTCTGACGTCCGGTGCAGCTTTTTGCCCAGGCCTCGGGGTGGCGAACGCCTCGCCGTCTTCGGGCTGATCAAAATCGGTCTTGGCGGCTCTGTGCCGGGCCGCTCCGCCGAAAAGGGCATCAAGGCCTGGAGGGCGGCGTAGGGCAGCTGCCCTGTTTGGTAAAATCGTAACCCCGGACTTGATCCGGGGTCCATTGGCACCGCTACCGCACCGCTGGTGTTCAAACCCGCGCCCTTACCCTGAGTGTATCGAAGAGTGGCAGTGCCCCATGCTTCGACGGGCTCAGCATGAGGTTGGATGCTGAATCCAGTTCAGCATGACAGCGGGGTGCGACTGGATGTTGGGTCATGTTCGGCATAACGATACGGCGCGCATAGCCCGAATATCTTATGATTCTATGCTTTGGGTCCTCTCCCCCTTGCCACCCTTGGCTCTCCCCCTTAAGCTCGGCGCAAATCTGATGCTTATGTTGTTTGGGGACTATTATGCCTTTTACTCGTCTGTCGTGGGTCGCCGGTTTGGCGGCGGTTGCGCTGTCTGTTTCGGCCACCGGCCAGGGCATTCAGCAAACCAAAGGAAACTTTATCGATAAGTTTCGCCAGCTGGATGAAGTGCTGCCGGACGCGAATGTTTACCGCACGGCGGGCGGCGAGCCAGGGCACCAATATTGGCAACAACAGGCGGATTATCAGATCAAGGTGGCGCTGGATGAAGATGCGCGCACCATCACCGCGTCTGAGACGATCACCTACACCAACAATTCGCCCGATACCTTGCGGTTTTTATGGCTGCAACTCGACCAGAATATTTTCCGCCGTGACAGTTTGAAGGAAACCGCCACCGACTTTGGCGGTGTCGGGCGGCGTGGGCCTGCGGCCTCTAGCCCGGGCAGCGACAAACCGGCGAAATTTTCCTTCGAAGAGCTGCGCCGTCAGCAGGCGATGGCCGATAATGACTATGGCTTTAATATCACTCGCGTGGCGGACGCCCGGGGCGGGGCGCTGCCCTATACCATTGTCGGGACGCTGATGCGGATCGACCTGCCGACACCGCTGAAGTCCGGTGAAAATGTAACCTTTTCGATCGACTGGAATTACCTGATCGTTGAGGAAAATGTCGTGGTGGCGCGCTCGGGCTATGAGCATTTCCCCGACGATGTGCGCGAGGGCGGCAATGATATTTTCCTCCTCGCCCAGTGGTTCCCGCGCATGATCGTCTATTCCGATTATGAAGGCTGGCACAATAAGGAGTTTTTGGGCCGCGGCGAGTTCACGCTGGAGTTTGGCGACTATGAAGTCGAAATGACGGTGCCCGCTGATCATATCGTTTCCTCCACCGGCGTGCTGCAAAACCCGCGCGATGTGTTGACCGCGACGCAGCGCGAGCGGCTGGATAAAGCCCGCACAGCGGACAAGCCGATTTTCATTGTCACGCCTGAAGAGGCGCTGGTGAATGAGGCCGAGGGCACGGACGAGACCAAAACCTGGCGCTTTAAGGCCGAAAATGTCCGCGATTTCGCCTGGGCGTCATCCCGCAAATTTATGTGGGACGCACAGGCGCACCGTCAGCCCGGGGCCGAGCATGAAACCGTGATGGCGATGTCCTTCTGGCCCAAAGAAGGCGGCGACTTGTGGAAGAAATATTCCACCGCCGCCGTGGTGCACACCATGGATGTGTATTCACGGTTCTCCTTTGATTACCCTTATCCGGTGGCGCAGTCGGTCAACGGGCCGGTTGGCGGGATGGAATATCCCATGATCACCTTCAACGGTCCGCGCACGACGCTGCAGGATGACGGCAGCCGTACTTATACCCTGGCGGAGAAGATCTTCCTCCTCGGGGTGGTGATCCACGAAGTGGGGCATATCTATTTCCCGATGACGGTCAATTCCGACGAGCGGCAATGGACCTGGATGGACGAGGGGCTGAACAGCTTTCTCGACAGTGTGGCAGGCTATGAATGGGATCCGGAGATCCCCTGGCGCGGCGCCATTGCCCGCGACATTATCAGTTATATGAAATCGTCCAATCAGGTGCCGATCATGACGCACTCTGACTCGGTGCCAAATCTGGGCCCCAATGCCTATGCCAAACCGTCGGCGGCGCTGCATATTTTGCGCGACACGGTGATGGGCCGTGACCTGTTTGATTTTGCCTTTAAGGAATATGCGCGGCGCTGGAAGTTCAAGCGTCCCACGCCTGCCGATTTCTTCCGCACCATGGAGGAAGCCTCGGGCGTTGATCTGGACTGGTTCTGGCGCGGCTGGTTTTATACCACCGACCATGTCGATATCAGCCTCGACAAGATTTACGAAATGCGGCTCGATACGCAAAATCCGGACATCGACTATTTGCGCCGGCGCGCCGAAAATGCGGACAAACCGGCCAAAATCGGGGTGGAACTGAACCGCGAGCAGGGTCTGCCCATCTGGGTGGAGGAGAACCCCGATGTGCGCGATTTTTACGACGACAACGACATCTATACCGTCACCAACAAGGAACGGAACAGCTACCAGAAAATGCTGGCGGGCCTGAAGGATTGGGAACGCCAGGTGCTGGAGCGCGCGGTGGAGGAAGACAAGGCTTATTATGTGCTGGAATTTTCCAACAAGGGCGGGCTGGTGATGCCGATCATTCTTGAGCTGACCTATGCCGACGGCACGACCGCGCGCGAATATGTGCCTGCTGAAATTTGGCGGCGCAATCCGCATACAGTCAGGAAGTTGATCATCGGTGACCGGTCAAACCCCATCACCCAGGTGGTGGTGGACCCGAATTGGGAAACCGCAGATGTGGATATAGAAAACAATTATTATCCGCGCCGCATCATTCCGTCGCGCGTCGAGGCGTTTAAATCCAAACGCCCGGCCACCGGCGCGCGCCGCGATATCATGCACGACATCAAAACCGAGCTGGACAGCCCCGATGACGACGACAATTAAAGCACTGAGATGGGGGCGCTTCGGCGCCCTTTTTCTCATGCTGGTTGGGATGGCGTTCGGCGCGGAAACGCATCAGCAGCGCGTGGCGATCACCGAGGTGCTCTTTAATCCGCGCACCGGCAATATTGAGGTTTCGCACCGGTTTTTCCTGCACGACGCCGAGCATGCGGTGCGGGCGCTGTTTACAGCGGACGCGGATATCATCCGCTCTGAGGCGACGCAGCAGGCCTTTGCCGATTACGTCACCAGCACCTTTTCCATTCAGCAGGCGGACGGTGAGCCTTTAGAGCTGACGCTTCTCGGCCATGAGTTGGAGCGTCAGTACTTCTGGGTTTATCAGGAGGTACCGGTTCCGGACGGTCTTGAAAGCATCATCCTACAGCATCAAAGCCTGATCGGCCTGTGGCCCGACCAGTTGAACACGGTCAATGTTGAACGCGGGGGCGAAGTGCAGACCGTGACCTTTACCGGAGATAGTCAGCCTGGTGTTGTGTCGCTCAGGCCCCAGTGAACATGAACGTTCTCTTTGCGACGGCGCATAAAATGCTCCCCGAAAATCGCGGCGGGATGGAGCAAAATACCCATGTACTGGCGCGCGGCCTGACCGCCCGGGGGTATCGTGTCGCCTCTTTTTCCGGCTTGGCGGGGGTTGGCCGCATTGGTCACTGGGCCAGACTGCAAATGCGCCTTGGGCGCGATGTGGGGGTGGACCGCAGCCTGGGGTATCCGTCGTTTCGCGCTTACGAGCCAGCGGACGAGATGGAGGCTGTGCTCAAGCGGGTTCGCCCCGATATAGTGTGTGTGCAGGGCGGGCATGACCATATGCGGCTGTGTGACACGGCGCTTCAATGCGGGTTTCGAGTGGTAATGTATTATCACTCGGACCATGTCCAACCGCTTAGCGCCGTGCAACAAGACGCGGTAAAGGCAGGCCGACTGCATTTCGCCGCCAATTCCGGCTTTACGGCGAGTCTTGCTGCCGACCGTGGCCCTGCGGTCATTCGCCCGGTTGTCCTGCCCAATGCCTACAAGGTCAATGACCACGACCCCAGATATGTCACCTTTATCAATCCGTCGCCGCATAAGGGGGTGGATATCGCCCGCGCGGTTGCTGCCGCCCGACCGGATATGAAATTTTTGTTTGTCCGCACGCATGCTTACGACAAGCTCGAGCGTCAGAATATTGCCGCCCCGAATATTGATGTCATCGGTCCTGTCTCAGACATGCGGACAGTCTACCGCCAGAGCAAATTGGTACTGGCCCCCAGCCAGTGTAGGGA
Organism: Kordiimonadaceae bacterium; assembly: GCA_030148905.1. GTDB lineage: Bacteria > Pseudomonadota > Alphaproteobacteria > Sphingomonadales > Kordiimonadaceae > JASBSO01. The sequence continues at coordinate 8,198 of JASBSO010000199.1, read as the reverse complement.
AGCCTGGGGCCGGATCGCGACCGAGGCGCATATCTCCGGCATTCCGGTTTTGGCGTCGGATCAGGGTGGCCTACCCGAAGCGGTAGGCGAGGGTGGAATATGCCTTGCTCACGAGGCGTCGCTTGCAGATTGGTGCGCTGCTCTCGATGAGATTGTGGCGGATGAGGGCCGTTATACCGCATATCAGCAAAAGGCGCTGCGGGCGGCGGCGCGGCCAGAGGTGCAGCCCGGCATCATCATGGACGCATTTGAAGCGGTCCTTCGGCGAGGGAACGCTTAAAGTCCGAGCGTCCTGGGGCGCATCTTGTGGATCAAAATTGTCGTTTTGACTTTTTGTTTTCAAAAATTTACATTGATAATTGACGATCAAGCGGGGAGGCGTTGATGGGGGCAGTGCACGCAAAGCCAGCCCTAAGCACAGTGCAAATCTGGAATATGTGCTTTGGGTTTTTTGGTATTCAAATTGGTTTTGGCCTGCAAAACGCCAATGTCAGTCGTATTTTCCAAACCCTTGGTGCCGAGGTGGAGGCGATCCCGATTTTATGGATTGCCGCACCCCTGACCGGCCTGCTGGTGCAACCGATCATTGGGTATATGAGCGACCGAACCTGGGGGCGTATGGGGCGCAGGCGGCCATATTTCTTCTATGGGGCGTTGCTGACAACAGCTGCGTTGCTGATCATGCCAAACTCCCCCTATTTGTGGGTTGCGGCGGGCATGCTGTGGATCATGGATGCGTCGATCAATATCACCATGGAGCCCTTCCGCGCTTTTGTCGGCGACATGCTGCCCGAGCGCCAGCGCACACAAGGCTTTGCCATGCAAAGCCTGTTTATCGGCGTGGGCGCAGTGGTGGCCTCGGCGATGCCCTATATTTTTGCACAATATCTCGGCGTGGCCAACACGGCGGCAGAAGGGGTGATCCCTGACAGCGTGCATTATAGCTTTTATGTCGGCGCATTTTTTCTGCTCGCATCGGTCATGTGGACGGTCTTCACCACCAAAGAGTATCCGCCAGAAGACCTCGCCGCGTTTGAAGCTCAGGAAGTCGGTATTCTGCACGATGCGGGCGCGGCGGGACCCAAAGCACAGCATCGCAGCCCCAAACAATATTTCACCACCGGTGGCCTGTGGCTGATCGTCAGCGGGGTGGCGACGGTGATCATCGCGCAGATGGCACTGGAAAAAGAGCTGTTTATCTTGTCTGTGGGCGGTGTGGCCTTTGGGTTGTTGCAAATTTTTGCAGGCTATTTGGCGCAGCGCGGACGTACAGACAATGGCTTTTCCGAAGTGCTGGCCGACCTGTTTGCCATGCCGCAGACCATGCGGCGCCTCGCCGTTGTGCAATTCTTCAGCTGGTTCGCGCTGTTTTCCATGTGGATTTATACCACCACGGCGGTCACTGCCTATCATTACGGCACCACTGACCCGACGTCGCTGGCCTATAATGACGGGGCCAATTGGGTCAGTCTTTTGTTTGGGGCGTATAACGGTGTGGCGGCGCTTGCGGCGTTATTTATTCCGCTGCTGGCGCGCCGCATTGGCCGCAAAGGAACGCATGCGCTTTGCCTGCTGGCCGGGGCATGCGGGCTTGTGTCCATCTGGCTGATCAAGGACCCGGCGTGGCTGTGGCTGTCGATGGTGGGCGTCGGGATCGCCTGGGCGTCGATCCTGTCGGTGCCCTATGCCATTTTGTCCGGCGTCTTGCCTGCCGCCAAAATGGGCGTCTTCATGGGCATTTTCAATTTTTTCATTGTCATTCCTCAACTGACCGCAGCCAGTATTTTGGCGATTTTGGTGGATCAGCTGTTCGGCGGCGATGTGATTTATGCACTGGTTGCGGGCGGGGTCAGTCTGGCGCTTGCTGCGCTTGCCACGGCCTTTGTTCCCGACCCGCACGAGGACGGCGCCCATACGCGCACAGCACAGGAGGTCGGCTAATGGCTCGCAGGTCTAAATCCCGGCGCAGCGAGACCCGAATCGAAGACCTTGCCGAACTGGCCGGGGTGTCAACCGCAACGGTTAGCCGCGCGCTGAACGACAGCCCGCTGGTGCGCGACAACACCAAAAAGGAGATTTGGCGGCTTGCGCGCGAGCACAATTACCCCTTTCGTCCGCAAATGCCCACCATGCTGTCGGGGGCAGCTGCCACCATCGGCATTGCGGTGCCGACGCCGGTTGGGCGAAGCGACCGCCTCAGCGATCCGTTTTTTATGGAGTTGATCGGCGGCATCGGCGAGGCGGCGCAAGCGGCCGAGTGCGATATTGTGATCAGCCATGTCACGCCGCAAAATTTTGACGATTTGTCCGATCTGATCACCTCCAGCCGGGCCGAGGGAGTCATCTTTCTGGGGCAAAGCTTCTTGCATGAACGCTTCAACCGGTTGGCGCAGGTGGAAAGCCGCTTTGTGGTGTGGGGGGCCGACCTTCCGGGCCAGCTTTACGCCTCGGTCGGCAGCGACAATATCAAAGGCGGCAAACGCGCAACGCAGCATCTGCTCAGGCTGGGCCGCCGCCGGATTGCGTTTTTGGGCGATACCGAAGCGCCTGAAATTCAGCAGCGCTACCAGGGTTATGTTCAGGCGCTCGATGACGCCGATATCGGTGTCGACGAGCGCTTGCTGGCATCGGTGCATTTTCAGGTCGAATCCGCCGAAGAAGCGATCGAACGGCTGATTGCCCAGCGCGTAGATTTTGATGCGGTTGTCGGGGCAAGCGACCTGGTGGCGCTTGGCGCGATTCGCGGCCTCAGGCGCGCCGGGCGCAGTGTGCCGGGCGATGTGAGCGTGGTTGGCTATGACAATATTTTGCTGTCGCGCTACAGCCATCCGTCGCTGACCACCATCAGCCAGGATATGGCCAAGGCCGGCCGGTTGCTGGTGTCCAAAATATTGGGCGCGGGCAGCACGGGCGACATCCGGTCCGAACGATTGCCGACCGAGCTGATCGTCCGTGAAAGCTGCGGTGCCTAACGCGCGCGCGCCAGAAACGCTGCCCCTGGTGGCAGCGCGTCTGATGCAGGGTCGGTGCCGACACTGATCAGGACGTCGGCATCGTCGATGCATGGGCGTTTGACACTGGCGGCGCTCAGATTAAACACACAGGCAACGCTTTCACTGTCCGCCCGCCGCCAAAAATGGAGAAGCGGGCCGTCATCGGCGGCGAAGTGGGTGGTGCCAGCGGTCAGCGCCGGTGATGATGCCCGGATCGCGATCAGCCGTTTTGCAAAATTCAGCACAGAGTGCGGGTCGCTCTGCTGTGCGGCGACAGACATGGCCTTGTGGCGCGGGTCGATAGGCAGCCAGGGCGCACCGGTTGAAAAGCCGCAGCCATCCTCGCCCGTCCACGGGAAGGGGGTGCGCGCACCATCGCGGCCCAGCGTGTGCGGCCAGTTGGCAATGGCCTCGGGGTCCAACAGGGCTTCGCGCGGCACATCGGCCTGCGGCAGGCCCAGTTCTTCGCCCTGATACAAAAAGGCATTGCCGCGCAAGGCCATCAGCAGCATCAGGCTGAGTTTCGCCGTATCGTCAAGCGGTCGGTTGCCGGCCCAACGGGTGGGCGCGCGCGGTGCGTCATGGTTGGAAAAGGCCCAGGACGGCCAGCCTTCGCCCGGTGCATTCGACCAGCCCGACAGGGCGCGTGCTACCACGGCTTTGGTCAGGTCAGGCGCATAGAGAAAATCAAAATTATAGGCGGAATTGAGATGCTGGTCGCCGTCGGTAAACGCCTTCATTTCGGCCAGCGGCTCGTCGCCGCCAATTTCGGCCACGGTGAACACCGCGTCATACTGGTCGGTCAGCTGCCGAATGCGCTGCAAAAAGTTCGGAATATCGGCGTGCGACTGATTGTAGCGGTGGTCTTGAAAGTCAAAGGGGCGCGTTGGGGGCTTGCCCTTGTGGTCGGCGACCGGCGGATTGTCGCGCAGGTCCGGGTCATGCATGGAAAAGTTCAACGCATCCAGGCGGAAGCCATCCACTCCGCGGTCCAGCCAGAATTTCCCCGCCGCTAGCACGGCATCCTGAACGTCGGGATTGTGGACATTCAGGTCAGGCTGGGCGGCAAGAAAATTATGCAGATAATATTGCCCGCGCCGCGCATCCCAGGTCCAGCTGGGTGGCCCAAAGACCGATTGCCAGTTGTTGGGGGGGCTGCCGTCGGGTTTCGGGTCGGCCCAGACATACCAGTCGGCTTTGTCGTTGTCTCGACTTTGGCGGCTTTCGCGAAACCAGGGATGCTGGTCCGAGGTGTGCGAATAGACCTGATCGATGATGACTTTCAATCCGAGCCGGTGGGCTTTGTCGACCAGCGCATCAAAATCAGCCAACGTGCCAAAGGTGGGGTCAACGTCGCAGTAATCAGCAACGTCATAGCCATAATCGCGCATCGGCGAGGTGAAAAAGGGCGAGAGCCAAACCGCATCCACACCCAGGTCGGCAACATAATCGAGATGCTTGCATATGCCGGGCAGGTCGCCGGTGCCCGTGCCGGTGGTGTCGCAAAAGCTGCGCGGATAGATTTGATAAATCACTGCGCCGCGCCACCAGGGCCTACCGCCTTCGCGGGCACCGGACGGGCGGGTCGTGCGCTGGGCTGTGCAATGCTTGTTCATTGTCACTGCTCCTGCGCTACACAGATCACGGTGCCAAAGGCTGGCACATCAAGGCTGAGGCTGCCCGGCGCGGGTGAGGCTGCAGGGCACGCGCCCATCAGTGCCGACCAATGAGTTGAGCTGTTTTGCACTTCAAGCGCCAGCGTAAGCGGTGTGTCACCGGCATTGAAGGCGATCACATATTCGCGGCCCGCTTGGTCGAAACGCGAAACGGCAAAGCCAAGCCCGCCGCGCTGGGACAGGCGGGGCACCTGCCGCCCGCTGCGCAGGGCCGGATGTGCTTTATAGAGCGCGGCCATGTCTGCGGTGGAGCGAAACAGCGGATGGCGGGTGTCGAAATTCTCGTCGGCTGTCGACGCGGCGCTACCAATCAGCCGGTTGTCGTTATAGCTCGCAACCTGGCTTTGAAACATATCCTCGCGCGAGGCCTGGTCATTGCCGTCGCCGTTAAAACCCTGCTCGTCGCCGTAATAAATCACCGGTACACCGCGCAGGAAAAACATCATCGCATTGGCAAGGTTGACGCGGTCATACACCTCTTGCTCGCTGGCGTCCGGGTTGGCGTCGCGCACAAACATACCAAAGCGGCCCATGTCATGATTGCCGGTAAAGACCGGCAGGCGCTGGGCGGTTTTGTCGCCGCCTGCATAGAGGGCGTCGCTGTTGAACAGCACCTCCAACAGGTTGGTTTCCTGGCCTTGGGCCACCACTTTGGTCACCGCCGACTGGAAGGCGAAATCCAGAACAGCGGGGAAGCCGTCAACGCGGGTAAAGCGCGCCAGCCCGCCCGGGTCGGGGTTATAGACCTCGCCAAAGATATAAAAATTGGGGATGCCGATGCTTTTGGCGTGATCGATCATCGCGGCGTTAAAACGCTGCCAAAACTCGGGATTGACATGCTTGGCGGTGTCAACGCGAAAGCCGTCAACGCCGAACCGGCTGATCCAGCTTTTGAAGATATCGATCATCCCCTCAAGGACGCGCGGATGCTCGGTAAACAAATCATCCAGCCCGCAAAAATCGCCGTAGCGCGCACTTTCTCCCGCCCAAAAGCTGTCGCCGCGATTGTGATAATAAATCGGGTCATTCAGCCATGCGGGCACTTTGACGCCAACTTCGTCCTTGGGGATATAGGGCGTGTAGGCATAGGCGGGTTCGCTCAGATGTGCGAAATTCGCAGCGCTTTGCTGGGAGGCAGTGTCGCCTAAAAATCCCTCATTGATCCGCGTGCCATCCGAACCACCGCGGGTGGAATAAGGATAGGCCCCTTTGCTGCGATAGGCGCAATTGCATGTTGGACTGACCGCGGATGCGACCGCAGGGTCATGACATTCGCGGTATTGGATAACGTCAGCAGTGTGGTTGGTGATGATATCGAGATAGATTTTCATCCCGCGCGCATGGGCGGCGTCGACAAAGGTCTTGAGGTCCGCTTCGGTGCCGAAATGCGGATCAACGGTGGTGAAGTCGGTGATCCAATACCCGTGATAGCCGGCGCTGGCATGCTCACCGCTGCCTTGAACCGGCTTGTTTTTGTAGATCGGTCCCAGCCAGATAGCCGTGGCACCCAGGGCTTCGATATAATCGAGCCGCTGGGTCAGTCCTTTCAGGTCGCCGCCGTGATAAAACCCCTTGTGTGTGGGGTCAAAGCCGTGATCAAGTGCGCCGCCGGTCAGGCCGCCCTGATCATTGGACGGGTCGCCATTTTCAAACCGGTCGGGCAGAACAAAATACATCACCTCGTCTTGCGGAGGACGGTTGCGAAATGCGGGTACTTGGACGGTATTTTGCGTGGGCTCAGGCTTTGACATTGCTGCACTTTGTGCTGCGCCAATGCCGGCGGTGCTGACGGCGCACACAGCAGCCCCCACATAGCACAGGCTTGTCACGGCAGCGCGCACCATGCGTGGCAATATGGTCCATGGTCCCGGCATGATCATCCTCGTATCGTTGTGCGACTCAGTTGTGATGAATACGCATATAAAATGTAAAAAATTACATTTCTGATATTCACCAACATGTTCTCTTCCCTAAGCCGCAAGATAAGAGATTATTCTTCTAAAAACAACGGAAAATAGCGATTTATGGTTGGCTGCGCCGGGGTCTCACCTGTGGCGCGGGGTCGAAAAAAGGTGCGATGTAATTTTTAAATTGTAATCTTTTAACAAATCTTGCATTGTGATTTTGGGAAGTGTTTGTCGTTCGGGAGGTATCCATGAAGTCCTTTGGGATTCGTGCAGCTTTATATGGCTGCGCGTCAATTGTCGCACTGTCATCAATTTCATCAGCAGAGGAAGCTGCAGCATCCGAAGATGAGGCAATACCTGTTGTCGTGTCGTCGTCTTATCTTGTACCCGTTTTGGCACCGCAAGACGCGCCGCAGGACGATGCCGATGTGACCGAAGAAATCGTTGTCAGCGGCTTTCGTGCCAGCTTGCAGTCAGCCATTTTGCGCAAGCGTAACGCTGACACCGTCGTCGAATCGATCACAGCGGAGGATATTGGCCGCCTGCCGGATATTTCGATCGCTGACAGCCTTGCGCGCCTGCCGGGGATTACCTCGCAGCGCACCAACGGCCAGTCCAGCGCGATCAACGTGCGGGGGCTTAGTCAGTCGCTGACCTTTTCCACCTTAAACGGGCGCGAGCAGGTGGCCCCCAATGGCAACCGTTCGGTAGAATTTGAGCAATTCCCGTCCGAGTTGATCGTCGGGGCCGACGTCTTCAAAACGCCCAAGGCCTCGCTGATCGAGGGCGGTCTTGCCGGTACGGTTGAATTGAAGACCATTCGCCCGCTCGACATCGACGATACGATTTTGAACGTCAATGCGCGGGTCAATTTTAACGACCGTGCGGGCCAAATTTTTGACGCCAATGAGTTTGGCTATCGCGTCAGCGCTGTGTATGTCGACAAGTTCCTCAACGACACGCTGGGTATTTCGCTGGGCTATGCCCGCCTGGACCAGGCCGATGTATCTACGCGCTTTGTCGGGTTCGATTTTGACAATTTTGCGCCGAATGACTTTAACGGAGACGGGCTGAATGATGCCGTCAGTTTCGGCTTTGAAACCGAAGAGCAGGGCGGTTCAGACGTGCGCGACGGTTTCATCGGCACGCTTCAGTTTCGCCCGGTGGACACCTTCACCTGGGAGGTTGATGCCTATTATTCGCAATTCGAATCGGACGGCTTTGGCCGCGGTATCCGTGTGATTGGCCCGCAAGCCGCCAATTTTGGTAACCCCAATACATTGGTCACCAACCCGATTGTGGCGGGGCAGGCGCTGGTGGGCGGCACCTTTGCGCGCAATGTCGAGGCACCGACCGACCCGGCAAATCCATCGCAGTTCGGCTTGACGTTTCAGAACATCAACGACAATCAGTTCGACGAGGACGAACTGGTCTCGATCGGCAACAAGTTCGAATATGAAGACGAAACCTTCCGTGCGACGTTCGACTTTACCTACAGCCGCGCCGAAAGCTTCTTTGCCAATGAGGTGTCGAACATCCTGCCTATTGTCAGCCTTGACGGCGGCGTGCCCGGGGCTTCAAACGACTTGCCGGCAACGCCTGTCATCGCCGCCGATCAGCAG
>JASBSO010000197.1 GCA_030148905.1 Kordiimonadaceae bacterium | reverse complement strand
AATATGGCCGACAAGTTCAGTGCGCCATCTGGGCTCCAACACATTTTCAGAAGCGGCGTTTTCGGTCATGTTAAGCCCGTCAATTGAGACACATGCGCCCAAACCGCTTCGTGGATGTCGTCGATCGTCGCGTCCGCATGGATCAACTTACACCGGTCTGGTTCGGCCTCGGTGATTTTGTGATAGGCGCGGCGAATATCTTTGTGAAATTGTTTGCCAGCGCGCTCAAATCGATCCTCGCCGGTTTTCAGCACGGCCTCGCGCTCCAGGGCGCGGGCCAGACCAAGCTTGGGCGGCAGATCCAGGATCAAGGTCAGATCGGGTCCAAAATCACCAAGAACAAGCCGCTGCAATTTGGCAATGCGTTTGGTGCCCAAACCGCGCGCTGCGCCTTGATAGGCGATGGACGAGTCTGCAAAGCGGTCACACAAGACCCAGCGGCCCGACGCAAGCGACGGAATGATTTTGCGACTGACATGCTCGGCGCGCGATGCGGCGATCAGCAAGGCCTCGGTCATGGGGGTCCAGCGGTCATTATCGCCTTGCAGGACAAGGTCACGGATTTGCTCGGACTGAGGCGAGCCTCCCGGTTCGCGGGTCGACAGGGTCTCAATACCGTGTGTCGACAGCCGGTCGGCCAGCAGGCGCAGCTGGGTCGACTTGCCAGAGCCCTCGCCGCCCTCAAAGGTGATGAAAAAGGCGCGGTTCTGTTCGCCTTTCTGCGCAGACGCCATTATTGTGCCCCCCTGGCGCTCGTTACTGGGTTGCGGTACGGCCCGCAGACCCAAACAACAAATATTCAAGCGCCGCGCCGATCTTGCTGAACCCGCCAACTGTTTCAACCGACGATGTGGCGACCAGCGGGTGGATGATCGGGTCACGCCCGGGCACGGTCACGGTGAGCGTGCCAATTTCCTGCCCCGCAGCGATCGGGGTTGGCATCGGGTTCATATAGGATACGCTCACCTCCATATTGGCGCGCTGGGCCCGCGACAGGGTCAAGCGCAAATCATTCTGCAGCGCCATTTCGACAATCGCATCCTCGCCCAGCCAGGTTTCCGCAGTGGTCACAACCTCGCCCGCCTGAAACAGCGGATAGGTTTTGAAGTTCCGGAACCCATATTGCAAAAGCCGCGAGCTTTCGCGGGTGCGCTCGCCTTCGCTCGACAAACCGCCCACCACCAAAACAAGGCGGCGCCCTTCGCGCTCGGCCGATGCGGTTAGGCCGTAGCCGCTTTCTTCGGTGTGGCCGGTCTTGAGACCGTCCGCCCCGGGAAATCGGCCCAAAAGCGGGTTGCGGTTGCGCGTATTGGTGCGGAAATCCTTATAAAGGAAGCTGCGTTCGGAAAACATGGGATAGAGGTCGGGAAAATCGGTGCTGAGTTTCAGTGCCAGCGTGGCGAGGTCGCGAGCGGTCATCACATGCCCCTCGGCAGGCCAGCCATTGGCGTTTTTAAACACACTGCCGGTCAGGCCGATGCGCGCAGCAGCGGCGTTCATCCATTCGACAAACAGCTCGTGCGTGCCTGCCATATGCTCGGCCAGCACAACGCAGGCATCATTACCCGACAGCACAATGATACCACGTAGCAGCTCACCGACCGTCACCTCGTCGCGGGCCCGCAAAAACATCGTCGAGCCGCGATTGTTCCAGGCCTGCCATGCGGTATCGGATACGATGACCGTGTCATCGAGGCGCAGTTCGCCGTTTTTGATCGCGTCGAAGGCGACATAGACGGTCATCAGCTTGCTCATTGAGGCTGGTGGAAAGGGGGTATCAGCCTCTTTTTCAAACAGGACCTGCTCGGCTGCGGCATCCAGCAAAACCGCATGACGCGCTGCCGTGCCAAACCCCTGCGCTCGCAGGGGCTGTGTTAAGCCAAGCCCAGCAACAATTGCAGATATGATGAAAAACAGGCGCATAGCCATCACTGACACTCCATAGTCCTATCGTCTCGTATCACCGGTTTACGGCGTTTCTGTGAATATTTGAGCCTGAAAAAAGCCGCGATCGCGCAAACGACTAAGCAGTTTTCCAGCGTCGCGCACCGTTTTAAACGGTCCAACCCGCACACGCCAGAGCGACGTGCCCGATGTTTCAACTTCTTCGATTTTGGCGCGGGCACCGGCGTCGCGGGCGCGGTCGCGTTCCTGTTCGGCATTGGCCTTGGATGCAAAGGCGCCAATTTGGACAAAATGGCGTTCTTTGTCCCGCGATTTTCGCGGCTTGGCGACCTTGCCATTTTCATCGGAGATTTGCACCCGAACCTGGGTCACACCCTTTGACTCAAATCCCAAAATCTGCGCCGCCCGGCGCGACACGTCGATAATCCGGTCATCAACAAACGGCCCGCGGTCATTGACACGCAACACCAGACTGCGCCCGTTCGACAGATTGGTGACCTTGACGAAGGTTGGCAGCGGCAAGGTTTTGTGCGCCGCAGTCAGGGCGTTCATATTGAACACTTCACCATTGGCGGTTTTTTTGCCGTGAAATTGCTTGCCGTACCAGGAGGCAAGCCCGACCACGTCATAGCCGGGGTTGCGCTCGGGTCGGTACCAACGACCGGCGATCTTATAGGGCTGGCCAACCTTTTCAACCCCGCCCTGATCACCCTTTGGCAGCGTATTGTCGGGCGGCGAGCCCGACGGGCGCGAACTACAGGCAGACAGAAATGTCAGGCACAATAGGGTCACAAACAGGCCTGTGCGGCCCCGAGACCCCGACCATAGGATCACTGCACCACCTCGTCCGATAGCAGGCCAACCGCCAGTGCGTATTTAAACGACGGGTTATAGCGCATGATCGCGCAGAAATTTTGATAGACGATATAGGCTTTGTTGTCGCCCTCGTCTGCCAGCACCAAGGCCGCCGGCAAGGACCGGGTTGGCAGGTCGCGGCCATCGGCGCGTCGCACGCCCAGCGTCTGCCAGTCCTGCAGGTCGCGCCACACACCCAGGGATTTGTAGGCGCGGCAATGCTGTGCTGGGGTCAGGCCGTCCGCCTGTTTGCCGACAAGGCTGACCTCGCCGCCTTCAGGCAGACGCACCTCGCGGCCCCAGGTTTGGTCGCTTCGCCAGCCATAAGCCTTGAGATAATTGGCAATCGAGGCAAAGACATCGGCTTCGCTCGTCCAGATATTTTTGCGGCTGTCGCCGTCAAAATCCTGGGCAAAGCGCAAATAGCTGTCGGGCATGAATTGCGGTTGCCCCATGGCTCCGGCCCACGATCCTTTCATTTGATCGGGGGTTGCAAAACCGGAATCGAGAATTTGCAGGGCGGCGATAAATTCGCGCTCGAACCGCTTTGACCGGCGTGGGTCATAGGCCAGCGTTGCAACAGCGTCAAAGACCGAATAGCTGAGCGGCACCGTGCCGTAATTGGTCTCAATCCCCCATATCGACGTGATAAAACGCGGTTGCACGCCGTATTTTTGACCCACGGCAGACAGCAGTTCAGCCTTATCCTGATAGCGTCCGCGCCCGCGCGAAATGCGCCATGCGCTAACCCGGGCATCCAGATAGGAGGCATAGGTCTGTACCACTTCTGGCTGGCTGCGGTCGCGCTGAATCACGCGCTCAACCGGTTTGACCGTCGGCAGAACCGCATCGAGCGTTGCCGCACTGATGCCGGCCTCGACCGCCCGACCGCGAAAGCCCTCAAGCCAGTCTTCAAAACTCGGGCCGTCATTTGTGTCCTGTGCCTGAACGGCACCGGCAAAAAACAGCAAAACCCACACGAAACCTGAACGCATAACAATCCCCACTGAGTGATAATGAACTTTATGGCCGCATGCGTGTCAGAACAAGGGGGGATCGGGCCTATTTTGTGGCGCAGATTGGGCGAAATTATAGCTGCCTGAGCCCAGGGTGCTGCGCCAAGGCTTTGAATTGCATAGGTTTTAAGGTGAAAGGTGGTGAGCCCAACAGGATTCGAACCTGTGACCTACTGATTAAAAGTCAGTTGCTCTACCAGCTGAGCTATGGGCCCACCGATCAGGTGCGCGGAACCTAGTGAGTGATGGATGGAGCGTCAAGCGAAAAATCCTCGCTTTTTTGGATCGCCAAACACCATTTGTTGATCGCTTGGTCAGGCGATTGGCGCAATATCCCCTTGGGCGTAAGTTTCCCGAAATTGCGTGGCCCATTTGCTGAGTTGACCCTGCTCGATCGCGCCTCTGAGCCGTGCCATCAGGTCCTGATAAAAGGTCAGGTTATGCTGGGTCATCAGCATGGCACCCAGAATTTCGCCCGCGCGGATAAGATGGTGCAAATAGGCGCGACTGTAATGCTGGCATGCCTCGCAGCGGCAGTCTGCGTCCAGGGGGCGCGGGTCATCGCGGTGGCGCGCGTTTTTGATGTTGACCGTGCCCCGCCAGGTAAAGGCCTGGCCCGTGCGGCCCGACCGGCTGGGCAAGACGCAGTCAAACATGTCGATGCCGCGTTCAACCGCGCCGACAATATCATCGGGCTTACCAACCCCCATCAAATAGCGCGGTTTGCCCGTCGGCATGGCGGGCATGGTGAAATCAAGCGTTTCAAACATTAGCGCCTGGCCTTCGCCCACAGCCAGCCCGCCCACGGCCAGCCCGTCAAAGCCGATCTCTTCCAACGCGGCGATCGACCGCATACGCAGCGGTTCGTAAACGCTGCCTTGAACAATGCCAAACAAAGCGGCGCGTGCGGCGTGATCGGTGCCGCTGTCGAAGCCGCTGCGCGAGCGTTTGGCCCACCGCATCGACAGCTCCATCGACGCCTCGGCCTCTTCAAAGCTGGCTGGGAACGGTGTGCATTCGTCAAAGGCCATCACGATATCGCTGCCCAAAAGCCGCTGAATCTCCATGGACCGTTCGGGTGTAAGGTCGATCCGGCGCCCGTCGATATGCGATTTGAAGGTGACGCCCTCCTCGTCAAGCGTGCGCAAATCGGTCAGCGACATCACCTGAAACCCGCCGGAGTCGGTCAAAATCGGCCGGTCCCAGTTCATGAATCTGTGCAACCCGCCAAGGGCATCCACGCGCACGGCCTCGGGGCGCAGCATCAGGTGATAGGTATTGCCCAGCAAAATATCGGCGCCAGTGGCGCGTACCTCGCGCGTGTGCATGGCCTTCACCGTGCCTGCTGTCCCCACGGGCATGAAGGCCGGGGTTTCGATGGTGCCGCGCTGCATGGCAATTTGGCCGCGCCGGGCGGTGCCGTCGGTATGCGAAATGGCAAAGTCGAAACGGGGGGGCATCAGTCTATATCCTCCAGCCGGTCCAGCAGGCACGCATCGCCGTAGGAATAAAACCTGTAGCCGGTATCAATAGCGTGCCGGTAAGCTGCCAACATGCGCTTGCGCCCGGAAAAGGCGCTAACCAGCATGAAAAGCGTCGATTTCGGCAGGTGAAAATTGGTCATCAGCACGTCCACACCGCGAAATGTGTATCCGGGCGTGATAAAAATATCGGTCACGTCCGAAAAGGGCTGAATGCGGCCGTCCTCGGATGCCGCACTTTCCAACAGGCGCAGACTTGTGGTGCCAACCGAGACGATCCGCCCGCCGCGAGCGCGCACAGCGTTCAGGGTGTCTGCCACATCAGCTGTGATTTCACCCCACTCGCTGTGCATTTTGTGGTCGTCGGTATCGTCGGCCTTGACCGGCAGAAAGGTGCCGGCACCCACGTGCAGGGTCACCTCGCTGGTACCGATATCGCGGGCGGCAAGCGCGTCGAAAAGCTCTTCTGTCATATGCAGGCCCGCTGTGGGCGCAGCAACGGCCCCCTCGCGCGAGGCCATGATGGTCTGATAGTCGTCGTCGTCACGGCCATCGATTTGCCGTTTGCTGGCGATATAGGGCGGCAGCGGCATCACCCCGATCTCGGACAGGGTCGGGATCATGCGCTCAGGCGTAACACCGAATGCAAGCGTGCGAGCACCGCCCTCACCGATTTCGATAACTTCTGCCTGAACATCACCAAAACTGAGCACATCACCAAGTTTCAGCTTGCGTGCAGGCTTGGCAAAGACCTCCCAAGTTGTTGGGCCTGTTTGAAGGTGGAGCGTGACCTCAACCCCGGCCTCGCCGCGGCGGCCAAACAGCCGCGCCGGGATAACCTTGGTATTGTTCAAGACCAGATGGTCGCCGGGCCTGAGAAGCGCGGCGAGATCGCGCACATGATGGTCATGAAGGCCGCCCTCGCGAACAGACAAAAGCCGCGCGCTGCCGCGTGGTTCGGCCGGGCGCAAGGCAATGCGCTCCTCGGGCAGGTCAAAATCAAACAGCGACACATCCATAGTGCGCGCCTTATAGGCACATGGCCGGCACGCGCCAAGCAAAAAGCCCGATCCGCCGGGAAATCAGACGGCTGTTACGAAAACGGAAGGTGGTTATTCACCCTGTGGCAGGTCAGCCGCCACGCGGACTGACTGCATCACCGTGCCCACCTCGATCCGGTCAACATGCTCCATCCCGGCGATCACCCGGCCCCAGACGGTATATTGATTGTCGAGATGCGGGGCGCGATCGAAACAGATGAAAAACTGGCTATCGGCCGAGTTGGGATCGTCGGTGCGCGCCATGGAGGCCGTCCCACGCAGGTGCGGTACACGGCTGAATTCAGCTTCCAGAAGTTGACCCGATCCGCCGCCGCCGGTGCCGTCAGGGTCGCCGCCTTGCGCCATAAACCCCGGCACAACCCGGTGGAAGGTCAAGCCGTCGTAAAAGCCGGCGCGCGCCAGTTCCTTGATCCGCGCGACATGGGTTGGTGCAATGTCGGGCCGCATGCCGATGCTGACCCTGCCCCATGGCAGGTCGATATGCAGGATATTTTCAGGATCAAGTTGCGCTTCGGCTTCGCCAGACATCAGACCGAACACTCCCATAAAAAAGGCCAAAAATAGGTATCGCAAAATCGTCTCCTCAAAACACAATCATTTCGCGTTGGTCTCTGCCAGGCGCGCCATCACATCTTCGCGCACCTGCGGCGGCACAAAGGGGGCAATGTCGCCGCCGTAAATGGCAACCTCTTTGACAAGCTTGGATGCAATGGTTTGGTAGCGCGGGTCTGCCATCAAAAAAACGGTTTCAATACCAGGATGCAGCATATAGTTCATGCCGGTCATCTGAAATTCGTATTCAAAGTCAGACACCGCGCGCAGTCCCCGAATAATCACCCCCGCACCAACGCGCCGCGCAAAGTTCATCAACAGTTCGTCGAAGGGTTGAACCTTGACCGATTTGCCAAATTTCTCAACCAGCGGCGAGACTTCGCGGTCGACCATGGCCACCCGTTCCTCGAGCGAAAACATCGGCGATTTGGACGGATTGGTCGCCACCCCAATCACCATATGGTCAACAAGGCTGAGGCCCCGCCGAATGATATCAATATGACCATTGGTAATTGGGTCAAACGTCCCAGGATAAACACCGGTTAGCTCGGTCATGCGATTTGCTCCCACCGCGTCACGCCAGTCGCGACGCTAACGCTGCGGCGCACAGGCCGCAAGGGGAGATTCGGTGCATGGCCATCAGGCGAACCGTCATGACCTAATCCTCGCTTTGGTCCTCGCTCGGCTCTGCCTCGTCGTCACCGGTATCGCTTTCGGCAAAGGCGGCAACGGACACAACCGCTTCACCGTCGGCCACACGAAACAGCCTTACGCCCTTCGATGTGCGCGACGTTACGCGGATATCGCTGGCTTCGGTACGGATCAACTTCCCCTGGTCCGTGACCAGCAAAAGCTCGGTGGCTTCATCCAGCGGGAAAACCGACACAACGGGTCCAACCTCGCCGCGCAAGCGCGCATCCGACGGCCCGTTCCAAATGCCTTGCCCGCCGCGGTTGGTGCGCCGGTATTCGTGGCTGGACGCGCTTTTGCCAAACCCATTCGCGGTGACGGTCAGCAGGAACTGCTCGGCCGCTTCCATGGCGGCGTGCTGGTCCGCGTCGCCGATGGGGGCCGGTTCGGCTTTCCAGGCGGCGGATCTCAGATAAGCGTCACGCACCTCGGTACTGGCATCGGTCCCGTTCAAAATCGACAGCGACACCACCTCGTCACCCTCTTGCAGGCGCATCCCGCGCACACCGGTGGACGCCCGCCCAACAAACAGGCGGATATCACCGGCGTTGAAGCGCACCGACCGACCGCCGCGCGCCGACAGCAAAATATCCTGATCAGGCGTGCAGACCTGCACACCAATCAGCTTGTCGTCTTCGTTGGAGAATTTGATGGCGATTTTGCCGTTCGACATCACATTGGAGAAATCAGACAGCTTGTTGCGCCGCACATTGCCGTGCGCCGTGGCAAACATGACATTCAAGTCATCCCAACTGTCTTCGTCTTCGGGCAGCGGCAAAATGGTGGCCACGCCCTCGCCGGGTCTGAGATGCGGCAAAATGTTGACGAAGGCCTTGCCTTTGCCCTGCGGCGTGGCAAGCGGCAGGCGCCAGACCTTCATTTTATAGACCTGGCCCATGGTGGTGAAAAACAGCACCGGCGTATGCGTGGTGGCGACAAACAGCGTGGTGAGGAAATCCTCGTCCTTCGTTGCCATGCCAGAGCGGCCCTTCCCGCCGCGACGCTGCGCCCGGTAAGCGGCCAGCGGAACGCGCTTGATATAACCCGAATGGGTCACAGTAACGACCATGTCCTCAACGGCGATCAGATCTTCATCGTCAAAGGCGCCGCCGCCGGTGAGATCAATCTCGGTCCGCCGGTCATTGGCAAATTCCTCGCGAACGGCCACGATTTCACCGCGCAAAACCTCATAGAGACGGACGCGCGAGCCCAAAATCTCCAGATAATCGCGAATTTTGGCGGCCAATGCCTCCAACTCACCGCCAATTTCCTCGCGGCCAAGGGCCGTCAGCCGGTGCAGGCGCAAGTCCAAGATCGCCTTCACCTGTGCTTCGCTCAAGCGGTAAGTGCCGTCTTCAACACCGGCGCCGCCGTCATCGATCAAGGCCAGATAGGGCAGAATTTCCCCTGCCGCCCAGGCCTTGGCGAGCAGTGCCTCGCGCGCAGCGGCCGGCGATGTCGCCTGTCGGATCATCGCCACCACTTCGTCGATATGCGCAACGGCGGTCACCAGGCCAACCATGATATGGGCGCGGTCGCGGGCCTTGTTCAATTCAAATTTCGTCCGCTTTGTAATGACTTCTTCGCGGAAGCTAATAAACGCCTTTAAAATATCCTTCAGCGGCAACTGCTCTGGCCGACCGCCATTGAGCGCCAGCATATTGATGCCGAAATGGGTTTGCACCGGGGTAAAGCGATACAGCTGGTTGAGGACAACATCGGCGACCGCATCGCGTTTGAGCTCGATCACAACCCGCACGCCGTCGCGGTCGGACTCGTCGCGAATATCAGCAATGCCTTCGATCTTCTTGGTTTGGACGCACTCGGCGATCTTTTCGATCATCGAGGCCTTGTTCACCTGATAAGGAACCTCGTCGATGATGATAGCGTCGCGGTCTTTGCG
>JASBSO010000183.1 GCA_030148905.1 Kordiimonadaceae bacterium | reverse complement strand
GCGGGGTCGCCTGCGCCGTCAGCCGGATGGCGCCGATACGCTTGTTCTGCTCAGCGACATCGAAGGGCTGTATGATGCGGACCCACGCGATAACCCAGACGCAAAACTGCTACCACTGATCACCGATGTAACGGCTGGCATTGAAGCTATGGCTGGTCCACCCGCGCAGCAAGGCGTTGGATCAGGCGGCATGGTCACCAAAATCGGCGCAGCCAAAATCGCGCTGGCTGGCGGCATTTCGATGATTATCATGAATGGTGAAGCGGATAGTCCCATCGAGCGCCTTAAAGGCGGCGAAGAGTGTACACTTTTCACATCAAACACCACCCCCCTCGCTGTTCGAAAGCGCTGGATACAAGGCATGATGGCCCCAAAGGGCTTCCTGCATATTGATGCAGGTGCTGTTAGTGCCTTGATGCGCGGTGCCAGTTTGCTGCCGGCAGGCGTGACAGAAACACTTGGCGAATTTGATCGGGGTGATTTGGTTGCCTTCATCGACCCTGAGGGTCACACCGTAGGACAAGGACTGGTATCCTACACTTCCACCGACGCGGCCAAATTACAAGGCCGCCATATGCATGATACTGCCGCCATTTTAGGGTATGTTGGGCGCTCGGCACTCGTGCACCGTGATGATCTGGTTCTACTGTAAGGAAATCAAACCATGACTGATTTCGATGATATTCCCGCCTTGATGCACAATATGGGTGCCCGCGCACGTGCTGCAACAAGCCAGCTTGCAAAAGCGGGCACTACCCAAAAGAATGCTGCACTGAATGCGGCGGCGGCGGCGCTGCGCGCATCGGTACCTGAACTTCTGGAGGCCAATGCCAAAGACGTAACCTTCGGCGAGGAAAAAGGCTTGTCGGCTGCAATGATTGATCGCTTAGTCCTTGACGAAAGCCGTATTGAGGCGATTGCGCAAGGCTTGGAAGCAATTGTTGCCCTGCCTGATCCTGTGGGTGACGTGCTGGCTAACTGGCAGCGCCCGAACGGCTTGGACATTTCGCGGGTACGTGTACCGCTTGGCGTTATCGGCGTGATTTATGAAAGCCGCCCCAATGTAACTGTCGATGCGGGATCGCTGTGCCTTAAGGCCGGCAACGCCGTGATTTTGCGCGGTGGCAGCGATGCGCTCAATACCTCCAAGGCGCTGCATGCCTGCATGCAAGCCGGGCTTGATCATGTGGGCCTGCCAGTGGATGCGGTGCAATTGATCGACAGTCCCGACCGGGCGCTGGTGGGGGCCATGCTGGGCCACGCCACCGGCTTTGACGTGATCGTCCCGCGCGGCGGCAAATCGCTGGTAGAGCGCGTGCAAAACGAAAGCCGTGTCCCGGTGTTTGCGCATCTTGAAGGCATTTGCCACATCTATGTCGACGGCGGGGCTGACGTGCAAATGGCGGCCAAAATCATCGCCAACGCCAAAATGCGCCGCCCTGGTGTATGCGGTGCGGTGGAGACCGTCCTGATCGACAAGGCGCTTGCTGCCAAAGCCGCCGATATTTTGGGCAGTGTCGAGGCCGCAGGCTGCACCCTTAAGGTGGACCCCATCATTGCCGCCACCCTGCCCGATGCCGAGCGGGCCAGCGACGAGGACTGGTCAACCGAATATCTGGCCCCCATTTTGTCGGTCGCGGCTGTTGACGGCCTTGACGGCGCGCTTGACCATATCGAGCGCTACGGCTCGGGCCATACAGAATCGATCATCACCGAGAGTGCAGACACCGCCAACGCCTTCCTGAAACGCTGCGACAGCGCCATTGTCATGCACAATGCCTCCACGCAATTTGCTGACGGGGGTGAATTTGGCATGGGGGCAGAGATTGGCATCGCCACCGGTCGCATGCATGCACGCGGACCGGTCGGGCTCGAGCAATTGACCAGCTTTCAATATCAGGTCCGCGGCACAGGGCAAACCCGTCCTTGATCGGTGGGCGGCGCGACACCAATGCCTTAAGGCGCATGGCGGCGCGCTGGCGCGGTCGGCGCGTTGGCCTGTATGGCGGTAGTTATAACCCCGGCCATGCAGGGCATGTTCATGTTGCCCTGACGGCGCTCCGGCGTCTGTCGCTCGACGCCGTTTGGTTCATGGTGTCGCCCGGCAATCCGTTTAAAGATGCGGCCCCCGACATGGCCCCCTTTGATGCGCGGCTGGAAAGCGCGCGCGAACTGGCGGACCTGCACCCCAAATTGGTGGCAACCGATATCGAGCAACAATTGGGCACGCGCTTTACCGCCGAAACGGCCATGCAGCTGCGCCGCCATATGCCAACCACGCAGTTTTTGTGGATGATGGGGGCCGACAATATGCGGTCCTTTCACCGCTGGACCAAGGCCGAGCAGTTGATCCACACGCTGCCCATTGCGATTTTTGATCGCCCGCTGTACTCTAGGGTTGGGCTGGCAAGCCGTTTTGCAACCCGGTATCGTCGCGCACGCGTGGAGACACCCATGTTGCCTAAGACCTGCCCGCCCGCGTGGTCGTTCATCACATTGCCTCGGCATTGGGCGTCGGCTACGGAAATTCGGCGGCAACAGGGCCTGAGTTGGGCCGGTGAAGAGGATGCGGTTTGAAACCTGAGAGCGGTTCTCGTGATAACTGATCCTTTTTCGTGCTGCCGGTGGTGCGTGAGTATGCAAAAGGAGAGCTAGTTGCACGCAAGTTCGGAGACGCTCAGCGTCGCTGAAACCGTCCGGGCGATCAAACCCTCGGACCTTATGAGTGCGGTTATTGACTGCCTCGACAGCCATAAGGCTGAAGACATCACTTCCATTGATCTGAGCGGGAAATCCAGCTTCGCTGACCATATGGTGATCGCTTCCGGGCGGTCGCAAAGGCAGGTTGCGTCGCTGACCGATTATCTAGTTCGCGATCTGAAAAGCCGAGGCCACAAGGACATTTCTGTCCAGGGGTTGGAGCAGGCGGATTGGGTTTTGATTGATGCCGGTGATGTGGTTGTTCATCTGTTTCGGCCCGAGGTTCGCGCCTTCTACAATCTGGACAAGATGTGGGGCACAGACCTGGACGAAACAGACACCGTAAATTAACTCCACCCTTTCCAGAACGGTTGGGGCAAAAACATGGTGTGTGGTCTGGCTTTTGGAGCCAGCAGGTGTTTTGTGCGCTTGCACGGCGCGCCTCTTCTCAAAGCCTAGCATCGCTGCATATAACAGCGTGTTGAATTCCGCCTCTGCGAAGTCTACCGCTTATGAATATTGACCTTATCGCGGTTGGCCGCATGCAACGCGGTCCAGTGGCCGACATGTTCGCGGATTATCAGCGCCGCCTGCCCTGGCCCCTGACGGTGCGCGAGATTGACATCAAAAAGAAAATGCCCGCCGCCGCGCGCAAGCAAGAGGAAGCCGAGCGCATCCTGGCCGAGTTGAAACCACACAGCTATGTCATCGCGCTTGACGAGCGCGGCAAACACCTGACCTCGGTTGATCTTGCCGGTACCATTGGGCGCGTCCGCGACGACGGCATACGCACGATGAGCGTCATTATCGGCGGGGCCGACGGCTTAACCGACGCGGTGCGATCCCGCGCCGACCTGTGCCTGTGCTTCGGCAAACTGACTTGGCCCCATATGCTGATCCGCGCTATGCTCGCTGAACAGCTGTATCGCGCGTGGTCGATCGACGCTGGGCACCCCTATCACCGCGAAGGCTAAAACAAACGGAGAGCATGGATGGCGAACGGCCCCACAGTGTTGTGCATTCTTGATGGCTGGGGATACCGCGAGGACAGCACCGACAATGCGATCAAGCTTGCAAACACGCCTGTCTATGACCGGCTGTGGGACAGCGCACCGCGCGCATGGCTGGCCACCAGTGGTGCCGCCGTTGGCCTGCCGGACGGGCAAATGGGCAATTCCGAGATTGGTCATATGAACATTGGCGCCGGGCGTGTGGTGCTGGCAGACCTGCCACAAATCGACGCCGCCATCGCCGATGGCAGCCTCGCCCAAAATGAAAGGCTGCTGGCCTTCATCACTACGCTTCAAACAAGCGGCGGGCGCGCGCATCTGCTGGGCCTTTTGTCCCCTGGCGGCGTGCACAGCCACCAGGACCATATGGTTGCGCTCGCACGCATTCTGGATCAGGCGGGCATTGCCTGCTGCATTCATGCGATCTTGGACGGTCGCGACACGCCGCCCGAATCCGCCCGCGGCTATATGCAGACGTTCGAAGATAACCTCAAGGCGCAGGCGCCCAAAGCCACCATCGCAACCGTCTCGGGCCGATATTATGCCATGGATCGCGACAAACGCTGGGACCGGGTGGAAAAAGCGTATCGCATCATCAGCGCAGCAAGCGGCCCGCGCTTTGAAACCGCTGACGCGGCCATTGCGGCATCTTACGGGGAGGATATCTCCGACGAGTTTCTGGTCCCCGCCGCCATTGGCGACTATAGCGGCATGGCCGCGGGCGACGGACTGCTGATGGCCAATTTCCGCGCCGACCGGGCGCGCGAGATTTTGGCCACCTTTGTCGACCCAGCCTTCGGCGAGTTTGAAACCGCCCACCCCAAACTGAGTGCAACGCTGGGTATGGTTGAATATTCCGAAGCGCTGAGCGCCTATATGCCCGCCACTTTCCCGCCCGAGACGATTGCCGACAGTTTCGGCGAAGTAGTGGCGCGCGCCGGGCTGAAGCAGCTGCGTATCGCCGAGACCGAAAAATACGCCCATGTGACCTTTTTTCTGTCTGGCGGGCGCGAGGCCCCGTTCGACGGCGAAGACCGTATCCTTGTGCCGTCCCCCGACGTGGCGACTTATGACCTGAAACCGGAGATGTCTGCGCCCGAGGTCACGGACAAACTTGTCGCGGCGATTGAGGGCGGAGCCTATGCGGCGATTGTGGTCAATTACGCCAACCCCGATATGGTGGGGCATACGGGCGACTTGCAGGCCGCGATCAAGGCAATTGAAGCGGTCGATGCCGCGCTCGGCAAAATCGAAGCGGCTGTGCTGCGCTCTGGTGGGGCGCTGATGATCACCGCCGATCACGGCAATGCCGAATTGATGCGCGATCAGCAAACTGGCGACCCGCACACCGCGCATACGCATTTCGATGTGCCGGTTTTGCTGGTCGGTCGCGACACGGCACTCGCAGACGGCAAACTAGCCGATGTCGCCCCGACTCTGCTGGAGCTTATGGGTCTGCCTATTCCCGGTGCCATGACCGGCAAAAGCCTGTTGAACGGAGCGGTTCAGCGCCGTGCGTAAATGCGAGGCTTTGCGCGTGCTGGCCGTCTTGTGGGCTGGCGTGTGGACTATGCCACTGGCCGCACAGTCCACCGAAGACGCACAAAAACAGCTGGACGACCTTCGCGGCACCATCAGCGAAGCCGAGGCCCGGCAAAAAGCCTATGAGGACGAGGCCCGCACCGCCGCCGAGGATGCACGGTCTTTAAGCGCGCGTCTTGTCGAACAGGGCGAGGTGCTGCGCCAAACCGAGGCAGCGATTGCCCGCCTGGAAGGGCGGGTGGAAACGCTCGAAGAAACCCGCGACACCAAACGCGCCGAATTGACCCGCGACCGCGGTGCCATGGTGCAGTTGATCGCATCGCTTGAGCGCCTGCACCGCCGCCCGGCGATTTTGTCGCTCTTGCAGCCAGCAGAGGCCATCACCACGGCGCGCAGCGTGGGGGTCATTGGCGGCATGGTGCCCGAGATCAACGAACAGGCCATCCAACTGCGCAGCGACCTTGATGCCCTGCGCGCCATCGAAGACAGCCTGATGCTGGAGCGCGGCACGCTGAACGCCCGCCTTGACCGGTTGGCGAGCGAGCGCGCCGAGCTGAACGACCTGTTGGCCTTGCGGCAAAATCAGGCGGAAGGGGCGACAGCGCAAGCGCGCCGCGAATCAGCGCGTCTTGCACGCCTTGCCGCCGAAGCCGACGATCTGGAGGCCTTGCTGACTAAACTATTGGCCAGGGCCCCGGTGCCGAGGCCATCCACACCTGAGCGCGCATCTCCGACCTTGCCGCAACCCCCAGCCCCGACCCTGCCCACCGGCACAAAATTCTCGCAGGCACGGGGCAGTCTTTTGTATCCCGTTGTTTCCACACAGATTCTTGGCTTTGGCGCGCAAGACGGCAACATTGCCAGCCAGGGTATTAAAAGCCGCGCGCGGGCCGGCGCGCAGGTGCGCAGCCCCTTTGACGGGCAAATTGTTTTTTCCGGACCGTTTCGAAATTATGGTGAACTCTTGATCATCGACCACGGCGATGGGTACCATAGTCTTTTGGCGGGCATGGGCGCGATTTATGCAGAACGCGGCCAGCAAGTGCTCGCAGGAGAACCCGTCGGCACGGTTCATGACACACGCCGCGAGTTCTATTTGGAACTGCGTCATCAGGGCAAGGCCATTGACCCCGCGCCCTGGTTCAAGGTTCAGACCGCCGCCGCCCGGTAAAGTGGATCACAGGGGCGCGGTCAGTTGTGTTCGATCCATAAGAGGACAAGCCTCATGCTGAAAGCCTGGCTGATTTCCGCCTTTGCCTCCGTTCTTCTGGTGACCGCGCCTGCGCCGCTTATGGCGCAGGACGGCGAGGAAGACATCTACGAACAGCTTGATCTGTTGATGCGCGTGCTTCAGCGCGTGCGCAACGAATATGTTGACGAGGTTGACGATACCGATGTGATCGAGGCGGCGATTGAGGGCATGCTGAAGTCGCTTGACCCGCATTCGGCCTATTTGAACAAGGAAACCTTCGAGCAGGTCAAAGTGCAGATGCGCGGCGAATATGGTGGTCTGGGCATCGAGGTTCAGATCGAAAATGGCTATGTCAAAGTGGTGTCGCCGATCGACGACACGCCCGCCGACCGCGCCGGTATGCAGGGCGGTGACTATATTTCGCACATTGACGGCGTGTCGGTGCGCGGCAAGTCGCTGACCGAGGCGGTGAAGGAAATGCGCGGCCCTGTGGGCGAGCCTATTACCATCACGGTCATTCGTGACGGCGTCGAAGAGCCGTTTGAGGTGACAATTGTCCGCGACAATATTCTGGTGCGCTCGGTCCGTCACCGGGTCGAGGATGACACTATCGGCTATATCCGCATCACCACATTCAACCAACAAACCGGGCCTGGCGTCGAAGACGCGGTTGCCGAGTTGAGGGCCGAGCTTGGCGAAAATCTGGACGGGCTGATTCTGGACTTGCGCAACAATCCGGGTGGGCTGCTGGATGAAGCCATCCGCGTCAGCGATGCGTTTCTGGATCGGGGGCAGATTGTCTCCACCCGCGGGCGGCGGCGAGTGAACAACAATCGCTGGTTCGCCAAGGAAGGCGATCTGGCCGAAGGGCTGCCAATTGTCGTGCTGGTGAATGCTTATTCGGCCTCGGCCTCGGAAA
>JASBSO010000172.1 GCA_030148905.1 Kordiimonadaceae bacterium | reverse complement strand
CCCACGAGCCCGTTCACCGTGCTGGGGGGTGCGGCCCGACATCAGTGACGAGGCGCTGAAGGCGCGCTACCGCCAGCTTATTCGCGAAAATCACCCCGACAAACTGATCGCCGAGGGGGTGCCCGCCGAGATGCTGGCGGTGGCCACGCACCGTGTGGCAGAGATCAATGCGGCCTATGATGCCATTGTCGCCAACCGCACCCAAAACGACAGGGCCCGATAATGTCTGTACGCGATTTGCTGTTTGTTGGTGTCATCTGTGCCGTGTGGGGGTTCAACTTTGTCACCATCAAGGTGGCGATGGCTGAACTTGGCCCCTTCACCGTCAGTACCTTGCGCTTTATCATGGTGCTGGCGTGCCTCATTCCGTTTCTGAAATGGATGCCGGGGCGCATGGGCCGGGTGATGCTGGTGGGTCTGTTTCTGGGCGTGCTGCATTTCAGCACTTTTGTCTATGCCATTTCGCTGGCCGATGGCGTCGGCGCCATCGCCATCCTGTCGCAGCTTTATGTGCCCATCGCCACCGTGCTGGCGTTTTTCTTCTTCGGCGAAACTTTCGGCAAATGGCGCATGGGTGGTATTGCCATTTGTGTGCTTGGCACATTGATGCTGGCCTTTGACCCGGCGGTGTTCGACATGCTGGATGCGGTGTTGTGGATTTTGATCAACGCTGTTTGTTATGCGGCGGCAACGCTCGCGATGCGCAGCCTTCGCGATGTTCCGGCGCTGACGACCCAATCCTGGGCGGCGGTTGTGGCGATTGCTGGCAACACGGTGCTGGCGGTCGCGTTCGAGCCGGTGGCGCTGGAACCCATTCTGGATTTCAGCGCGCTTGGCTGGCTGTGTGTAGCCTTCAGTGCGGTGGGTGCCACGATTATCGGTCATGGCGGCGTGAACTATCTGTTGGGCAAATACGAGGTGGGTGCGGTGACGCCCTATCTGCTGGCCGCGCCGATTTTCGGCACCATTTCCAGTGCGCTCGTATTCGGTGATGCCATTTCTGTTCAATTTGTGATCGGGGCGGCCATTGTGCTTCTGGGGGTTTTGATCATTACGGTGCGGGCGGGGTCGAAATCAGCGGCGGCGGTCGCAACTGCAGCGGCGCGCCAACCAGCTGAAGAGTGTCGATGATCAAACATCCTTCCCCAAATTTTGGACCGCGGCCGGGTGGCACCAAGCCCAGCCTGATCGTGTTACACTATACAGGTATGCCCACGGCAGACGCGGCGCTGGCACGCCTGTGCGACCCGGCCTACGCAGTCTCGGCGCATTATCTGATCGACGAAGCGGGTACCGTGGTGGAGCTGGTGTCGCCCGAGGCGCGCGCCTGGCACGCCGGTGTCGGCAGTTGGCGCGGGCACCAGAATGTCAACGATATCTCGCTGGGGATTGAACTGGTGAACCCTGGGCATGAATTTGGCTACCGGCCTTTCACCCATAAGCAAATGGCTGCGCTCACACCGCTTTTGAAAGACCTGGTCGCCCGGTTCGAGATCGACCCCAAAGCCATTGTCGGGCACAGCGATGTGGCTCCGGCGCGCAAAAGCGACCCCGGTGAAAAATTTGACTGGCGGCATCTGGCGGCCGAGGGGCTGGGGCTGGTGACCCGCACCAATACATCGGGCCGTGATGTGCTGGCGATCCCCGGTTTGTCGAGCGGCGCGGTCGGCCTGGCGCAGCAGCGCTTGACCCAGATCGGATATGACGTGACCGTCAATGGACGTTTGGACGCCGAGACACTATATGCACTCACAGCGTTCCAGCGCCACTGGCGACAACAGGCCGTGACCGGCTTGCTGGATACAGGAACAGTGACCGCGCTTGATGATATTGCGCGGCAATTTGGCAGTTAAGAGGGTTGAAATGACAACAGGATCAGCTTTGCACTATGTTGCTGCACTTGCATTGGCTTTGGGCACGGCACCTGCACTGACGGCGCAGACGGCGGAAGATGCGGCACTCGAAGCATGTCTTGGCGCCCCCACGCAAAGCTGCGCCCTGTCGGCTGCGGTTGCAACGGCGGTGGCCGAAGAGTTGCCGATTGAGCGCGCGCGGGTGCTGGTCTCTGTGGCGCGGGCGCTTGCCGATATTGGCAACCAGGGTCAGGCCTCGGCGACGCTTGCCCTGGCGCTGGAAGAAGCGCGCAGCGTTGGCATTAATTTTGTCACCCAGGAAAAGCTCAAAGACATCGCACCGGTCTATGCCCAAATAGGTGAGGGCGCCCGCGCCATAGAGTTGGCTCAGGAAATCGATGTGCGGATCATCCGCGAGCAGGTGCTCAGCGATATTTTGGAATCGGCCTATGCGAATGGTGATCTTGCCACTGCTCAGGCCGCGATTAACCTGTTTGCCAATGCCTCGCGCGCCTTTTGGGAAGAATTAAACCTGTTGGCCCATGCGCCGGTCGACGTGGTGCAAGGCGCCGATTTTACCGCCTATGAAGCCCGTGTGCGCGATCTGACGCGCCCAGACCAGCGCATGCGGGGGTTGGTCCTGCTGGCGGTGATCGCGCACAAAATGGGCAATAGCGGCGAACGCGATGCGCTTTTGGACGAAGCCAGTGATCAATACGACCGGATTGTCAGCCAAAGCGCGCGGGCCAATATGGGTGCGCTCAGGACATCTGCTTTGCTGTCAGCCGGGATCAACGGCGACCGCTTTGCCCGCAGCTATGCACAGGCCCGTGCGGACGGCGACCGCCTGCGTGCCTTTGACGATGTGCGCAGTTTTGCAAGGCGGATTGGCCCCATCGAGGTGGCGCAAGGCGATGTGGACAGCGCCCTTGCCCGGCTTGACCGGATCGGTGATATCGAGGCGCAGGCGCGCTATCTGGCGCAGCTTGGCCCGGTGGATTCGTTCAAGGTGGTCGAATTTTACCAAAACGCCGCCGATGCGGTGGCCGAGATCGAAGACCGGTTCGAACGCGACCGCCTGCGGCTGGTGCTGGTGGCGAGCGCGGTGAGGACCGCGCGTGTCGACAGCGCGGTGGGCATTGCGCGACAAATCGAAGATGACGACGCTCAGGCGGCTGGGTTAGCGGCGATTGCCCCCATTTTATAGGTCGACGTCGCGGCTTTCGATCTAGACAGGTGACAGAGCCGTTTTGCTTGCCTAAACTAAGGGCTTGCGAGTGAGTTGGGGAGACCGCCGTGTCGTTGGCACAACCGCAAAGCCAAGATGTTGAGACTGACGACCGCCCTGTGCGGGGGCGTCCGCGCAGTGCCGAAAAAACCGCTGCTGTGCTAGAGGCCGCCGCCGAATTGTTTTTGGAGCAGGGCTATATCGGCACGTCCATGGATCAGGTCGCGCGCAATGCCGGTGTGTCCAAGCAAACCGTTTACAGCCACTTTTCCTCAAAAGATCAATTGTTCAGCGCCGCCGTGCGCCACAAGCTTGAAGACTATTTCCCCGAAAAAGCCGTGGGCAAGCTGAGCACGCATACCGTCGAAACCGATCTTTTGGCGGTGGGCGAAGCTTATGGTGAATTGATGTTTAACCCGGAATCGATCGCCATGTTCCGGCTTCTGACCTCGGCGGCGGACCATTCCAGCCATTTGGCGCAACTGTTTTGGGACTCAGGCCCGCAAGAGCTTCTGGAACGTTTGATCGACTTTTTGTCGGCCTGGGAGGAAAAGGGCGCACTCGCCTTTGATGATCCCGAATGGGCGGCGATGGAGTTTGTCTCGCTGATCAAGGGCGGGCTGCAGTTCAAACTGGCGATTGGCCTGATCGAACCGCTGAGTGCCGAAGAAATCCGTGCGCATGTCAAGCGCTGTGTCACCAGTTTCCTGCGCCTTTACGGCACCAGCTAAGCTTATTTGCCGCCGCCAGGCCGTGCGGCTTCCAGGTCTTCGCCGGTTTGCGTGCCGCGGTGGTTGCGCTTGTCGCTGTCGCCGATCAAACCCGCTGGCAGGCTTTCAATTTGCGTTTCGGTTCGGGGCCCGAGCGTTGTGTCAAACACAATCTCGTCGCCGCTCGGCTCAAAAATACTGCATCCGCCAAGCAAAAAAGCTGCACCAAAAACAAGAAACCGCATTGCATCGTCCTACGTTATATCTCACGTCTAATGCACCAGTCTCGGCGGCGGTGCAAGGTCAATTCGCCCGCAAAATTGTGAGCAGGCGGTGCTTGATCGCAAGACACAGTGCGGCCTAAATTTCAGCGGGATGATATGTCGCCCGCGGACTTGATTGGAGGAGTTCTCAATGCGCAAACTGATGATCTTGGTCTCGGCTCTGTGGTCTTTGAGCGGTGCGGCACTGTGTGAATGGATGCTGGATCCAACCGCATCGCATTTGACCTATGTGACCGTTAAAAACGGCTCACTTGCCGAGGTCAACCGCTTTACCGACCTGCTCGGAGGCGTCTCGGAAGAGGGCGAAGCCCTGATCGATATCACCATGGCAAGCGTTGATACTGGCATTGATATTCGCAATGAGCGGGTGCGCGATCTTCTTTTTGAAATTGGCGATTATCCTCTGGCGCAAGTCTCGGCCCTTGTTGAGATGGACGCTCTCAAGGCCCTCGAACCCGGCGACGAGAGTGTGCAGGATATTGAGCTGACGGTGAATGCACACGGCCAGGCGCTCAGCGTGCCTGCCACTGTGCGGATCAGCATGCTTGCGCCTGACCGCGTACGCGTAACCAGTACCGAGCCGCTGATTATCTATGCCGATGATCTGGATTTTGTGGCGGGTCTTCAGCGCCTGCGTGAAATTGCTGGGCTGGAGTCGATCTCGCCCGCCGTGCCGGTGAGTTTTTCCCTGGCGTTCGATAAGGGCAAATAGCAACAGATGTGCAGCGCACAGGCAGTTGACATTTCTGGCTGTGCTGCGCATGTCTTGCCTTGGTAGATGGCTGGATGATTGCTGCCGCCCCTCGGGGTGGGAGAGGAAAGTCCGGGCTCCACGGGAACACGGTGCCGGTTAATGGCCGGCGAGGGCGACCTCAGGGACAGTGCCACAGAAAGCAAACCGCTTCGGCCCCGCCGCAGCAAGGGTGAAAGGGTGCGGTAAGAGCGCACCGCCCCGCTGGTAACAGCGGGGGCAGGGTAAACCCCACCGGGAGCAAGACCAAATAAGGACGGCATTTCGGTGCAGATGGGCGTTCCCGCCCGGTCCAGTGGTCGGTCGCTTGAGCCCGGTGGCAACACCGGGCCTAGAGGAATAATCATCCCCGTTTCGGCGGGACAGAACCCGGCTTACAGGCCATCTGCCATATTTTCCCCATTCGATCTTGCTGCCTCCCAGTGCAGAAATGCCGCGCGCACCGACTTCGGGGTTTACTTTCGCGTCCATGGCTTTATCCCGGTTAGGGTCCTGATCTTAGGGACGAAGGAGACCAGAATGACTCGATTTCTTGTGCACGCCGTGGGCCTGGTGCTCGCGTTGTCGACAGCGCTTTACGCCGACTTTGATGAAAAAACCGACGGTTTGGACAAGCGTGAAGGCTTGATCGAAACCTATGTCAACCAGGACAAGGCACAGGTCATGCTGGCGCTGACGCCGCAGGCTGATGGCAGTTATGGCCGCTATGTGTATGCGCCTTATCTGACCGGTGGCTTGGGGTCAAATCCCGTTGGTCTCGACCGCAGTGTGCCCGTGCCGTCGCAACTGCTGGTGTTTCGGCGCGCCGGCGACAAGATGTTCGCTGTGGCGGAAAATACCGATTTCCGCGCAACATCCGACAATGCAGGTGAACGCCAGGCGGTGAAAACCAGCTTTGCCGAAAGTGTGCTCTGGTCCACCGATATCGCTGCCGAAGGCGACGGCAAGGTGCTGATCGATTTCAGCAGCTTTTTGATACGCGACGGCGTTGGCGTTGCCGCGCGCCTGAAGGGGCGCGGGCAGGGCAGTTTCAAGCTCGATAAAGACCTGTCCTATGTCGATGCCGCGTCGGTGCATGTGTTTGAGGAAAATCTCGAATTTGACGCGGTGATCACCTTCACCTCGTCCAACCCTGGCGTTGAGGTGCAAACCACCACGCCCGAGCCAACGCAGGTGTCGCTCATCGCACACACCACGCTGATCAAGCTGCCCGAGCCCGGCTATACCCCGCGCCGCTACGAACAGCGTGCGGGCCTGATTCCGGTGACCTATGTTGATATGTCGGCGCCGCTTGCGGGTGATGTGGTCACCCGGCTGGCGCGGCGCTTCCGGCTGGAAAAGGACGCCAGCGGCAAGGTTGTGAACCCGATTGTCTTTTATGTCGACCACGGTGTGCCCGAACCGATGCGCTCGGCCCTGCACGAGGGGGCCAGCTGGTGGGCGACCGCCTTTGACAAGGCGGGCTTTCCCGGTGGTTACCGCGTCGAGATTTTGCCCGAGGATGTGCATCCGCTCGATGCCCGATACAATGTGATCAACTGGGTACACCGCGCCACGCGCGGCTGGTCCTACGGCTGGGGCGTGGCCGATCCGCGTACGGGCGAAATGCTGCGCGGTGTGGTGCTGCTGGGCAGCTTGCGCGTGCGCCAGGACATCAAAATCTTTGAAGCCCTGATGGGGGCAGACAAAACCGGCACCGGTGCACCGGATGATCCGGTGCAGATTGCGCTCGCGCGCATTCGTCAGCTTGCCGCGCACGAGGTTGGCCACGCGCTCGGTTTTGCCCACAATATGGCGGCGTCAACCTATGGCGGGCGCGCCAGCGTGATGGATTATCCCGCCCCCGATATCCGCCTGACGAACGGCGAGATCGACGCCTCAAACGCCTACGGCGTCGGCATGGGCGTGTGGGATGATTGGTCGGTTGAGTTTCTCTACGGTGATTACGGCGCGGATGGCGAACGCACAGCGCAAGAACAGCGCCTGAAAGCCGCGCACGACGCAGGCCTTGTGTTCGTCGAAGACGGCGACAGCCGCGATGTCGGCTCGGGTCATTGGCGCGGCGGCCTCTGGGACACCGGCAGCGATGCGGTGAGCAGCTTGGAAACCCATCTCGCCGTTCGCTCGCATGCGCTCGCCCGCTTCGGCGAAGACAATCTGCGCAGCGGCGAAGGCTGGGCGGCGCTGCACACCAAATTGGTGCCGCTGTATCTTTATCACCGCTACCAGCTTCAGGCGGCGGCCAAATGGGTTGGCGGGCTTGACTTTGCCTACCGCGCCGAGGGTGATGGCCGCCCCAGCGCCCGCGCCGTCGACTGGGACGCGCAACTGCGCGCGCTCGATGCGGTTTTAACCACGCTGAGTGCCGATGCGCTTAGATTGCCGGACGGTCTGTTGGACCAGCTTGCCCCGCTTTACAGTGCCGACGGCGACCCGCAATATAACCGCGAGCGGTTCCAGATCGCTGGTGCGCCGCTTTTTGATCAAAGCACGGCAACGGCGGTTGCCAGCAATCTGGTGTTTGACGCGTTGTTGCACCCGCGCCGCCTGGTCCGCATCGCCGAACAGGGGCAACGTCTGGACGGCTATGGCGGCCTGGACGCCGTGTTCGGGCGCATTGGTGATGTGGTTTTCGCACGTGCGCCGCGTGATCCGGCCGACGCCGCCATTCAGGCGGTGGTGCAGGAACGCTATGTCGAACATCTGATCGCCCGCTATGCCGGAAGCTCGGCGTCGCGCCCGGTGATTGTCGGCACCAATGTGGTGCGCCAAAGCGCGCAAAATCGCCTGCCGGTGACGGTGATGGCGGCGCTCAGGGCCGAGCTGTCGGATGTGCGCAGCCGTCTTGCCCGGATCACGGGGCGTCAGAAAGCGGTCGCGCGGCTCTTGGTTGAACGGATCGACAATGCCTTTGCGCGCCAGTCGACGCCCGCTTTCAGCGCGCCCATAACGCCCGCAACGCCGCCGGGTTCGCCCATCGGTGCCGAGACGTGCTGGCACTGCCAACCTTAAGCTGCACGGCACAAACGATAAGCCATATGACCCGCGCCCTGATCAAGGCGCGGGTTTTTTTATGCCACTTGCCCGGGCCTTTGGGCGGGAGGTCTATTTGATGGAGCAAACAAAAATAGAACAAAATAAAAATATTATACGAATATAACATATGAAACCATTTTTAACCATAAAATCCCATGAAGTGGCATTGACCCCCATATAGCCCCATAGTATACCAACAGGGCTTGGAATGCGGCCAAGCATGAGTCGGGGATTGGGAGTATCGAGTGGTAGCCCCGGCGCTTATTGGGGTATCGGCGTGGCGCTGTTTTTAAATACGTTCACCAACAAGGTTGACCGCAAGGGCCGGGTCTCCGTGCCCTCGACCTTTCGCAACGCCGTCAAAAACAGCGACTTTCAGGGCATTATTATTTACGCCTTGCCGGGCGAGGCAGCGCTGGAAGGCTCCGATATCAGTCGCTTTGAAGCGCTTTCCGAACATATCGATACCCATTTCGGCCCCTATAGCGACGAACCCAACGACATTGCCATGACCGTCCTTGCTGAGGCTGCCGAGCTGAATTTTGATCCCGAGGGCCGCGTCACGCTGCCGCAACATCTGCGCGATCATGCCGGTATCGCCGATCAGGCGGTGTTTGCCGGCATGGGCAAGCGGTTCAAAATTCTTGCCCCCGACACCCACGCCAAACAGCGCCAAAGCGTGCAGGGACGTGCGCGCGATGCGCTCCGCTCATTGCCGCCGCTTGGCGCCGGGAAAGGCTGATCTGATGACTGCATCCGGCCATATTCCCGTCATGCTTGCCGAGGTCGTGGCCGCAACTGCCCCGGCCCCCGGTGCGATCATTGTTGATGGCACCTTCGGTGCCGGTGGGTACAGCCGCGCCTTTCTTGATGCGGCAGACTGTCAGGTTATCGCCATCGACCGCGACCCCGATGCCGCCGACCGCGCGCAGGGCTTTGCCGCCGATTTCGGGGCGCGCTTTCATTTTGTTGCGGGGGCCTTTGGCGACATGGACAGCCTTTTGGACGCTCAGGCGGTTGATGCGATTGTCCTCGATATCGGGGTGTCGTCTTTCCAAATTGACGAGGCGGAGCGCGGCTTTTCCTTTTTGCGCGACGGGCCGCTGGATATGCGCATGAGCCAGCACGGCGAAAGCGCCGCCGATATCGTCAACTCCTGGGGTGAGGCTGACCTGGCCGACCTGATTTACCGTTTCGGCGAAGAGCGGAAGTCGCGCCGCATTGCGGCGGCGATTGTCACCGACCGCCGCGAAAAGCCGTTTGAACGCACGCTGGAGCTGGCCAGTCTGATCGAGCGGGTGGTCGGATATCCAAAGGGGCAGGGCCGCGGCAAGGGGATTCATCCCGCCACGCGCACCTTTCAGGCGCTGCGGATCAAGGTTAATGACGAGCTGGGCGAGTTGGAGCGGGGCTTGCGCGCTGCCGAGGCATTGCTGAAGCCGGGTGGCCGGTTGGTGGTGGTGACCTTTCACTCGCTTGAAGACCGGCTGGTAAAAACCTTCATGGCCGAACGTGCCGGGCGCACACCTGCGGGAAGCCGCCACCGGCCCAGTGCCATTGGTGCCCCAGCCGCCAGTTTCACCCTGCCCAAGCCGCATCTGGTCAAGGCAACCAAAACAGAGGCCACACAAAATCCGCGCGCGCGATCCGCCAAAATGCGCGTTGCCATCCGCACCGACGCGCCAGGATGGAGGGACGCCGCATGACCAACCGCTGGGCAGTTTTTGCATCAATTTTGTTTGCCATCGCGTCGGTCGCGTCGGCGCTGACGTTGAAATATCACGTGCAAAGCCGGGCAGAGCGCGCCGAAGCGCTGGCGCATCAAATCGCCGCCGATCTGGAGGCGATCCGCGTTCTCAAGGCGGAATGGGCCTATCTCTCGTCGCCGCAAAGGGTGCAGGAGCGCTCGGTCAAGTTTTTGGCGCTGATGCCGCCAACGCCGAGCCAGATTCTGACAAGCATCGAGGATATTCCCTTTCGCATCCCGTCAGATCAGTTCGCGGGCGGACGTCCAGCACCCAAATCGGGGCGCGGCAAAAAACCGGATACGGAAAGGCAGGGATAATGCAGGTTTTGGCACCCATTCAGCACGCTCGGCATGCACAGCATGCGCCCATGCGCTTTGACGACCCGGCTGTGTCTGCCATGGCGACGGCCCGCAACCGCCTGGTGCTTGGGGCAATTATCTTTCTGTTGTGTTTTCTTGTGCTGGCTGTGCGGACGGTTGAACTGGGTGTGTCGGGCGGAATTGTGCAAAGTTCGGCGCTGCCGCGGGTGGTGGTTCCGGCACTCAGAGTGGCGCGCGCCGATATCGTAGACCGTAATGGCGAGATTCTGGCGACCAATCTGGAAAGTGCATCCCTGTCGGTGGACCCGCGCCAGATTGGTGCGCCCGAGGCCCTGGCCGCCCGGCTGGCCGACATCTTGCCGTCGGAAAGCGAGGGGGCCCTTCTGGGTAAGCTGAAAAGCGGTAAGCGTTTTGTGTATCTGGCGCATAATTTGTCGCCGCGTCAGCGCTGGGCGGTCAACGCCATTGGCGAGCCTGCGCTGGTATTGCACCGTACCGAAGAGCGGATTTACCCGCACGGCCGGTTGGCAGCGCACGCACTCGGTCATATGGGCCGTGACGGCGATGGCCTGATGGGGTTGGAGCGGTCGATGGACGACGTGCTGACCAACCCGTCGCGGGTGCTGGAGCCGCTGCAAACCAGCCTCGATATCCGCGTGCAATATGTCCTGACCGAAGAGCTGGCGATGGCGATGCGCACCTACCGGGCGCGGGCGGCGGCTGGTGTGGTGATGGATGTCAACACTGGGCAGGTGCTGGCAATGGCATCGCTGCCGGATTTTGACCCCAACACCATATCGGGCAGTCCCGGCGAGGAGCGCCGCAACCGCGTCACCCAAGAGGTGTACGAGCTTGGCTCCAGCTTTAAAACCTTCACCTTTGCCGCCGCACTGGACGAGGGCATTATCGACTTTTCCGACAGCTATGACGCGACCAAGCCGCTGCGTGTAGCGCGGTTCAAAATTCATGACGACCATCCGATGAATGACGAGCTGACGGCGCCGGAAATCTATGCCTTTTCCAGCAATATCGGCACCGCGCAAATCGCTATGGATTTGGGGCGCGACCGCCACCGCGACTTTCTGGCGCGGCTGGGCTTTATGGAGGCGATGTCGCTCGAACTTGGTGAGGTGGCCACACCGATCACGCCGGGCAATTGGGGCGACATTTCCACCATGACCATCTCATATGGTCACGGCATTGCAGTCACCCCGCTGCATTTGGTGCGGGCAATTGCGGCAATGGTCAATGGCGGGCGACTTATTGATGCCACATTGCAGGCCAATCTCAGTGCTACGCCAGCCTATACGGAGGTTTTGTCGCCGCGGGCCAGCCGTCAGGTGCGCCAACTGATGCGCATGGCCGTGATGAAGGGTACAGGCGGGCGTGCCGCCGCGCGCGGTTACCGCGTTGGCGGCAAAACCGGGACGGCGGAAAAAGCCATTGGCGGTGGATATGATGCCACATTGCTGGTGTCGTCCTTTGTCGGGGTCTTTCCGATGGATGACCCACGCTATGTGGTGTTTGCCCTGCTCGATGAGCCACTGGGCCGCGAGGGGCAAACACGGCTGCGTTCGGGCGGTTGGACCGCCGCCCCGGTGGTAAAAAATACGATTTTACGCGCTGCGCCGCTTTTGGGCGTTGAGCCGCGGCAGGAAGACCCGTCGATGTATCAAGAGGTCGCCAGCCGCATTCGGGACCGCAAAAGGTGAAGCTATTGGAATTATATGATTTTGGCCCTGGCGCACCCAATGTGACCATCAACACTATCTGCGTCGACAGTCGTCAGGTAACCCCTGGCGACTTGTTCGTTGCCATTCCCGGCAGTGCGCATGACGGCCGTGCCTATATTGGCGAAGCCGAGGCGCGCGGCGCGGTTGCGATTGTGACCAGCAGCGAAGCGCCGGTGGCGGCGTCGGTGCCGGTGTTGCAGGTTGCCAATGTCCGTCGGACATATGCGGCCATGGTCGCCCGGATGTACACGCACAGCCCGCGCTATTTGGCGGCTGTCACGGGCACAAACGGCAAAACCTCGGTCGCGGATTTTACCCGCCAGATCTGGGCCTATTGCGGCTTTTCTGCCGCCAGTATCGGTACACTTGGTGTGCGCTCAGATGCTGTCACCGCCGACGGTAATATGACCACACCCGATCCCTTGGTGTTGCACAAAACCCTGGAAGCTTTTGCCAAAGCGGGTGTCACCCATGCGGTGATGGAGGCATCGAGCCACGGCCTCGATCAGCACCGATTGGACGGGGTGAAGCTGAGTGCCGCCGGGTTTACCAATTTGTCGCGCGATCATCTGGACTATCACGGCAGCGAGCGCGCCTATCTGATGGCAAAGGCCCGCCTGTTCGGCGATGTGTTGCGTCCGGGGGGCAAGGTTGTGATCGACCGGGTGAGCGAAAATGCCGCCGATGTCATTCGCGATATTTGCTGGGCGCGCGGTATGGCGGTGCAAACCATTGGCTCGGACGCCGATGACGCCATCCGGATTTTAAAAGTCGCGCCAAAGGCGCGCGG
This sequence comes from Kordiimonadaceae bacterium, assembly GCA_030148905.1. Classification (GTDB taxonomy): domain Bacteria; phylum Pseudomonadota; class Alphaproteobacteria; order Sphingomonadales; family Kordiimonadaceae; genus JASBSO01. The sequence goes on along the minus strand of JASBSO010000172.1, from coordinate 2,775 downwards.
GCTCGATCTGTCCTTTGTCGTGGGTGGTCATATCTACAAGGTCGATTTGCCGCTTGTGGGCGAGTTTCAGGCCCGCAACGCCTTGATGGCGCTGGGCTTGGCGGTTGCATGCGGGGCGGATCAGGTGCGTGCGGTTGAGGCGCTCAGCCACTTGCAAACCGTGCCCGGGCGTATGCAGTGGGTCGGTGACACAGATACCGGTGCTGCGGTCTTTATCGACTATGCCCATACGCCCGATGCGTTGGAGCGGGCGCTGACGGTCCTACGCCCGCACGCGGATGGCGCGCTGCACGTTGTGTTTGGCTGCGGCGGTAACCGCGACCAAGGCAAGCGCCCGGAAATGGGGTCCATTGCCGCAAAACTGGCGGATCATGTGACCGTTACGGACGACAATCCCCGTGACGAAGACCCGGCTGTGATCCGCGCCGCTATCTTAGAGGCGTGCCCAGGGGCGACCGAGATTGGCGCGCGCGGCGATGCGATCGCCGCCGCCCTCGGGCTGGCTGCGGCGGGTGACATTGTTTTGATCGCGGGCAAGGGCCACGAGCGTGGTCAAATCGGGCCGGGCGGCAAAGTGACAGATTTCAGCGATTTTGACTGCGTGCGCGAGGGTATAGGCGGTGATGCCAAAACGCAGCACGATACGGGGCACGGTAGGGGGGATCAATATGCGTGAACCATTATGGTCATCGGGCGAGATACGCGTCGCCGCCGGTGGGGTTAGCGCCCGACCATGGTTTGCAGACGGTGTGCAGTTCGATAGCCGGGCTGTTTTGCCCGGCGACTTGTTTGTGGCGCTTACTGGCGAAACCCAGGACGGTCATAAATATGTGCAAAGTGCACTGGACAACGGCGCGGCCTCGGCACTGATCTCGCATCAAGTGGACGGCATGGCCTATGACGATCCGCGCCTGACACGGGTTGAGGACACCACTGCGGCGCTGGATGCGATGGCGCGCCATGCCCGCGACCGGGCGCCTGCCATACGGATCGCCGTGACGGGAAGCGTAGGCAAAACCTCCACCGTACAAGGGCTTGCCGCCTGCCTGAGGGATACGGGCGAAACCCATGCGTCGTATAAAAGCTATAACAATCATGTGGGGGTACCGCTGTCGCTTGCCCGTATGCCGCGCTCGGCACGTCATGCGGTTTTCGAGTTGGGGATGAATGCGCCTGGCGAAATTCGGGCGACAACGGCCTTGGTCAAGCCACAGATTTCCGTCATCACAACAGTTGGTATGGCGCACCGTGCCGGTTTTGCCTCAACGGATGCAATCGCCGCCGCAAAAGCCGAGATTTTTGACGGTCAGTCTGCGGGGGACCTGGCCCTGCTGGGGCGCGACCATGACTATGCGCCCTATCTTCTGAAAGAGGCCGAGGCACATGGCCTGCAAACAATGACCTTTTCCGCGCGGCGCAGCGCCGACATTTGCCTGATGCACGCGGACTACACGCCCACAGGCAGCTTCATTCTCGTGAATGTGCTGGGCGATAGCGTATCGATGCAGCTTCGCCAGCCCGGTCAGGCCTGGGTGTCGACCTGCCTTGCGGTCTTGGGCGCGGTCAAGGCGGCAGGCGGCGATGTTGGCCGCGCCGCCGTGCAGCTGTCACGGATGGAAGCCGAACCGGGCCGCGGGCGCATGCACCGCCTGCATCTGAAAGGCCGCGATATTGTCCTGATCGACGACAGTTACAATGCCAATCCTATCAGCATGTCGGCGGCGCTGTCGCGCATGGCCTTGTATTCTGGCACATCGCGCAAACTGGCTGTGCTCGGCGATATGAGCGAACTGGGCGAGGAAGCAGAGCGCGCGCATCAGGCGCTTGTTCCCGCCATCAAAGCGGCGAAATTCCATCATATCTATGCAGCAGGCGATATGATTGCCGACGCCGCGCGCGCCGCAGGGGCCGCCGTTGACCGGATCAGCCCAAGCGAGGTGCGCGGCGAGATCGAGCGCGGTGCCTTGGCGGGTGATATTGTATTGATCAAGGGGTCTAACTCGGTCGGTCTGCACGATATCAGCAGCTATCTGATCAGTACATATAGTGCTGCAAATCAGCCCTTTGATGTCGGATCGCCTGCCAACTCAAGACGTGACCGCCCGGCCGAAAGGATGCCCGCCCATGCTGTATGAGCTGCTTGGACAATATGCGGATTATGGTGGTCTTTTTAACCTGATTCGCTATCTGACCTTTCGCACCGGTGCCGCTGTTCTGACGGCTTTGTTTATCTGTTTTCTGATCGGGCCTTCAGTCATTAACTGGTTGAAGAAAAAGCAGAAAAAAGGTCAGCCAATTCGCAGTGACGGCCCCGAGGGGCATATCATCTCCAAAGCGGGCACCCCAACCATGGGGGGCTTTATGATTTTGCTGGCGCTGTCGGTGTCGACGCTGCTCTGGTCCAATTTGGGCAATCCCTATGTCTGGATGGTGATTCTGGTCACCGGCAGTTTTGGGATGATCGGGTTTCTCGATGATTATCTGAAAGTGACCCGCAGCTCCTCAGACGGTCTGCCCGGGCGGGTGAAACTATTGACCGAATTCATCATCGCGGCGGGCGTCGCCGTATGGCTGATCGACCTTCAGGGACCTGTGCTGGCCTTGCCCTTTGTCAAAGCCTGGGGGATCGACCTTGGTTATCTTTTCATTCCGTTCATGATGGTGTTCATCGCGGGCTTTGCCAATGCGGTCAATCTGACCGACGGGCTGGACGGTTTGGCGATTGTACCGGTGATCATCGCGGTCTCGGCCTTTGGGTTTATTGCCTATATGGTC
>JASBSO010000142.1 GCA_030148905.1 Kordiimonadaceae bacterium | reverse complement strand
ACCCTGAGCGTGTCGAAGGGTGAGCCTGTCGAAGGTTGAGGCTTGGGTTTTGCGTATAGCTGTGGGCTGTCTCGTTAGGGCAACCCCCCTCATGCTTCGACAGGGCTCAGCATGAGGAGATATCGGCGCTTCACCCTGAGCCTGTCGAAGGGTGGAGATACCATATCAAAACCTCGGTGCCGCGGCGCCGGGGTTTTTGGGTTATACTGGTAGCATGACCAAAACATACACGCTCTTAGGCCCCGACCGGAAACCTTATGCCAGTGCCACACCGGGCACGCTGGGCGGGCATCGGGGCAACAAGATTTACGCACGCTCGACTGCAAGGGGGCGGCGATGTGGATCGCCAAGGGCTATTATGTCAAACAGCGGGTGTTTTTTGCGGATGAAGCCGCGGCCATCGCCGCTGGTTTCCGCCCCTGCGCGCGCTGCATGCCCGACAAATACAAGGCGTGGAAGGCCGCGCAGGGCTGATCATACCCGCGCGATTTGCGCGAGCGCGATTTGCGCGAGCGCGATTTTAGCTCTGGTTCTTCAGTGCTGCAAGCGCCCTGCTGAAATGTTCATATTTTTGAATACAAAAATATGAACTCCATGCAGCGCCTATCATTATCGGGACCACGATCGGGTAGCGCGTATCGCTCAATAAGCCAAATGCGATCGTTGAGAAAAGAATGAAAGACGATACCAGCGTCAAAAGACCCCAGCGCCGGCTGCTTTTGGCAAGGTCATCATGGTTTGTTTCCATGCCCAAATTTTTGCTGGTACGCGAATAAAAGTCAATCATACCCGCGCGATTTGCGCGAGCGCCGTGGCGACCAGCTTGTGGTCTTCGCCGTCGCTCTCTGAGTACACCCGCGCTTCGACCGACACGGTGCGTTTGCCCGCCTTGATCGTGGTGCCCTTGGCGATCAGCCGGTCGCCTTTGGCGGGGGCAAGGAACTGCACCGTATAGCTGGCGGTGACCACATCGCCCACCGCCGTGGCCGCCGCCCAGGCGCAGGCGGTGTCGCCGAGCGACGCGACAATCCCGCCGTGGATAAAGCCGTGATGCTGCTGAATTTCCGGCTTGGCTTTGAGCATGATTTCCGCCTCGCCGTTCCCGGCAGCGATCAATTCAACGCCGAGCCACCGGTTCAGGCCCTGCATTTGCGATACGGCCCTGAGGGCCGCTTCGGCTTGTGGATCGCTATAGTCTGCCATAGAAGAAAGCCTACCGGGGCAGCCGCCCCGCCACAAGCAGCGAGACCATGCAGCAATGAATGCCAGGATTTCAATTTCGTATGGCGACTTGGATGATCCGGACATTCAGGATTTGCTCGCCGCCCATCTCGCCTTTGCGAGCGAGAGCAGCCCGGCGGGCAGCGGCCATGCGCTGGATCTGGCGGCGCTGAAGCGCCAGGGGCTGACCTTTTGGGCGGCGCGGGCGGGCGGTGCGGATACGCTGGGATGCGTCGCGCTGAAAGATTTGGGCGGCGGTGTCGGCGAGGTGAAGTCGCTACACGTGCGCGCGGCGGCGCGCGGTCGCGGGATTGCCCGGGCCCTGATGGCGGCGCTTGAGGCCGAGACCAGGGCGCGGGGGATAAAGACTCTCAAGCTTGAGACCGGCTCAAACGATGCTTTTGCCCCCAGCCGGGCGCTTTATACCCGCCTTGGTTTTCGTGCCTGTGCGAAGTTCGGCGATTATGTCTCGGACGATTTCAGCTTTTGTATGGAAAAGCGGCTTTAAAAGCGTGTTGTTGCCTGCACATAGCCGTAAAAGGTATCGCCCGCCGGGTTGGCACCGGGGGCAGTGCGGGTGAAGCGGCCCTTGGCCAAGATGCCGAACCCGGCCTCAAGCCGCAGCACATCCGGCACCGCCCAATAGCGCGTGCGGCCCGACACAAGCAGCCCTACATTATCGCCTGACGCGCCTGTCGGGTCGACAAGTCCGGCCACCGCGAGGCTGTCTTCGGCCTGTTCCAGAAACGCCTGCACCACATGAACGCGGCCATCCCACCGGCCCTTGGCAAAGCTGAGCCGCACACTGGGCTGGTTGAGATTGGCGCGTGACAGCGGCCCAAACAGCGAGGTGTTGCCAAGCTCGCGCCGCCGCGCGCCAAACAGCGGGTCAAACCGCCCAAGCGTGCCATTTGCGGGGTCGCCGTCGCCCGAGGCGAAGTCATATTCCGCCGAAATGCGCCAGTTCCAGTCGCTTTTGAAGGTATACCCCACCTCGCCGTGGTGAAAATGCGCGGACACATCACGGTCGGTCAGGTCATCCGGCGCGGTTGTGGCGCGGGCCTGGCCAAATTGCAGGCTGGTTTCAAAATCAAAGTCCCAGCGTCCGCGCGCTGGCGGTCGAAACAGGCGAAAGCCCGGCGTGAAAAGCTTGCGGTTGCGGGTTTGCTGGGTGCTGGCGTCGTCTTCAAACAGGCCAAGTGTATAGAGTTCCAGGCTTGCGCCTGCCCAATTCCAGTCGCGTCGGTGCCAAAGGGCCCAGATGCGCTGATTGAAATTTTCGCCGTCAAAGGCCAAATCATTATCGCCAAGCGCGGCGCGCCCGGTGGGCTGTCGCCCGACAGGAAAGGCGAAAAAAGCCCGCGTTTCGCTGCCGTCCGGATGCAGAAAATGACCATTCAGGCCCGAAAAGGCGTTGATGGTGTTACGAAAGCCATTGCGGGCAATGAGCCGTCTGCTGCCGATGTTCTGGGTAAACCGGCCCAATCGAATTTCGCTGCCGCGTTTGTCCAAACGAACCCCGACATTGGCGGCCAATATGTCGAGCGGATTGACCAGGCCGGTGTCGATCGGCGTACCCGCATCATCAAGATAGGCGCGGCTGTCGATCAGCTCCACCTGCCATACAAGATCGTCGCGCCGGCCCGCAACATTGACCAGCAGGCGCGACAGCGCCGCCTGATCGCGCGCGTCGGTGCCTGTGCGGAACTGGCCGGTCAGGCCTTCCAGCCTGACCCGCCACTCGCCCGAGACTTCAATAGAGTCAATATGTTGAGTATCACCGCTGTATGCGGCAATTGCAGAACCCGATAAGCCGATCAGGCATGCGCATATCCAGACGATAAATCGCTGAAATTGCGGCAAAAAAACCACTAGTGAACGCCCTGCTTCTGGCTTTATACTGACCCCATATGGGGGAAACGAGACACGGCCTTCACGTCTCTGTCAACCTGCTTGTGTAGAGACAGGGTATGTGATTTATGCAAACCCGTTGGGAAGACCGGAAAGACACGATTGAATGAGTATCAGTTTAAACGCTGTTCGCCTTGGCGGAAAAGAGGTTTTGCCGCTGATCGAAGGCGGTAAGGGCATTGCGATTACCGCGGGTGCCAGCTCGGGCCCGTGGGCGGCTGCGGGCGGGATTGGCACTGTGTCTGCGGTCAATGCCGACAGCTACGCGGATGATGGCTCGGTGATCGAGCAGGTGTATCACGGGCGCACACGCCGCGACCGGCACGAGGAGCTGATCGACTACGGCATTGAGGGTTCGGTCACCCAGGTCAAAAAAGCCTATGATATTTCGGGCGGCAACGGCCTGTTGAACATCAATGTGCTGTGGGAAATGGGCGGGGCCCAGCGCGTGCTGCACGGCGTTCTGGAACGCACCAAAGGCCTGGTGCACGGCGTCACTTGCGGCGCGGGTATGCCCTATAAGCTGGCGGAAATTGCCGCCAATTACGGCGTGCATTATTATCCGATTGTGTCGTCGGCGCGGGCCTTTAATGCGCTGTGGCGGCGGGCCTATAAAAATGTGTCCGAGCTGTTGGGCGCGGTGGTCTATGAAGACCCGTGGCGCGCCGGCGGGCACAACGGCCTTTCGAACGCCGAAGACCCCACCAAACCGGGCGACCCCTATCCGCGCGTGCTGGAGCTGCGCCAATTGATGCGCAAGCTGGGGATCGGCGAAGTGCCGATTGTGATGGCGGGCGGGGTGTGGCGCCTCGATGAATGGAAGGACTGGATCGACAACAAGGAATTGGGGCCGATCATGTTTCAGTTCGGCACGCGGCCGCTGTTGACCAAAGAAAGCCCGATTTCCGACACGTGGAAGCAGAGGCTTTTGGCACTGAAGCCCGGGGATATCCTGCTCCAGCGCTTTTCGCCCACCGGGTTTTTCTCATCGGCGCTTAAAAATGGCTTTATTGCCGAACTGGTGGCACGCAGCGAGCGGCAGATCGATTTCAAGATGATGCCCGAAGACGGCTTTGAAGCCGTTTTGGAATTGGGCCGCAAAACCTATTATGTGATGGCCGAGGCCAAGGATAAGGCGCTGAAATGGTTTGAGGACGGCTTTACCAATCCCCTCAAGACCCCCGACGACAGCCTGATTTTTGTCAGCGCCGACAAGGCCGAGGAAATTCGCACCGACCAGAAGGACTGCATGGGCTGTCTCAGCCAGTGCAAGTTTTCCAGCTGGGCCGACAACGAGAAAAACACCACCGGTCAGCTGGCCGATCCGCGCAGCTTCTGCATTCAGAAAACCCTGCAGGATGTGGCGCACGGCGGCAGCGTTGACGACAATCTGGTGTTTGCTGGGCACAATGCGTTTCGCTTTGCCAGCGATCCGTTTTACTCGAACGGGTTTATCCCCACGGTCAAGGAACTGGTTGAACGCATCAAGTCCGGCGAGTGACGTCTAGAGCGCCCGCTCGAAATATAAAATGTCGGCCTCGGGGTTGTGGTTATAGGGCCGGGTTTCGGCAAAGCCGAGCGACCGGTACAGCCGAACGGCGGGCGTGAGCCGCTCCAGCGTGTCGAGTTTCATCACGGTAAACCCCATGGCGCGGGCCTCGTCGATCAGGCGTTCGCTCAGCGCCCGGCCGAGGCCCGCACCGCGCGCGGCGTCTTTGACATAGAGGCGTTTCATCTCGCACACACCCGGTGCCAGCGCCCAAAGCCCGACACAGCCGATGTCGCGACCCTGTGCGTCTTTGGCGATCAGCAGCAGGTCATATTTGGCGGGAAAGGTCGCCATTTCCTCTTCAAAACCCTGAAAGCATAAATCCACGCCCAGGCCTTGCTGATAGGCGCGGAACATCGCCTTTACGGCAGCCACGTCACCCATATCTGTAGCCTTTGTGATGGTGAACGGGGTTTTCGGTGCTGGGGGTTGCTGTGCCATATGTAAGAAGTCTATGCGCAAGGCACGGACGGGTCAAAAAAGAAGCGCCCCCGGATGGAGGCGCTTCCTTGTTGGCTGTGTGTGTTCAGCGATCAGAACAAGAAGTCTGACGCCGCGACGCTGTCGACATCTTCAACCGTAATGGTCGCGCCCGACGGCAGGGTGATCAGCAGGCTGCTGTCGTCATCGGGGCTTGCATCAATGACGAGATCGTCAAAGCTGATGCCCAGGCTGGTGAGGTCGATCACGTCATTGCCGGCGAAATCTTCGATCAGGTCATTGCCAGACGCGTCGTCGAAGACAAAGGTGTCGGGGCCCTGGCC
>JASBSO010000155.1 GCA_030148905.1 Kordiimonadaceae bacterium | reverse complement strand
CGCGCCGAACAGCGACAGGATGGTTTGCGGCGACTGGTTGGCAATCGACAGTGCCTGAATGCCAAGCTGCTGTTGGACCTGCAAGGCCTGCAAATTGGCGGACTCAACCGCAAGGTCGGCGTCAACCAGGTTACTGATGCCGATCTCGATCACGTCTGACAATTCCGCGTTAAAGACGCTGCTTTGTTCCAGCGCGGAGGCACCGGCACCCAGCTGCGTCAGGGCATTGTTGAGATTGATGATCGACTGCTGGATTTGCGTGACAACGCTCGCCGCCACGGCCGTGGTGGAAATGGTGGCATTGGTTGACAGCAGGATGATCGCGCCCGGACCGCCAACGCCAAGCGTCAGGTCCTGGTGGGCAACCGACAGCACCTGCGTCGCATCCGAACTGGTAATCGCTTGGACCGCGTCGGTGCCGTTATCGATCAGGTTGGTGCCGTTAAATTCTGCGTTGACGATAATCGATCCGATTTGATCGCGGAGCGAGGTAAAGTCGTCATTCAAGGCGTTTCGCGAGACCGTATCAAGCCCGGCATCGGCGGCGGCAACGGCGCGCTCGTTCAGCTCTAGCAAGAGGTCGCCAATGGCCTCGGACGCGGCCAGCGCAACATCGACCGACGAGATACCACGGTCTAGCGACTGGGTAACCGCCGACAGGCCGCGTAAATCGGCGCGCAACTGTTGCGCGATCGAAAAGATGGCAGCGTTATCCGATGCCGAATTGATTTCAAGGCCCGTGTTGATGCGTTCCTGCACCTCCGCGAGCTCGGTATTGGTCTCAGTAAGGTTCCGCAATGCGCTAAGCGCTGGAGCGTTCACATTAATCGAAAAGGCCATTTAACCTCTCCTCGTCGTTGACATATTGTTCAAGTCGACAAAGCAACTCACAGCGATATAAGCAAAGGGCGTGCCAAAAAATATTTTCATATAAAATATTGATATTATTGGGTTATTTTAGTGAAAATGTGAGTTTCAATCGTGTTGACGCACTGGTCAAAATTTTCCGGAATGGGGGATATAGCTGTGCGTCTATTGCCGGGTTGACCGCCCGGTGCCGGGCGGGGGCATACAAAAATGATGTTGGATTTATCGCGGTTGGGGCGCGCGGCGTTGGGCAGGGCGGGCAGCGCGAGATTTGGACGTGTTCGCGCCTTTGCTGCTGCCTGCGAGTGCGCTACCCATGGATGTAGCCACGGCCAGCGGCGGTAAGCCCAAAGTGGTGGCGATCCGCGTGCCTGGATTGATCTGTGCCGAAAGGCTTTCACCGCCAGTGGCGGCGGGGCGCAGGGCCTGCTGGCTGATCTGATTGACCAGGTCGGCAAAGGGCACACGCTGCGCCTGGGCGGCGATTTTGGGAATGGTGGTGCCGGCTGACGCGGGCAGAATGGAGGTGGATGCGGGGAGGATTGGCGACGACATTGCGCGGGCGGCCTAGATCAGCTCGTTCAGTGCAAGCGAAGGCGGAAGCCCGGCGCTTGGGGCCACCATTCGCGCCGACTTGCCGTAATTGACTGTGGGGCGCGATTTTTTTGCCACTTCCTCGCCGACGCTTTTGATCAGCCCTTCCGACAGTGACTTCAGCCGGATCACGACGCGCGCGTGGTCCTTCAGGGTGGCTTTCAGCTTTTCACCGAGGCCACGCAAAAACATGCGAACATTCGACCCTTTTTCACCCAGGCTGTCCTGATTGGTTTTCAGCTTGGTGATGATGTCTTTATATTCAAAGATCATCCGCGCTTTTGAGCCATGCAATGCCTGCGCTTCGCGCGGTTGACGCGACTGCAGCAAGGCGGTTTCCTGTGCGATGACTGCAGTCAAATTGGTCATGGCCTTGGCAAGCTTTGCCGCCAAACCAAAGAGCTGCGGCGCGGCCGTCTCGGCCGTATCTTTATCGGGGGCCTCGCCGTCATGCTGGGCGCCGTCATCCTCTGGGGGGCTGTCCGGCTCTGGCGGTTTGGCTTGGGGGATATCCAGCGGCGCAAAGGCGTCGCGCCGGGGCTGTGCATTGGCGTAGGTGGCGCCTTGAAAATTGCTCGGTGTGAAGCTTTTGGCCTGAAAAGGTTGATGCGGCGCACCAAAATTTCCGTCGGGTGGCATCAGGCTGCCTCCTGCAGGGCAATGAGGTCGCGCAGGATCGAGTCAGCAATGCCAACGCTGCCGTTGTGTGCGATCTCTTTGGCTACCTCATCGACAAACATCGACCGGTAGATTTTTTCGCTGTGACCGCCGCCAAAAGGACCGTCGGTTTTCAGTGTGTCAAACATGGGGCGCAGCATTTGGCCCAGAAAGACGGCTTCGAAATCCTTCGCGGCCGCGCGCAGCTCGTCTTCGCGCGCCGATGACGCGCGCTGACCAACGGCCTGTGCGTTTGAAATCTTGGCGTCCAGATAGCCATTTTGAGCGGTGGTGAGAATATCCATGATCAGAACACCACCAATTCGGCTTGCATCGCACCGGCAGCTTTGATCGCCTGCAAAATGGTGATCATGTCGCGGGTGCTGAAGCCCAGTGCATTCAAGCCGTCAACGAGTTCTTGAAGCGTGACCGCCTCGGGAAGCAGGGCCAAATCGGTGCTGTCTTCCTGAATGTCGATTCCGGTGCGGTTGACTTGTTGTGTTTGGCCTTGCTGTGCAAAGGCATTGGGCTGAGACACCTGGGGCTCTTCGGTGATGCTGATCGTCAGGTTCCCCTGCGCCAGCGCCACCGGGCTGATGCGGACCTGTTCGCCCAACACAATCACCCCCGATTTTTCATTGATCAGAACGCGGGCACGCTGGTCGGGTTCAACCTCCAACTGTTCGATCGAGGTCAGCATGTCCACCAACGCAAAGCGGTACCCGATCGGCCGGTCAATTTGCACGGTTGCGGGGTCGATCGCCCGCGCCAGCGGGTCGCCAAATTGGTTGTTGATTACGCTGGCGACGCGTGTGGCTGTGGTCAGGTCGGGATTGCGCAAGGCAATTTTGATGTTGCTGAGGTCGGTCAGGGCGAAGTCAATTTCGCGCTCGACAATCGCCCCGTTGGCGATCTGACCGCTGGTCGGCACGCCCTGGACCACCGATGCGGCTTCGCCTTGAACGTTAAACCCTGATACCGATACAGCGCCCTGAGCAACGGCGTAAACCTCGCCGTCTGCACCCAGAAGCGGGGTGGCGATCAGCGTACCGCCGCGCAGTTCCTCGGCGTCGCCGATCGAGGCAACGGTTACGTCAATGCGTGTGCCCTGGCGGGCAAAAGCGGGCAGGTCGGCTGTGACCATGACGGCGGCGGTGTTTTCCGGCCGCATCACCACGTCGCGGACATTGACGCCCAGGCGTTCCAGCATGGCTTCGATGCTCTGCTCGGTAAACGGCGAGTTTTGGACAATGTCGCCTGTGCCGTTCAGGCCAACAACAAGGCCGTAGCCGATCAGCTGGTTATCGCGAATGCCTTCAAAATTGGCGATATCTTTGATCCGTGACGGCGTGGCGAGCACGGCGGCCGTGCCGATCAGGATCAAGATGGTACCGATCATAACGCGAAGGAGCTGAGTCAACATACGCAAAGCCTTTTTGGGTCATTCCTGCCTGCCTGGTTCCTGTCTGGCGGGCTTTGGTCCGTACAATGCGAGATCTATGCCAAGACAGATAAGGAAAATATGTCTTATTTTTCAATGAATTGGAAAATGGCCTCGCAGGAGGGGCAGAATATGCCGCGCAGATGATCGCGCTCTTGCCGGTCTTGCATTTCAGGATTAAAAAGGCGGGTATGAAGATATCAGGCAGTGGTTCTGTTCGCGCCGGCGGCGTGAAACGGACTGAGCGCAAAAGCTCAGACACATCAGGACAATTCTCGGCAGCCGTAGACGGCCCCAGCAGCACCGAAACGGTGGCCCAAACCAGCCAGGCTGCGCCTCTGACCTCTATTGATGCGCTGTTGAGCATTCAGGAAGCGCCGACAGCGACCGACGGTCGCTCGAAGGGGCTTGCGAGCGGTCACAAAATGCTCGATGTGCTGGAAGGAATCCGCCGGGCAATTTTGCTGGGGGCTATTCCCATGGCGCAGCTGCGGTCGCTGGCCAGCGAGGCGCGTCAAAAGCGCGAAGGCATCGATGATCCCGAACTGGATGCGCTTTTGGGCGAGATTGAACTGCGCGCCGAGGTCGAGCTTGCCAAATACGGGTTTTGAGTAAAACCCATCACAAAATTGCGATTTTTGGACGCCTCCTGATACACGAAAATTGTACAGCGCGAAGGCGATTAATCTAATGTTACAGGTGCCACCAAACCCTAGAACGCAGCCCAGTTTCCGTGGGGGAGACGCGGAGGGCCGATAGGTCCGTTGCTTCTGGGAAGAGCGTATCAGTGCCCGCATTCGGCACATACGACCAGGAACTGTGGCAGACGTGAGAGTAGGAACCTGTCCATGAATGAACATGTTAGCGCGAAGCGGATCGACTTGCCGGAAGGCTATCGCCCGCAGGACGACGAAGACTTCATGAATCCCATGCATGTTGAATATTTTCGGCGCAAATTGGAGGCCTGGAAAGCGGATATTCTGCGCGAGTCTGCGGAAACGCTGCAAAACCTGCAAGAAGACAGCCTGCGCGAGCCCGATATCGCAGACCGCGCATCGTCCGAGACCGACTGGTCAGTTGAACTGCGCACCCGCGACCGTCAGCGCAAACTGGTGTCGAAAATTGATTCCGCTTTGCGCCGCATCGACGAGGGTGAGTACGGCTACTGCGAAAAATCTGGCGAACCCATCAGCCTGAAGCGCCTGGATGCGCGGCCCATCGCCACCATGACGATCGAAGCCCAGGAAGCGCATGAGCGTGCCGAAAAGGTGCACCGCGACGCCTAATCGCACAATCAGGACGGCTTTCGGGGCAGGCATCGCGGTTCTGTTTTGGGCAGCGGGCGTGTCGGCGCAAAGCCTCGATCCCGAAGACCAAAATTTCTGGGCCGGAGCCCCCGCGCTTGACTTGCCGCTTGCCTGCGACTTTGGGCGCGGCAAACGCTGTCGCATCGCCGGCTATGTTGACCATGACCTCAGCGAGGGTGTGTCGGATTATCAATGCCGCGGGCGATCCTATAACGCCGAAATTCCGCAAGGCCTCGGCCACAGCGGTACCGATCTGGCTGTGCTGGACTGGAAAGACTGGGCAGACGGCGCGCCGGTCCCGGTGATTGCCAGTGCGGCCGGGGTCGTACGGAACATCCGCGACGAGATCGCCGACGATGACCAAAACAGCGGCGTCGGCAGCGACCGCGCCTGCGGCAATGCCGTTGTGGTTGACCACGGCGCGGGTTGGTTGACCCAGTATTGCCACCTGCAAAAAGACAGCGTTCGGGTAAAAACTGGCGACGTTGTTGCCGCTGGGCAGGCGCTCGGCACGATGGGGTCCAGCGGCTGGTCGAGTTTTCCGCATGTGCATTTTGCGGTTTTGCGCCAAGTGGGCGCATCCGTTGTCAGGGTTGACCCCTTTACGTCCACTACACAGTTTGAAACTTGCCGGCGCTTTCGCAGCACCATGTGGACACCGTCTGCGGCAGAGGCGCTTGGCTACACGCCGGTGGATTTCATCAAGGTTGGTTTTGTCGGCACAGAGCCAAATACCAGGAACCTTTTGCACGATCTGCGCATGGAGGAGGCGCTGTCCTGGTCCGAAGGCCAGGATATCTGGGTCGTTTTATATGCGGGCGGCATTGCGCAAGGCGATCTGGTGCAAATGCAGGTTTTGGGGCCTGACGGTCAGACGCTGTTCGATGCGACCGTGAAAATCGGCGACCAACGTTACCGTATCTTTCGTGCGGGTCGCCTGAAAACGTCCACCGCCGTCACAGAAAGGCTGGCCGCGGGGCAGGCCTTGCCGACTGGGCGCTTCACCCTGCGCGTCAATGTTGCTAATGTCGCCAAGCGCATTTATGCGCGCAAGCAGGCGTCGGCGGTTATTGCTCCGTAAATCTGATGCCGCCCAAAAAGAAAAAAGCCGGGTCCAAATGGCCCGGCTACTGACATTGTCAGGTTCAAGTTTGGCTTTATTTCGGTAGATAGTCCAATGAAGTTGGGAACACCTCCTTTGCTTGCTGATTAGAATGGGAAAATGATGTCATAGAGCTGCGCACCATAGCGCGGCTGTTGAACATCGGTGATATGACCGCGACCGCCGTAGATGATCCGGGCCTCCGCAATGCGGCTGTGCTCGATAACATTGGTCGACGAAATGTCTTCGGGCCGCACAATACCGGCGATCAAAAGCTCGCGTTTCTCAAAATTGACCCGCACTTCCTGCCGCCCCTGAATGACCAGGTTTCCATTAGGCAGCACGTCTGTGACGATGGCGGCAACTTCCAAGTCGATCGTTTCATTCCGGTTGACGCTGCCCGTGCCGGTGAACTCGCTGCCCGAGTCCAGGTCGACAAGTTGCGTGGGATCGAAGTCGTTCAAAATACCGGCGGACACAGACCCGGCGGCGGCGTCTGAATTGGCAAAGATCCGCGGGATCTGGTTCTGCAGACCAAAGAAGCCGTCAATGCCGGTATCTTCTTCAAATTCGCGGCTGCGGTTGGTTGTGTTGCCAATCTGTGCGCTGTCTTCGATATTGATGCTGACGGTCAGCAGGTCGCCGATGCGTGAGGCGCGCTGGTCTTTGAAAAAGGCCCGCGCCCCGGTGCGCCACAGGGAATTGGGTTCATAGGTTGCGGTGTCGCGCTGCGGAATGGGCACCGAAATTGAGCGCTGGCGCTGCGGGGCGGCAACACGCTCGATCGGTGTCATTTGCGGCGATTCGCCAATTTGTGACAGCCGTTCTGCCGCCGAGCATGCGGGCAAAACCAGCATCGCAGCAAGCGGCAACAAGGAGCAAAGTCGGCGGAAGTCCATGATCTTTTCCTTCATCACGGGGTTATTGCGTCAGCGATCCGGTCAGAACCGGAGTGACGACCTCAACGGTGTCGGGGCTCATGACGCGTGCCTCAACAACGGTTTTCGATTTGGGATTGCGGACGCTGATAAAATCCCCGACGCCGCCGTCCTCCATCGCGCGCACAATAAAGCTCAGGCGCATGGGCCCTTTGACATAGCGCATGATGACCGCCGTGCCTTTTTCCACCACAACGGGGACTTCAAGGTCATTGGCATTGATCAGCACACCAGGGTTCAATGTGCGGCGTACGGTTTGCCCGACCAGATTGTTCTCGCTCATGACAATGCGCGGGGTCAGGCGGGCGGCGGGCATATCGCGCCATTCAATGTCGTCGGCCTCAATCACCTCGCCGGGGGCAATGGCACGCGCCAAAACCGGGGCCAGTCTGAGTTCCTGCAGGCGGCCATTGATGCGGATGTGATCGTTCTCGCGGCCATCGGTTGGGACCAGTACCTCCAGCGAGAAGCGGTCCCGGCGGTCGGATACAGAGATATTCTCAATACTGATATCGATCAGGTCGCGATCCGACGGCAGCATGATCCGGTCGACTTTGCCGTGCAGGGTAATGAGGAAATTTTCATCAATCCCGTAAGCCTGAAGGTTTTGTGCGATCAGGAATTTCAGGTCGTCTTCATCCACGGCCACGCCGCTGCGGTACACCTTGATGCTGGACAAGTAGCGCGGGCGCTCAAAGGCGAGGCCGAAATCGCTGGCCATGCGCTCTAGCTCATAAATCGAAAGCTTGCGTGTGCTGCCGGGTTTTGGGGCTTCGAGGACGATTTCGCCAGCATGCTCACCAGCATCGCTGAACAAATCGCCCAGCCGGATATAACGGTCGGCAATGGTAGGCTGTTCGATCAGCGTTGCGTCTGCTAAAGCCGTCAATGACATCAGGCTGGTTGAAGCCGCCAGAACACCGGCACGGAGCCATGTTTTACAGGACCGGATCATCTTAGTTCCCAATCTGGTTCGCGGCCTGAAGCATCTGGTCGGCGGTCTGGATGACCGTCGAATTCAGTTCGAACGCCCGCTGCGCCGTAATCAGCTGGGTCAACTCGCTCACCGCATTGACATTGGCGCGCTCCAAAAAGCCTTGCTGAATTTCACCAAAGCCCGGCACACCTGGTGTCTGCAGGTTGGCGGGGCCCGACGCCTGGGTTTCCAGGAACAGGCTGGAGCCAATGCTTTCCAAACCGGCTTCATTGGGGAAAATCGCCAGGTCAAACTGCCCCAGAAGCTGTGGCTGAACCTGGCCGTCAAGCGTGGCCTGAATTTCACCCTGACTGTTGACCGTGACCGAGGTTGCATCCTGCGGGATGGCGGTAATCGGCTGGATCAAAAAGCCTTCGGGGGTCACAAACTGGCCCTGTTCATTAAGCTGGAAGCTGCCTGCGCGGGTGAAGGCGTCCTGACCGTCGGGTAGGGTGACCCGGAAAAAGCCGCGCCCGTTGATGGCCAGATCAAACTGGTTGCCGGTCACCTCAATCGACCCCTGGTCGGTGATCCGGTATGTGCCAGCGGTTTGAACACCAACACCGATTTGAATGCCCGAGGGCACAATGGTTCCAGCCGTTGATGACTGCGAGCCGGGCCGCTCAACATTTTGATATAAGAGGTCCTGAAATTCGGCGCGCGAGCGTTTGAACCCGGTCGTATTCAGGTTGGCAATATTGTTCGAGATGACATCCACATTCAGTTGTTGTGCCAGCATCCCGGTTGCTGCAGTGCTTAAAGCTCTCATCGGTCTTTCCTTTCAACTCTGCGGTTTAGAACCGTGCGACGCGACCAAGGCGCCGAATGGCATCCTCGCGAAGTTCGGCATAATCACTGCCGACTTCGGTCACGCGGCTGGCGGACTGTGAAATGTTTAAAAGTTCGACCATCGATTGGATGGCGTTGACGTTCGAGCCTTCGATTGCGCCCGATGTGACGGTGACATCTGTAGCGTTTTCGGGGGCTTGGGGTTCGGTGCTGGCGCGGTAAAGCGAGCTGCCTGCACGTTCCAGCGATTGCGGATCGCCAAAGGTTGCAATGCCCAATGTCGCCACTTCGCCGTTGTTGGAACTGATGGTTCCATTTTCCGCGATGCTGAAATTCTGATCGTCTTGATCAACCAGAATGCGGGCACCGCCATCATCCAAGATGGCCTCGCCGTTCAGGGTGACCAATTCACCGGCATTGTTGATGGTCATACGGCCGTTGCGCGTATAAAGCGTTTCGCCCTGCGCGTTTTCTACGGTCAAAAACCCGCCGTCGGACAGATACACATCCAAAGAGTTGCCGGTGTGGACGAGGGGGCCTGCCTCGAAGTTGCGGCGCACACCCTTGTCGACAACAAAGGACACCTGGCCGCCTTGTGTTGCTGGTGCGTTTGGCAGGTCGACCAGCATTTGCTGAAACACAACTTTTTCCGCCTTGAAGGCTGTTGTGTTCATGTTCGCGATGTTGTGGGCGACAACTTCCATACGTCGGTTGAGCGCGCCCCGCGTAGTGATACCCATTAATAAAGCCGAATCCATTGGTCGTCTCCTGACGGTTCTGGAATTTTTTCCGCTTGTCGCGGATATTGGTTGCCAAGGTATTTGCACAGCGCGTGCCAGTTTTTAAATCTTATGAAAATCAAAGGGTTGAGCGAATAAAGCCACGCATCGGGGCGATTATTGCCGACAGAATAGGGCGGCAAAAATGTCGCAGACGCCGGTTTTTGCCCCGATTTTGAACTGGCCGCTCGATTTCCGTTGAAAATTCGTTAACAGATTGAAGTATAAAGCCTATACTATTCACTATGACGTCGCGCACAGGTGCGCACGGTTTGCGCCTGCGTCGCCCGAGACGACTTTTGGGAGGTCTGAAATGTCGGATGCAGCAAATGAGGCCATGATGGAAGACGGCCTTACGGACGGCCTTCAGAAGAAAAGCCTCTCAGGAAAGAAAATCCTTATCATGGCTGGGGCGGTGATTGCCCTTTTGGTTTTGATCGGTGTTGCTGTGTCCTTCCTGACCGGAGGGGAAGATACGCCTGACCCGACTATTGATGCCGAGCTGGACGCAGCCGCGCAGCAGGAAGCTCTTGAAAACCGGCAAGAGCAGCTTGAAGCCGACGCCCCGCCAGAAAAACTGGCCCTGTTGTTTATCCATTTGGACAGCAAGGTCTATAATCTGAACACGGGCGGTGATGGCTCCAGCTTTTTGAATGTGGATATCAGTCTGGAGGTGGACCGCGAAAGCTACAAGGCTGATATCGAGGCCAAAATGCCGCGCATTCTTGACGAGTTGAACACCTATATGCGCGAATTGCGCCCGTCTGACCTTGAGGGTGCGGCGGGCATTTTTCGCTTGAAAGAAGAATTATTGCTGCGGATCAATCAGGCGGTGGCTCCAAGCCGCGTAAAAGATGTTTTGCTGCAAGAGTTTTTGATTCAAGGTACGAAATAAAGCCAGTGGCGAGTATGAGCAGGATCTATGTCTGACGACGAACCCGTTGACGACGACAAGGTTGCCGAAGAATGGGCCAAGATGGCTGGCGGCGACGACGAAGAGGATAGCGTTGATCAGGACGCCATGGCCGCCGAGTGGGAGGCCATGGCCGAAACTGACGGTGACGGCCTTGACGAGGAAGAAGATCACGGCCAGCCCGGTCGCGTGCTGGACCAGGACGAAATTGATAGTCTTCTTGGGTTTGACGGCGAAGACGGCGACCTCGACAACACCGGCATCCATGCCCTGATCAACAGCGCGCTCGTGTCTTATGAGCGCCTGCCGATGATGGACATCATCTTTGACCGCATGGTGCGGATGATGTCGACCTCGCTCAGAAATTTTACCAGCGACAATATCGAGGTTTCGCTCGATAACATCACCTCGGTCCGGTTCGGCGACTATCTCAATTCCATCCCCTTGCCGGCGATGCTGGGCGTTTTCCGCGCCGAGGAATGGGACAATTACGGTCTGATGACCGTCGACAGTAACCTGATCTATTCGATTGTGGATGTGCTGCTGGGCGGGCGGCGCGGCACCGCCGCCATGCGGATTGAAGGGCGTCCCTACACCACCATCGAGCAGACCCTTGTCGAGCGGATGATTTCGGTTGTCCTGAAAGACATGTGCGGCGCGTTCGAGCCGCTGTCGCCGGTGAACTTCACCTTTGACCGGCTGGAGACCAACCCGCGTTTTGCCACCATTGCCCGCCCCCCCAATGCGGCGGTCTTGGTGAAACTGCGCGTGGACATGGAAGATCGCGGCGGCAGATTGGAAATTCTCTTTCCTTATGCAACATTGGAGCCTATTCGTGAACTATTGCTTCAGCGTTTCATGGGGGAAAAATTTGGCCGCGACACGATTTGGGAAACGCACCTTGCGACCGAATTGTGGAAGACCAATGTGGACCTGCTTGCGATTATGGACGAGACGGAAATGTCGCTGAAGGACGCGCTGAATCTTGAAATTGGGCAAACCATTTTGTTCAACAAACGCCCCGAAGACGATGTTATCATTACCTGCGGTGAAGTGCCGATGTTGTCCGGGGCGATTGGCCGTGCGGGCCAGCATGTGGCGGTGCGCATTCATCACAAGGCAGAAAGGCTAAACCCCTTTGGTAGTGGAGACGACTCCTAGTGATGCTTGATCAGTCTGTATTGTTGATCATTGACGCTGTGCTGATGGTGCTTTTGGCGGTGGCCATTTGGCAGGCACGGAGCGCGCAGCGGGCGCTGAAGGGCATTCGGGACAGCCAGTCCGAGCTTGGGGATGTTGTGCAGGCGCTCAACCGGTCGATTATCGATGCGCAGCTTGGTGTCGACAAATTGAAGGCCGTGGCGCAGGAAACCGACCAGAAACTGGGCTCAGAAATCAAAAAAGCCACCAAATTGGTGGACGAGTTGACCTTGATTGCCGAGGCGGGAAATTCTCTGGCCGACCGGATTGAAGCGGGCCTTGTGCCGAGACGCGACGGCGCTCAGGCGCAGGGCGCTGCCCCGGAAAAGCCGGTAGAAAAGGTCAGCAAAGAACAAAAGGAATTGTTGAAAGCACTAAAAGCCGCGCGTTGACGGTATGTTAATACCTGTCAGCCTATTGTGTGAGATGTGCTTGTAACATGTCACAATTACGCTAAATCACAGCATGTGGGTAGTTGGTCGCGATTGGGAGAGTAAACATGCAGGGTAGCGCAGAACATCGGAGCAAAACGCTTAGTTTTCTGGTTGTTTTTGCCTTTTGCGCCTTGGTTTTGCGGGCTGCGGACATCTCTACCGGGATGGGCCTGTTCTCGCAAACCGCGGTGGCGCAGGAATCCGCTCAGGACGCCCAAGCCACAGGGCAGGACGCACAAGCCAGCGATACGAATGCGGCTGGCTCCGCAGCGGATAATGATGCAGCCTCCGACCAGCAACGCGCATCAGATGCGGCCCTGGGCGGCCTTGGCGGCAGCGGGGCAACCTTTCTTGGCCGTCTGCCAACCAATGAGGAGTTGGAGTTGATCTCGCAACTTCGCGACCGCCGCGAAGAGCTTGATCGCCGCGAGCAACGCCTTGACATCCAAGAGCAATTGCTTGCCGGGACCGAGAAGCGCATCAGCGACAAAATCAGTCAGTTGGAAGTGCTGGAGACCCAGATCAAGGCACATCTGCGCCTGTTTGAAGAGCGCGAGGCCGCGCAGCTGGAGGCGATTGTCAAGGTCTATGAAACCATGAAGCCCAAAGAGGCAGCCCCGCGGTTCGAGGCGCTGGCCATTCAAACGCAGTTGGACATTGTCACGCGTATGAAGCCGGCTAAGGTTGCCGCGATCATGGCGAAAATGACCCCGCGCGGTGCAACCACTTTGACGACCGAGCTTGCCACATTGGGCCAGCCGCCAAATATTTCTGAACTGGATGCAGAAACAGGGCGTTAAACGCCTGACCATTAAGGGGCGGGGGGATCCGCAGACTGGAGAGTAGAGTGCCGAAACAGGCTGCGCCAATTTCGCTTGAAGACCGTACGGCCGCTATCATTAAGGACCGCGGCGATGCCGTGCCGGTCAGCGATGTCGCTCATGTTGTCACCAGCCTGGTGCAGGGCGCGGCGGTATCCGACGATATCAACGCCATTGCCGCCGAACTGCGCGAGTTGTTGCAATATGTTGGGTCTGCCAAGTCCGAGATTATCGCCATGCAGCCCAAGTCGCTCTCCAAGCGCGATATCCCCGGCGCGCATGACCAGCTTGAGGCGATCGTCTCCGCGACCGAAGAAACCGCCAGTGTCATCATGGATGCCGCCGATACAGTGGGCGAGCTGGCGGCGGAGTCAGACGGTGACACCTCGGCAACCCTGATGGATGTCTCAACCAAGCTTTTTGAAGCGTCAAGCTTTCAAGACCTGACCGGGCAGCGTATTACCAAGGTCACCAAAACGCTCTATCATCTTGAAGAGCGGTTGGCGGCACTGGCCGATGCGATTGGTGACGACTATGTCGCACCGCCCGAGGAGGACGAGGTCGAGCGCGATACCGAAGGCGTTGTTGTCAATGATGATGACCTTCTGCACGGCCCCCAACTGGAAGGAGAAGGCAACTCCCAAGCCGAGATTGACGCTTTGCTAGCCAGCTTCGATTGATCGGTCAAAACCGGGAAGAGCACAGATATGCTGGACGACGAAACGCGTGGGCAACGACTGTTTGGTGCTGACCAGACAACGGGGCTTTTTGTTTCGCTGTATCTGATCCTGTTGGCGTTTTTTATTGTTTTGGGGGCGACCAGCCAGCGCGCCTCAGACCGCGCAAAAGCGGCGATTGAAAGCGTCAATGCCACCTTTACCGGTGATACCGGACTGGCTTCGGACGCCAGCGGTGCGGAAGATTTCCGGCAATATGCAGGCCAGGACGCCATTTTGGAGGCTCTGCGTCAGAATTTTTATACGCAGTTTGAAATTCAGGGCCGCTATTCCACCACCGGCGGCGCTATGATCGAGTTCGACCTGCCCTCTGACTATGTTTTCCAGCCGCGCTCGGTCCAGTTGACGGCGCGGGCTCGTGATTTTTTGCAGCAGGTCGCCACCGCCGGTGCTAGCGACCTTGATGGTCGGCGGTTAGAGGCATCGTTTTTGATGTCAGACCCGGTGTTTGACGAGGTTACGGTTGTCAACGCGCTTGAACTGCAGCGTCGGCGCGTGCGCCAGCTTGGCCATATCGCCAATTATCTCAAAGAGGGGGACTTCCCCGACGCGGATTTAAGCATTGGCTTTTATCCTGTCGCGGCGAACACCTTGCGCATTGCGCTGCGCGTCAGCAGCCAGGCTGACGCAAGCATTACCCTGCGCAGGCCCGAGGTCAACTGATGCTGGAGAGCGGCGACAAACACAGCGACGGCCGACGCAAGGGGCCCGACACCAGCAATGACTGGATGATCACCTTTGCCGATTTGTTGGCGCTGTTGCTGACATTTTTTGTTCTGCTGTTTGCCATGTCGACGGTCAAGGTCAGCCAGTGGCAATCGTTGGTGGAGTCGCTGTCGCGCGAATTCAATCCCAATCGGGTCCAAATCGACATCCAGTCTGACCGCATTGACCGGTCCATCGGCGAAGACCCGGCAGACGGGTTGACCATGGCGTATCTGGAACGCCTTATGAGCGACACAATTGCCGCCGAAACTCTTCTCAGTCAGGCTTTGGTGGGTCGGTCAAATGACGAGGTGATCATCGCCTTTCCTTTAGGGGCGCTGTTTGACGAGCGATCGCTGCGCCTGGCACCAAATGGCGAGGCCCGTTTGGCGTTGATTGCGAACAAGCTGGCGTTGATCCCCAATCAGGTGCGCATTGCCGTTCATGCCGCGCCAGCCGCGCAGCACCGCATAGGTGGTCAGGATATTGCAAGGGAATTTACATTGGCGCAAAGCCGCATCGTGGCAGAGACGTTGAGTGAACACGGATATCGGCGACCGATCGTCAGCATAGGCTATGGAACATCGCGGTTTGACAAATTGGATATTGATTTACCGCAGTACGAGCGCCAGACTCTTGCTGATCGCGTGGATATTAAAATTATTCGCGACGGGCGGCACGATATTCACACGATTTTCTAAGGCGATAATGATGCGTAGCCTCGGACTTGTTTGCATGGTTTTTCTTGCTTTGGCTGTGCCGGTTGACGTCGCCGTCGGTCAGCAGGTCCCCCAAGCTGGAAATCAGGCTGCGAACACTCTGACGGTGCGCACCCGTGAAAGCGACAATTTTTCCCGCCTCATTTTCCCGTTTACGGCGCAAGTCACCTACCAGGTGTCTGATGATAATCAGCAGCTGAGCATCGTCTTCGATACGCCAACGCCGTTGGATATTTCGGCCCTGCAAGACGGCATGCTGGCCGGGGTTCAAAACGCCAGGGTCGTCAGCGCCGACGCATCTATGCAGCTTTTGGCTGATATCCCGGCGGGCACCACGGTGCGGCACCTGCGCTCTGGCACGGCCATCGTGGTTGATATCGCTGCGCCGGCGGGGACTGTACTTGCCGATATCGGCTTTGACAGGAGCGCGCAGCCGAGCGCAGCACAAACGCAAACAACTGGCGGCCAACAGGCACAGGCACCAACGCAGCAAACAGCTGCCCCCCAAAGCCCGCAAAATCCATCCGGCCAAGCCCAGGCCACCCCCGCACAGGGACAGGCAAGCCCCGCACAGGGACAAGCCGCAGCGGCTGATCAGCCTGCAGTGCCAACTGACGGCCTGGCGGGTGCCGTTATCCCAAGCGGCGACAGCGCCGCCTCTGGCATTGCTGTGACATCGGCGCAAGACGCCGTGACCGGCAGTCCAGACCGCGAGGAAGAGAACGCCCAAAGCATAGAATTTGCCGAACCGGCCCCAGAGAGCGACGACAGTGTCATCTCAGCCGAAGACATTGAACGCGCCCGACTGGAGCGCGACGCGTTGAATTTGGATGTGGAGCTGCCTGCTGATCAACTTGCATCTGCCAATGATCCGTCGCAGGGCCCCGAACAACCCGATAATGTCGATATACAGGGCAATTTTGGTCGGCAATTTGATCTGATGGTCAATGCGGGCACGCAGAGGAGTGGGCAGGAGGTCATCCTCGATATTCAGGAAATTGATGGCGGTCAGCAGCTTCGGTTCAACTGGCCCGAGCGCGTTGCCGCCGCCGCCTTTGAGCGCGTCGGCGCTTTGTGGCTGGTGTTTGACCGACCTTATGGTCTCAATGTCGACCGGCTTTTACAAAAAGAAGATATTGCCGCCAGACGGATCAGTGAAATCACCGTCGAAGACCACCCCGATGCGTTGATTGTAAGGATTGCGGCGCGCGCAGATCAAAATTACACCATGTCCAGCGATGGGCGAAACTGGCTTGTCTCGATGAAGGACACCCCAACAGCACCGCGCTTTCCACTGACACCCACACGGCGGGTTGACCCGGCGGTCGGGCAGCAAATCTTCATCCCGGCGACCAATATTGGCCGCGAGATCGAATTTGAAGACCCGATTGTCGGCGACCTTCTGGTGGTGATGCCGCTGGCGGATGAGGGCCGCGGTATCGCGGTTGATTACAGCAATGCGGTTGCTGAAATTCCGGAAACCGCGCAGGGCGTGCTGGTGGTGCCGCTGACCGATTTTGTTCGCGTTGACCGTTTCCGCGACGGGGTTGCCATTTCGGCCGAAGGGACGGATTTGTTCCAGGGGTCTGGAGTGGCCTCGCTGGCTGCTGCGACGCCCGGCGCCTCGAACGCCTTGATCGATTTCAACAGCTGGCGGCTCGGGCCTGCCTTTGAATACCGCAAATATGAGGCGCGGGCGCTTTATGCCCTGTCGGTCACCGACACCGACCGGGGCCGCGAGGACGCGCGTCTTCAGCTTGCCCGGTTTTATTTGGGGCATTCCCGCGCGGCGGAAGCCCTGGGCATTATGCAGTTGATGATCGAGGACAACGCATCCTTTGAACGCGACCCAAGATTTCGGGCCATGCGGGGCGTTGCCAATTTGAAAATGGGCCGACTGCGCGAGGCCGAGGCCGACCTGACGGTGCGCGACCTTGCCAATGAACAGGACATCGACCTTTGGCGGGCGCTGCTTTACGAGCAGCAAGGCGACTATAGTGAAGCCTTAAGCCATTTTCGTCGTGGCCGGGATTTGCTGGGCAACCTGGACGCCCATGACCGGACCGAGGTGCAGCTTGCGGTTATCCACTCCGCGCTGGAAATTGACGATGTCGATACCGCCGAACGGGAAGTGCGGTTGCTGCGCGGGGTCGCCCTCACCGGGCGGCAACAGGCCGAGGCCGATTATCTGACGGCGGTGCTGTATCAGCTGACCGGCCAGACCGAGGATGCGCAGATTATCTTTGAAAGCCTTAGCGAAAACCGCGACCGCAGAATATCGGCGCTTTCGCGGTACCGGTCGACGCTGGAGTCGGTTGCCCAGGGGCAATTGCCGCTGGACGAAGCCGCAGAGCGGCTGGAGCGCCTGCGCTATGTTTGGCGCGGTGATAATTTTGAAGCCCAACTGATGGATGAACTGGGGCAGATTTATTATGACCTGGGCCGGTATTCTGACTCGCTCGAAATCCTGCGCCAGGCTGTTTCGATCTATCCTGACGAGTCGCGCGAGCGGCGGATTTTGTCACGAATGACCGGCATTTTCCGCGAACTGTATCTGGACGGAAAAGCCGACGAATTGTCCCCCATTTCCGCGATCAGCCTGTGGCTGCGGTTCCGCGATTTGACCCCGCTGGGTGCGGAAGGCGATTTGATGATCCGCCGTCTTGCTGACCGCTTGGTCGAGGTTGAGCTTTTGGACCGGGCGGCAGAGTTGCTGGAATATCAGGTGGCCGAACGCCTTGAGGGTGCGGCCCGTGCGCAGGTCGCGGCCAATTTGGCGGCAATCCATACCCGCAACGCCCAGCCCGACCGGGCGCTTGCGGTGTTGCGCGCCACCCGCGAGCCGCAATTGCCGCGCGATATCCAGGCCAATCGCCGGTGGGTGGAGGCGCGTGCCCTGATCGACCTGACGCGCTTTGAAGAGGCCGAGGTCCTCCTGGAAAACGACCTGAGCGCCAATGCCGAGCGGCTGCGCTCCGAGCTGTATTGGCAGTCGCGGTCCTGGGCCAAATTGGTCGATACCAACCGCCGCCTGCTGGGCGACAGCTATGATCGCGGCGAGCCTTTGGACGAGGTGCAGCGCGTGCATTTGATGCGCCTGACCCTTGCGCTGACCTTCCTCGAGGACAAACCTGGCTTGATCGAACTGCGGGCGCAGTACAGCACGCTGATGCGCGACGGTAATTTCGCCAACGGGTTTGAGTTGTTGACCAGCGACCAGGAACTGACCGGCCAGGAGCTGTCCGCTATCGCCAGTCAGATCGCAAGCGTGCAAAAATTGCAGGACTTTTTGCAGGAATATCGGTCAGATTTTGAAGGTCGGTGATCACGAAAAATGTGTATTTGCGCGAGATTGCACAGTTTGGCCATATTTCTAAAGACCAATCTGCAACGCTGCTTCATACAACATTCATATAAGAATCGCAGAAATCTTAC
Organism: Kordiimonadaceae bacterium; assembly: GCA_030148905.1. Taxonomy (GTDB): domain Bacteria; phylum Pseudomonadota; class Alphaproteobacteria; order Sphingomonadales; family Kordiimonadaceae; genus JASBSO01. Next base: position 5,088 of record JASBSO010000155.1, on the reverse strand, counting down.
GAATTCGCTCTAAACTTATGTTTCGGCATTGAACTCACTACAACGTGAGAATTTTGTGGCTTTAATCGAGCCGCGTGATGCCGGAATATGATGGCGCCAGAGGGCGTTAAGACTTTAGCGTTTGTCTGGTCCTGTCAAACTGACAAAGGGAAAAAGATCATGAAGTTCAATCGTATTGCTAAATCTGCTGTTGTTGCTACCGGTGTTGTTGCTTTTGCTGCAACTGTTGCTTCCGGTACCGCTGTTGCTCAAAAGAAAGCCAAGAAAGAAAAGTGCTACGGCGTAGTGGCTAAAGGCCAAAACGACTGCGGTACGTCGGCTCACAGCTGTGCAGCTCAGTCGAAAGTAGACAACCATCCTGAAGAGTGGATCTACATGCCTGCTGGTCTGTGTGAGCGTATTGCCGGCGGTTCCACCAAGGCGCCTAAATAAGTTCGCCTTGTGAACGAATGAGCTTGATCGGAAGGCAGACATGGACACGGCGTATTCAGCGCACATGGCGTCCTCGCCCGACAGGGCGGGGATCAGCCTCAAGGCGCAGCATTATACCGATGTCCTTGAAAGTCGGCCTTCCGTCGGCTTCTTTGAGGTGCACGCCGAAAACTATATGGTTGACGGCGGCCCGCACCATCATTTTTTGTCCGAGATACGCCAGCATTACCCGCTAAGCGTTCACGGTGTTGGCATGTCGCTGGGGTCCGCAGAGGGCCTTGATATGGACCATGTCCACCGGTTTCGGACCATTGTTGAGACCTATGACCCGTTTGTTGTGTCTGACCATTTGGCGTGGTCGCGCACCGGGGATACCTATCTCAACGATTTGCTTCCAGTTCCCCTGACGCACGAAGCACTGGCTGTGGTGGTTGATAATATCAAAACCCTGCAGGATGCGCTGTCGCGTCAAATACTGGTTGAGAATCCATCGAGTTATCTGGGCTTTACCCATTCAGAAATGGGAGAAGCCGACTTTTTGGCCGAAATGGCTGAAAGGGCTGACTGCGGCCTGTTGTTGGACGCCAATAATGTGTTTGTGTCCGCGCGGAATTTTGGCTTTGACGCCACCCGGTATATCGACACGCTGCCGCTGAACCGCGTTGGTGAAATTCATCTGGCGGGGCATTTGACCCGCGATATTGACGGGGTCGAGCTGCGTATCGATGATCACGGTCACCCGGTGCCAGACGATGTTTGGGCGCTCTATGCCGATATCGTCGGAAAAGCCGGTTTTCGGCCAACACTCGTTGAATGGGACACCAATATACCGCCGCTTGATGACCTGGTTGCCGAAGCCCACAAAGCCGACGCCGTCATGAGCCGCGAGAGGGAGGCCCTGAATGCCTGACCTTCAAACTGTTCAAAATCAAATGCGCGACACCATTGTGTCGGGCGACGCCAGTGCAGCGACACTTGCAGCCTATATCGACGACAATGGTATCGATGCCGAGCGCCGGTTGCAGGTGTATAGAAATAACTTTCGCGAGTCGCTTACCGAAGCGCTTCGTGGGATATTCCCCGGAGCGATCGCCTTTATCGGTGATGAATTTTTCACCGGTATCGTTGCTGAGTTCGTAAAAACCAGTCCGCCTGACCGCCCGCAATTGTCAGGATATGGCGGAGACTTTGCAGACTTTTTTCGCACGTTCGAACATGCAAAGCGTGTTGCCTATGTGGCGGATCTGATGGAATTGGAGTGGGCCATTCATGAAAGCCAAAACGCTCCCAACGCTGACAGGTATAGCCCGGAAGAGGCACTGAATGCGCTCGATACGGGCACGCTCAGCGTACACCCGTCGCTGCGTTTGGTCGAAGCGCCTACACCGATCGTTAGCTTTTGGATGGTAACGAAGGGCCAGTTGAAACCCGAATTGATTCGTGTTGACAGTGGCGGCGAGCAAGCGGCGGTTGTCCGCGTAGACGGCGCTGTGCAGTTACAGCCGCTCGATAAGGATGATTTTTTACTATTGACCAAGTTGGCGAAAGCGCCAGTATCATCGGAATTGGGGAATGACATTTCACGCGATCAGATTGCCGCGCTTGCCGCACGTGGTCTTTTCGCATCTGCTTAAAAAAATCTAACAGGAGTTAAGAATGGCAGGAATAGTGGGGCTGTACCATCAAATTACAGACTGGTTTGAACGAAACATCTCTTTGGAAGACGGTGTAATCTTCTTCATCCGTGCCTATGTTGCACAGATTTTCTACGCATCCATGCGGACAAAATCTGATGGGTTTTTGTCGTTTGACGTTGAAAATTCACTGTTTCTCTTCGAAGAAGAATACAATCTTCCGCTTCTTGATCCTGCGGTTGCCGGACAGCTTGCCGTGATTGGCGAGACGCTGTTCCCGCTGATGCTGATGTTTGGTGTGCTGACCCGCTTTGGTGCATTGGGTCTGATTGGTATGACTGCGGTCATTCAGTTCCTGGTCTACCCCGGTTCGTTCTACGAGCATATCGTATGGTTTGCTGCGCTTCTGGCGATCCTGGCGCGTGGCCCTGGTCGGATTTCTGTCGACAATTTTGTGGGTCCGATGCTGGGCTTCCGCTCGAAATAACGGGCTTGATACGAAACACCGGCCGCAGTCGCTGCGGCCGGTGTTTTTTTGTATCTCAAAAAGTTTATGACCTGTTAGCAGCCGCACCGCGATTCCCTGCTACACTGCCTTCAAATGACAAGCGTATCGCCGTGCAGGTGCTTGGTAGAGAGTTGGGGAAATCGTGATGGATGCAATCGACAAACAAATTCTTGCCCTGTTGCAGGATGATGCAACGCTCAGCACCGCCGATATCGCAGAAAAAGTTGGTCTGTCGACCACGCCGTGCTGGCGGCGCATCCAATTGCTTGAGCAAAATGGCTATATCACTGCACGCGTTGCACTTGTTGACCGCACGCGCATCAATGTGCCGCTTGATGTATTTGTTGCGGTTCGCACCAGCGAGCATAGCGCCGAGTGGCTGGACCAATTTGCCAAGGTTGTTCGCGAATTCCCCCAGGTGGTTGAATTGTACCGGATGAGCGGCGAGGTGGATTATTTGATGCGGGTGGTGGTGCCCGACATGGCAGCCTATGACGCCTTTTATCAAAAATTGATCAGCGAAGTGCGCATGTCTGATGTCAGCAGCAGCTTTGCGATGGAGCGTCTGAAATATACCACGGCGCTTCCGCTTGATTACGCGGCTGAGGGCGAGGAGCGCGGACGTCGTCGCAGGGTGTCCTAAGCGCGGATTTGGTGTGCACAATAGGCGGGGACTTGCCGCTATTTGAAATATTTTTTCCCTGTTGTGATGCAATCTATCGTAGATTGCGCATGCTTCAAATTCAGGGCTTGAGGTCTTGATATGTAGCTCCGGTTTTGCCTCTGTTTTCAGGGCGGTCGTCCCATGCTTTGTTGTCCAGGATGCCAAATTTTAGGGCGCTATTTCTTAAATATCGATCGGTATATGATAGGAATTGCGCTTTATTTCGGCTTCGAAACAAAGCAATCTAAAAAGCGAGATTCTAAATTTTGTTAATTTTTTATAAATTATTGTAAATTACGATAATATAGCAAAAATAATAGTATTTTATATTGAAATATTTGTACAATTAAAGGACAAAACATCGCACAAAATCATTCTGGTCTGGCCGTCTCCGTTGCCGCAAACCCGGCGGGGCTGGACAGAGGCCATATTGCGCGTTTAACTGGCAGAGGTCGGCCCTGAATACGATAAAAGTCTTTGGCGTAAAGCACAACTCATGATACGTAGATGCGGGGGCGAGCACACTGGCGCCAGACCAGTGCAAAAGTGCAGTAGAAAGTGATACACTATGAACAGTCCCGATCCAGTAGATGTCCATGTCGGCCAACGTGTCCGGGCGCGTCGCAAGATGCTTGGATTGTCCCAGACACAGCTTGGCAAAGAATTGGGCGTAACCTTTCAACAGGTCCAAAAATACGAACGCGGAACCAACAGAATTGGCTCAAGCCGGTTGTTCCGCTTATCCAGTGCGCTTGATGTGCCTGTCGCATATTTTTTCGAAGGTGCAGAAACCAAGCTGCCTGGCTATGACGCCAGCATTAAAGGCCTTGAGAAAGAAGCCTTTGAACGCGCCGAAACCCAGGAATTGGTAGAAGCCTATTATCGTATCGCCGATCCGCGTGTGCGCAAAAAGGTCTTGGGGCTTGCCCGCTTGCTGTCCACCGGTATTGACGAATACGGCATGTAAGGGCCTAGGCACAACCCAATGCGAAAGAGCGCTGAACAGTTTCAGCGCTCTTTTTTATGGCGTGGATGTTCTTTTATGCGCGGGTACTCTTTGCGGTCTTGGGTGTCCTTGCCGCTTTTTTCGGCGCCTCAGCCCCCAGCCAAGCGCGGCCATGCCAGGAATCAGCAAAGCCATGGTTTCCGGCTCTGGGATGGCGACCAAGGTTAAAAATGTTGTGTCCAGGCTGGTGAGGAAAATATCCCCGGGCAAGAACACCGACTGACCATTGCCCAGCGTCACCGTTGTGCCGCCGGGGCCGAAAATGGACCCGTCAAAGCGCACTTCAAGCGTGAGCTCATAATTGATACCAACGGCATCAAAAGGCGTACCGTCGCCGGTATTGGTGCTGGTGAAGGGGGTCCCATCAAACAACCATACCAGTTCAAATGCCCCGGTGTTCAGCAGCTCGCACACGGCAACCCCGTTGAACGTTGACCCGCAACTGTCGACCTCGAAATCAGAGCCCAGCAGCACCGGCGAAAACACACCGGCATCCGCCACAAGCGACGGCGCGGGCGGTGGTGACGGCAAGACCGGTGGTGGTGCCGGGGCAGGGGCTGGGGGTGTCGGCTCTGGCGTTGGTTCCGGCGTTGGCTCAGGTGTCGGCTCTGGCGTTGGTTCCGGGGTCGGCTCTGGCGTCGGCGACGGGGTAGGCTCCGGCGTTGGCGTTGGCTCCGGAGTTGGTTCTGGAGTGGGTGTCGGCGTTGGTTCCGGAGTTGGTGTTGGCTCAGGTGTCGGTGTGGGGGTTGGTTCTGGGGTCGGTGTTGGCTCGGGCGTCGGTGTGGGCGTCGGCTCCGGTGCTGTGCCGGTCCCCGGTGTTGTGGCCGTGTCGGTGGCCTCGGTG
>JASBSO010000150.1 GCA_030148905.1 Kordiimonadaceae bacterium | reverse complement strand
CATCCCCGATACCAATCCCGAGCTTGTCGCCGCCAAGGCCAAAGGCATTCCGGTGGTACGCCGGGCCGAAATGTTGGCCGAACTGATGCGGCTGAAATGGTGCGTTTCGGTTGCCGGTACGCACGGCAAAACCACCACCACCTCGCTTGTTGCGGCCATGCTCGACAAAGGCGGGATCGACCCCACCGTGATCAATGGCGGGGTGATCAACACCTACGGCACCAATGCCCGTCTTGGCACTGGCGACTGGATGGTGGTCGAGGCCGACGAGTCTGACGGCACCTTTGTCAAGCTGCCCGCCACCATTGCCGTGGTCACCAATATCGACCCCGAGCATCTGGACTTTTACGGCGACTTTGATGCGGAGCGGCAGGCGTTTCGCCAGTTTGTTGCGCGCATCCCGTTTTACGGCGCGGCGATTTTGTGCGTTGATCACCCTGAAGTGCAGGCCTTGATCCCTGCATTGGAAGGGCGGCGCGTGCGGACATATGGGCTTAGCCCGATGGCCGACGTGCAGGCGGATCATGTCACATTCTCAGACGGCGGGGTGCATTTCACCGTGCGCATTCGCGGCGAGGGTGCGGACGCTGACCGGGTGCTGGACCGGGTCTGGCTGCCGATGCCGGGCTTGCACAATGTGCAAAACGCGCTGGCGGCGATTTCGGTCGGGTTGGAGATGGGGCTGGATGATGCAACCCTGTCGGGGGCCTTTGCAGATTTTACCGGGGTCAAGCGCCGTTTCACCCGCGTTGGCAGCGGTGCGGGACGCGATGTTGTTGACGATTATGGCCACCATCCGGTGGAAATCGCGCATGTTCTTAAGGCTGCGCGCGGCAGTTTTGACGGCGATATCATCGCGGTTGTGCAACCGCACCGCTATACCCGGCTCGACAGCTTGTTCGATGAGTTTTGCGCCGCCTTCAACGATGCCGACGCAGTGATCGTTGCGCCGGTCTACAGCGCCGGTGAGGCCCCGATCGAGGACCGCGACCATCATGCGCTGGCGCGGGGCTTGCGCGCTTACGGCCACCGGCGGGTGGAGACCATCGTGGACGAAAGCGCCCTGGCCGACAAGGTGATGGCCATCAGCAAGCCCGGCGACGCGGTGATCTGCCTGGGGGCGGGGTCGATCACCACATGGGCGCATGCCTTGCCTGCGGAGTTGGAGGCGCGGATATGAACGCACAGACCAGCCATCCGTTCGCTACCGCACAGGTCAAAGGCACGCTTGTCCGCGACGCATCGCTGAAAAAGCACAACTGGTTTCGCACCGACGCCCGCGCTGACTGGATGTTCACGCCCGTTGATGCAGAAGATTTGCGCCGTTTTTTGCGCGCTGTACCCGGCACCATGCCGGTTACGGTCATCGGTGGTGGTTCCAACCTTTTGATCCGCGAGGGCGGTGTCGAGGGGGTGGTCATCACACTCGGGGCTGCGTTCGCGGACATCGCTGTGGATGGACCTGTGCTGACCGTCGGGGCCGGGGCGATGGACGTGCATGTTGCGCGCGCTGCGCAATCGGCGGGCCTGACCGGGCTTGAATTCCTGGTTGGCATTCCGGGGACGATCGGCGGCGCGGTTGCGATGAACGCAGGGGCCTACGGCACCGAGATTGCCGACCGGTTGATCGATGTGCAGGCGGTGACCCGCACAGGCGACCTGGTCACGCTGACAGCGGAGGCGTTTGGCTTTGGGTATCGGCGCGCGCACTATGACCCAGGTCTGATCTTTCTGTCAGCCCGGCTTCGGGCGGCGCCCGACAACCCCGATGCGGTGCAAGCGCGCATGGACACCATCATCAAAGACCGTGCCGCCGCACAGCCCATTGGCGTGCGCACTGGTGGCAGCACGTTCAAAAATCCAGGCGGCCTGAAGGCCTGGCAATTGATCGATGCTGCCGGGTTCCGGGGCAAAACATTGGGCGGCGCGCAAATTTCTGAAAAGCACTGCAATTTTCTGGTCAATTTGGGCGGCGCAAAGGGCAGCGAACTGGAAGCGCTTGGCAACGCCGCGCGCGATGCGGTCAAGCAACAATCCGGCACCACGCTCGAATGGGAAATTCGCCGCATCGGCAGACCAGCACAAGGAGACACGCCATGACCCGCAGCATCCGGTGGACATTTATGACGGTCGGCACGCTTTTGCTGGGCCTGGCGGCTATCAGTTTACACAGCTTTGAAGGGCGCATAACCCTGCCCGAGGTCAGCCCCGACCTGCGCGAGGCGGGCTTTGTCCTGTCCGAAGTGGGCATTACCGGCCTTGAGCGCACACCGCGCGGCGCGATCATCGCGCTGATCGATGCCGATACCGGCTCGCCGATTTTGTCGATCGATCTTGCCGCCCTCAAGGGGCGGATCGAAAGCCTGCCATGGGTCGCAGAAGCCCATATCAAGCGCCGCCTGCCGTCGGGGCTGGACATTGCGGTGGTTGAACGCGAGGCGTTTGCCATCTGGCAGCAGGACGGGGCACTGTCGCTTATCGATGCGTCGGGCGCGGTGATCGACGGTGCACCGCTTGGCGAATTTACCCACCTGCCTTTGGTCGTCGGTGACGGCAGCCAAAAGCGCGCGGCCATCTTTCTCGACCATTTGATGCGCGCGCCGCAGCTGGGCAAGCGGGTCAAGTCGCTGGTGCGCGTTGCTGACCGTCGCTGGGATATTGTCTTTGACAATGGCCTGCGATTGAAATTGCCCGCGCCTGGCGTCGACGATGCCGACCGGCGGGCCTGGGCCGAATTTGTCACATTGCAAGACGACAAACAGATATTGGAGCGCGCGATCGACGCGGTAGATATGCGGGTCGAAGACCGGTTGGTCATTCGCTTGTCGCCCGATGCCGGGGCTCGCCTGAAACGCAAGGGAGATATGACTTAATGGCGCAAGACGGCTTTGTCGCAGCCCTGGATATCGGATGTTCGAAGGTCAGCTGCCTGATCGCCGAGCGCAGCGGTGCGGATATTGGCCGTATTCGCGGCATGGGCATCCGCGCCAATGAGGGCGTGCGCGGCGGTGCGCTGATCAATGCCGATCTTGCTGAAGAGTCGATCCGGGGGGCGGTGGGGCAGGCCGAAAAAATGGCGGGCTCGGCGATCGAGGATGTGTGGATTTCGCTGTCAGCAGGCAATCCTGAAAGCCATATGATCGACATTTCCATGCCGATGGACGGCCAGCCCGTCGGCCACGCGGATATCGATGCTGCCATGGATGTGGCGCTGGAAAAGCTGGCAGACCGCCAACCGGAGATTTTGCACGCCTTCCCGGCCGCTTATGCGACCGACGATGTGATCACCACTTCGCCGCCGCACGGACTGTATCCCGACGAATTGACAGTCTTTGCCCATGTGATTACTGCGTCGGCCAGCGCGCAGAAAAATCTGGAAACGGTGCTGCGTGCCGCGCATTTGCGCCCGGCCGGATTTGTGGCACAGCCGCTTGCCAGCGGGCTTGGCTGTTTGGTCGATGACGAGTTGAAAATCGGTGCAGCCTGTATCGATATCGGCGCTGGCACCACGGGCATCGGGCTTTTTGCCAACACCACCATGGGGCACTGCGAGGTGATCCCCTCGGGCAGTGACATCTTGGTCAAGGCGATTGCCGGGCATTTTGTCACCACTCTGACCGAGGCGGCGCGGGTGCTGGCGCTCTATGGGGCAGCCCTGCACGACCCCTCGGACGACCGGCATATGATCGACGTCAAGGTCTTGGACGGCGCCGGGGTTGAGACCGAGACCCAATTCCCGCGCCGCGATTTGACGCTGATCATCGAAGACACGCTGCGCGCCTTTTTGCTGGAATTGGCCGAACGTCTGACCGCGCTCGGTTTTGACCCGGCATCGGGCCAACGCCTGGTGCTGACCGGAAGCGCCGCGCAATTGTCGCGCCTGCCCGAACTGGCCCGCCAGTGTTTTCGCACCGGCGTGCGCGTTGGCTTGCCGCCCAATTTTTCCGGCCTGCCGGTGTCGGCCAGAGGGCCAGGTTTCAGTGCATCTGTTGGCTTACTGCGCTATGGTGTGGATCCAGACCGCTTTTTGCACATGCCCAGCACGCCCGTCGGGGTTCCTGCTGCAAGTGCGATGAAGCGTTTGTGGCACTGGGTGAAGGGAAATATCTAACATGCCCAGACCAGATGGGTGGCAAAACAAGCCGGGACGGCTATGATAGAGGAAAGCAGGGAGTATTGAGATGCCGATCGAATTTGCCAAACCGGAATTGACGGAACTTTCGCCCAGAATTGCTGTGGTTGGTGTTGGCGGTGCGGGCTGTAATGCCGTCAATAATATGATCAGCACCAACCTTCAGGGGGTTGAGTTCATTGTGGCCAACACCGATGCGCAGTCGCTTGCCAATTCGCTGTCGGACAATCAGCTGCAATTGGGTGTGGAAACCACCAGCGGCCTTGGCGCAGGCGCGCAGCCGCAGGTCGGCCAGTCAGCCGCGGAAGAATCGATCGAACAGATCGAAGCCGCGCTCAACGGCTGCCACATGGCCTTCATCACCGCCGGTATGGGCGGCGGCACCGGCACGGGGGCCGCGCCGGTGATCGCCCAAACCGCCCGTGCAAAAGGCATTTTAACCGTGGGTGTGGTCACCAAGCCGTTTCAGTTCGAAGGCGGTCGGCGGATGAAAATTGCCGAGGCCGGTATCGAGGCGATGGCGGACAATGTTGACACGCTGATCATCATCCCTAACCAAAATCTGTTCCGTGTCGCCAACGAGCGCACCACCTTCGCCGAGGCCTTCACCATGGCCGATGAGGTGCTGCATTCGGGTGTGCGCGGGGTCACCGACCTGATGGTGATGCCGGGTCTGATCAACCTTGATTTCGCCGATGTGCGCACCGTGATGTCGGAAATGGGCAAGGCGATGATGGGCACCGGCGAGGCCGAAGGTGAAAATCGCGCGGTGGAAGCCGCATCGTCGGCGATTGCCAACCCGCTTTTGGAGGATGCGTCCCTGAAAGGCGCCAAGGGTGTGATCATCAATGTCACCGGCGGTATGGATATGACGCTGTATGAGGTTGATGAAGCCGTCAATATGGTGCGCGAGCAAGCGGACCCTGACGCGCTGATTGTCTTTGGGTCGGCCTTTAACGACAACTTGGCGGGGCGTCTTCGGGTGTCGGTTGTGGCAACCGGGATTGACGGCGGCGAGCTGAGCCATATGCCCGAGCCCGTGCGCCGCCCAAAGGCGGACCCAGCCCCCGAGCCAAAAGATGAAGCCGCACCTGATACTGAGTCTGCGACCGAGCATAGCCGGGCCGATGCGGGCGCAGAGCCTGCGGATATGAACGCGGCCGCAGATGGCGCAGTGGAAACCGGCATCCAGCTGGATGTTGCCCCTGCGGCGAATGAGGATGCGCTCGAAGCGCGCGCGCTTGCCGGTCAGGGCGACAGTTTTGTCGCCGCCGCCCCTGCCATGCCGCGCGAGGCGATGGAAACCCTGGCCCCCGCCAATCAGGAAGACGCCAGCAATTACACCGGCGGCAGCAATGACAAGGTGGTCACTGAACCCCCGGCAGAGCCCGCTCAGCCTGCTGAGGCGGAGGACAAAAGCAAGCCAACGCTGTTTCGGATGATGACCTCGGTGGTGCGCACGAAAGAAAAAGATGCTGCGGCTGTCGGCGAGGCACCGGTGCACGACACTGAGGCGCGTGAGATCGACCGGGACCCGGGCCGCGTGCGGCTGGCACCGTCAGCGGCGGTATCGTCCGAGCCTGACCCCGCCCAAAGGGACGAGGGTGCGGCGCATGTTGAAGAGACACCCGAGACAGAACGCAGTTCGAAAACGCAGCTGGAAATTCCGAGCTTTTTAACGCGCCAGCAAAACTAAGCCTATGGCGGTCCCGGCCGCCTATTCGCCCCAACGGTCGCGCGCGGTGGTGTCACTGTCGCGCGCGTCGACCCATGTGTCTGTTGTGCCGTCCGTTTGGCGTTTCCAGAAGGGCGCATCGGTTTTGAGAAAATCCATAATAAACTCGGCCGCCTGAAACGCATCACCGCGGTGGCGGCTCCGGGTGATCACCAGCACGATCTGATCACCAACGCTTAGCCGCCCAGTGCGGTGGATGATCCGGATGTCGGCCAGCGACCAGCGCGTGTCGGCCTTGGCGGTAATGTTTTCAAGCTGGCGTTCGGTCATGCCCGGATAATGTTCCAGCGTCAGCGCTTCAAAACCGGTCCCGTCGGCACGCACCGTGCCCACAAAGGCAGCCATGGCCCCTGCGCTCGGGTCTGGCGGCAGGGCCTTTTGCTCGGCCCCAAGGTCGAAATCAGCCTCCTGAACTGAAATCGTGATGCGTGCCGCCACGGCTTTAACCTCCTGTGACAGGGGGGAAAAAGGCGATTTCGCGGGCGTCGCCAATGGCTGTGTCAAGACTGGCATGGTCCTGATCGAGGCCCGCGCGTACCAGCATACGGTTTTCAAACGCCTCCGCGCCGCGCTCGTCGCGGGCTTTCAGGTGGTCGATCAGGTCATCCAAGGTGACGATCTCATCGTCCAAGCTCAGCCGCTCTTCGCTGCATCCCATACGCTCGCGAATCCAGGCAAAATACAAAACCGTGACGGTACGCATGCGCCTAATCCTCAACCATATGCTTGAGACCAGCCCGCAAATAGTCAAACCCGGTATAAAGGGTGACAACGGCGGCAGCCCACAGCAGCACCAGCCCGACCGCTTGCGAGGGAACGCCAAAAGCGGCCCCGCCCGGTGTCCACACCAGCGCCCCAAGGGCGATCATCTGAATGGTGGTTTTCCATTTGGCGAGCCAGGTTACGGGGACGCTCACCTGCAGGCCGGCCAGAAATTCGCGCAGGCCCGAGACCAAAATTTCGCGGCACATGATCACCACGGCTGCGATCACATGCAGCCCGCTGACCCAGCCAACGGCAACGACCATGATAATCACCCCGCCGACCATCAATTTATCGGCGATCGGGTCCAGAAACTGGCCGACTTTTGACACGGTGCCGGTGGCCCGCGCCAGATAGCCGTCAAAAAAGTCGGTGATCCCGGCGATGGTGAAGGTGGCAAGCGCCAAATGGCTGCCCAGCGGCTGGTCCATATACAGCATGCCGACAATAAGCGGCACCGCGCCGATGCGCGCCAATGTGAGAATATTGGCAAGAGTCCACATGACCACCGTTCCCGCCTGACCGGCTGGCAAAGTGGCGCAAACACCGGCAAGCGTCAACCAAAGTTGGGCCGTCTAGTCGCGGAAATAATCGTAAATCTGCTGCGCCAGCTTGGCAGAGATCCCCTCAACCTGGGCGATCGCCTTCACATCAGCATCGGTAACCGCCTTGGCTGATCCAAAATGGTGCAAAAGCGCCTTTTTGCGCTTGGCGCCAATGCCGGGCACTCCGTCCAGCGGCGAGGCCACAAGTGCCTTACTGCGCCGTTGCCGGTGGCTGCCGATGGCAAAACGGTGGGCTTCGTCGCGCAGGCGCTGCAGATAAAACAGGACCGGGTCATTATGGCGCAGCATCATCGGCGCGTGCCCGGTGCGGTGGAACTGCTCGCGCCCGGCGTCGCGGTCGGGCCCCTTTGAGACGCCGACAATCGCCAGATCGTCGATGCCCAGGTCATCGAGAACGGTTTGCACCGCGCTCAATTGCCCCTTGCCGCCGTCAATCAGAACAAGATCGGGCCACTGCCCCTTGCTGCGGTCCTGGTCGTCTTTCATCAGCCGCGAAAATCTGCGCGTCATCACTTCGCGCATCATGGCAAAATCATCCCCCGGAGCGATGCTATCATCCTTGATGTTGAACTTGCGGTATTGATTTTTCAGGAAACCCTCTTGCCCGGCCACGATCATCGCGCCGATGGCCGACTGACCGCCTGTGTGGCTGTTGTCATAGACCTCGATGCGCTCGGGCGGGCCGTCGAGATCGAAGGTTTCGGCCACCCCTTCAAGCAACGCTTTTTGCGATGCGCTTTCGGCCTGGCGGCGCTCCAGGGCCTCTTCGGCGTTGCGGACAACCTCGGCGATCGTGCGGGCGCGCTCGCCGCGCTGGGGCACGCTCAGGCGCACCCTGCCGCCACTCTGGGTGCGCAGGCTTTCC
>JASBSO010000123.1 GCA_030148905.1 Kordiimonadaceae bacterium | reverse complement strand
ATATGGGTGGGCGCCAGATATGAGGTGGGCGATGGCGATTTATTATGCCATCCAAAACTTTGACGGCAACCTTCTGAACCCGCGTCTGTTTTCCGAGGTGATGAAGCTGCATCCCAATGCCATCATTGTCGCCGTTTTGTTTTTTGGCGGGATATGGGGCTTTTGGGGCCTGTTTTTTGCCATTCCACTGGCCACTGTGTTCCATGCCGTAGCACGCGCCTGGCGCGACTATGATACACATCCCGCCGGGCAGCCCGCATCAAAGGCGCCCTGACACCGTCTTTACTTTTGGTTAGACATTTTCCGGGCAATATGCTCCAAACACCAATGATTTACCGTTCCTAAATATGGCCAACTGGGGCTTTCAGCCATGATCCTTGAATCGCGCAGCATCATCTTTTCCGATGAAGAATTAATTTTGGCCCTGTCCGGTCTTGTCGAAGATCGCGCCGGCGGTGCAACCGCAAGCGGTGTCATTGCCGAGCTGGACGATCAGGGCGAAATCGAAGTGCGGGTGCAGACCGACTCTGGCGGCGAACTCCACTTTGAGGGCAAGGATATCGGCGTCGCCGTCCTCAACCACTGTATTGAACGGGGAATCCCCCTGCCCCGCGGTTCTTACAAAGAGCTGGCCATTCGCGGTGACCATGTTGCCCTGATCGTACGCCTGGAAACCGGCGTCGAGTTTGGTATCGAGTCCGACGAAATTTAAAGACCCATCACACCCGCCCTCTGTGTCGCAGGGCGGTTTAAGGCCCTGGGCAGAACACCGGGGGTTTGCGGGGAATTTACCCTTCGGTGGGTAAGAAGTCGGGTACCGACAAATAGCGCTCGCCCGTGTCGTAACAAAAGCCCAGAATACGGGTTCCTTCGTCTGTCTCGGCAACTTTTTGGGCGATGGCCGCCAGCGTTGCCCCCGAGGAAATGCCGATCAGCAGGCCTTCTTCCTTGGCGGCGCGGCGCGCCATGTCTTTGGCGTCGGCGGGGTCGACTTGTAAAATGCCGTCCAACAGGTCGGTGCGCATAATCTCTGGCACAAAACCGGCACCAATACCCTGAATCGGGTGCGGGCCCGGATCCCCGCCAGACAAAACCGGCGACAAGGTTGGCTCGACCGCAAACATCTTCAGAAATGGCCATTCGCGCTTCAGCACCTCGGCGCAGCCGGTGATGTGCCCGCCGGTGCCGACACCGGTGATGACATAATCGAGGCCGTCATCAAAATCGGCCAGAATTTCCGGCGCTGTGGTCAGGCGGTGCACATCCACATTCGAGGGATTGGTAAACTGCGACGGCATCCACGACCCTGGGTTTTCGCCCAGAATCTCTTGCGCGCGGGCAATCGCCCCCTTCATCCCTTTTTCCTTGGGCGTGAGGACAAATTCAGCCCCGTAAGCCAGCATCAAACGGCGACGTTCGATCGACATCGACTCGGGCATCACCAAAATCAGCCGGTAGCCCTTAACAGCGGCCACCATCGCCAAGCCAATGCCCGTATTGCCTGATGTGGGTTCGACAATCACGCCGCCAGATTTCAATGCGCCTGAGCGCTCGGCATCCTCAACCATCGACAAGGCAATCCGGTCTTTGATCGACCCGCCGGGATTGGCACGTTCCAGTTTGAACCACACCTCGTGCGTGGGAAACATGCGGCTCAACCGAACATGCGGCGTATCGCCAATGGTCTCTAGGACGGATGAAGCTTTCATGCGGCGCTCCCTGCTCTGCGGGCCCAAACGGGCGTGAATACGGAAAGCCGGAGCCTAGTGACAATCGCCCCGGCTCGCAACGGCTTAGATATGCGCACCCTCAGAGGCGAGGATTTCCTCGGTATCGCAGGCTTTGAACATCACCCGCGAATGAGGGGCAACCGACCGGGTGAGCCAGACATTGCCGCCAATAATGCTGTCATGGCCAACCGTTGTGTCACCGCCCAGAATCGTCGCCCCGGCATAGACAATCACATTGTCTTCAAGCGTGGGGTGACGCTTCATGCCCTGGCGTTCTTTTTTCACGCTCAGGCCGCCCAGGGTCACACCCTGATACAGCTTGACATTATTGCCGATGATCGCCGTTTCCCCGATTACAATGGCGGTCCCGTGGTCAATGCTGAACCGGTCGCCAATCTTCGCGCCGGGGTGAATGTCAATCCCGGTCTTGCGGTGGGCATATTCGGTAATCAGGCGCGGCAGCAAGGGCACACCAGACAGCAGCAGGCTGTGCGCCAGTCGGTACGCCAAGGTGGCGCGAAAGCCTGGATAGGCGAGAATGATTTCGTCGACCGAATGCGCCGCAGGGTCAAATTCATAAAGCGCTTCGGCGTCCAACATGGACCGCTCGGCAATGTCCGGCAGACCCGAGAGGAACGTCGATACATGGCGCTTGGCTTCTGCGACGTCGTCCACAACAGCCGACACCATTTGCTCAACCAGCGCCTCGAGCGCGGCCACCTGCCGCAGGCTGGGTGCCGTGACACCGCCGCGAAAATGCGGGAACAGCAGCGATATCGCCTCGGTCAAAAGTGCGCCAACCTGTTTTACCGTCAAATGCGGAGGATTGGTATAGCGCGCGCCAAGCTCGCCCAGCCGCCGGGCCAATTCCTCATGCGCCTCGGGCACCAAGGGGGCCACGGTTGAAGCGGATTTTGTTACAGCCATCGATTATCCTCGCAGTATGACCCGGGGTCATATGTGCATGTACGTCCCTTTTGGGCAAAAACAAGCCGGACATCTGCACATCGTGGTTCTATCGCCATCATACAGGCATGACCAACGAGATTTTCTTCACATTTAAGAGAAGAAAACTAATCTGTGCCGCGCCGCGCACCGCAGAAGCGCCGCGCCAGGGTTGGTTTTGGCAAAGTTTTTCTTGTCATCCAGCCGGTGCGATACGCGCCTGTTCTGCGGCAACCAGATCGGCAAAACCGGCTTCAATCGCCAGCGCGTCCGAGCGCTCAACAACATCATCCTCGACGATGCGCATGAAGCTGTCCTTATCCAGCCCCTTGGGGATCTTGCGGCAGATTTCAAACACACAGGTGCCACTGTGATGCCAAAAGCCCCGCGACCACAGCGCGCCCGAATTGCTGGCAACCGTAAAGGCAGGAAAGCCGCCTTCCTTGGCCAGAACATAGGCACCAGACTTGAGGCGGCGGCGCCCGCCCGGGCGCACCCGGGTCGCTTGCGGATAGATGATGATCATCCGGCCCTCGCGGTTGAGCGTCTTGGCAACCTGGTCCATGCTTTCGGTCGCGCCGCCCTTTTGCCGGTCAACCTTGATCACCCCCATTTTGGAAATCAGGGCCCCCACAAACGGGGTGGCGAACAGCTCTTTTTTGGCGAGCGCGGTCACATCCTCGCGGCAGGCATAGGCCAGCATCGGATCGACATAGCTTTGGTGGGCGGCGGCCAGAATGATCGGCGTTCCCTCTGGCGGTAGCATCTCTGTGCCGCGCCATTCAAAGCGGATGCCCATGATCCACCGCGCCAGAAACAGCGACAGTTTACAATAATAGCGCACCGCCATCCGCACCGGCTTGTGGCTGGGCATCAGCACCGTGACAATAACCAGCAGAAAATACAGCACCGAACACAGGTAAAATGCGATGTTGAACACAATCGATCGAACCGGGTCGGTCATACGGCGCAGGGTCATTGGCGGGTTATCCTTTTCAAGAAACCGGGTATCGGACGCACGTCCTCGTCTACCCCGACTGGGTACGTCACTCAAGCCTCGCGCGGTCAGCACTGTTGTGATTGCCCCTTTTCTCGCTAGTCTTAGCCGGGTATCTAGGGTCAGGATCCCAGGCCTGTGCGCCGCTATGAAAGCTGATATAGTGCGCACGACCTGACCGAGTGAAGCAGCGAGGCATGATGTCTGACAAACGACGCGATGACCGACTGGACGTGCTGTGGCACGGCTATATCGAAACCGAGGACGGAACCCGGCACGCCTGCAAGGTGCGCGATATTTCCGAGGGCGGGGTGTTGATCACCTGCGAGGCGTCGCTCGACCCCGAAAGCGACGTGTTTCTGGTCATTGACGACCTTGGCGATTTTGCCGCCCGCATCCAGTGGTCGGGCGGGCGCGGATACGGCCTGATGCTGCTTGTCGGCGACGACATTGCGCTCAAAAAATTTGCCGAACCCGCAGGGGCCGATGTTTCCAAACATCCCGAGCATGTCGAGCCGTTTTAAGCGGGCACGGCGCGCCGCAAAAACGACTTGCGCTTCATCTTGCCCGGACTATAGTGCCCGGCACTTACGGAGCGGTGGCCGAGCGGTTTAAGGCGCACGCCTGGAAAGCGTGTTGGGCGCAAGCCCTCCGGGGTTCGAATCCCCGTCGCTCCGCCATTATTTTGACCTCACGGCAATTCGCTTCGCTCATGCCTCCGATGGAGCGGCAAACAATTGCCGGGCTGCAGTCGCAGCCTGTTGGAGAGTTCGAAACAATTTTCTCACTCTCCGCCATTACCTCCTGCAAAAAGTCCCGCATTTCATTCGGTGCACTTTTCACGGGGTAGATTTTGTGTTGATCGGTCTTGGGGCGGCCCTGCGCCCGATCAACGCGCTTTTCCCTCGTGACAACCTCATACTGAGCTTGTCGAAGTATGAGGGTAGGGTTCGAACTGGCTCCCCTCGTCTCCGCCATAATTTTGATCGCGTCAACGCACGTCGCTTATAGCCCCGATGGGGCGTGAAACTCTTCGCGGACCGCGCCCAAGAATATGCTTTGGGCAGCCTCAAAACATCGCATGACCGGGCCGCGCGTCGGACGCGCCCGACGCGATCAGTCTGTCATAATGCGCGAAAAGCGTGTCGCTACCGGTCTCGGGCGCGGCCTCGGCATCATAGGTCTCTGTCGCCGGGTCCCAGACCAGCATCGACTCGGTGGCATAATAGTGCGCAATACGCAGAAACTCGGCTTTCGTCCGAAGCGGCGGAAAGGCCAGCTCCAAGACACCGAGGACCGCTGCCATCCCGCGAAACAGGGCAGGCGGCACCCGGCGATAGCGCGGCGGTCGCCCCAGCGCCCGAAACAGATAGGCGCCCATATCGCGTGGGGTCAGCGCAGGGCCGGGCCCGCCAATAGGCAATATGGCCTGCATGCGCTCAGGGGTGTCGATACAGCCAAGGATATAAGCGGCAAGATCATCGTCGCTGATCGGTTTGCACGCCGTCAACCGACCGTCACCAAAGAGCAGATACGGCTTGCCCGCGCGCAACCGGTCCACCTGCCCCGACAGCGATTTGAAATACGCAGTGGGGCGCACAATGCTGTAGGCCAAACCCGAAGCAATGAGATCCGCCTCGAATGTCAGTTTCGCGCGCTGGAAAGCCAGACGTGGCTTTTGCACGCAGATCGCCGACAAAAGAATGAACTGTTTAACCCCCGCCTGCCGTGCATAAACGAGGGCGGCACTGTTGATGCCATAATCAACGGCTTCTGCGTCCTTTGGAGCGCCGCTGCGCGAGGCCACACAGGATATCACAATATCACAGGCGCCGCAGCGATCTTGAACTGATGCAAGCCAATGCGCGTCTGCAAAATCTGTCTCTGTGTAGGTGGGCCCCTGCGGCAATGCCGCGACATCGGTACCACAGCGAACAGGGCAGACCATCGCGTGCCCTGCGGCAATACCGGCCCTGGCCACCGCGCGGCCGGTGGTGCCGCTTGCCCCCAGCAGAAGAATACGCAGCGCGCCCTGTGTTGTGATGGTGTTGGTCACCTGCAAAGACAAGCATGAAACCGAGCGCAAAATCTACCGGGTTTCGACAATTTCTTTTAAAATATACGCTGTAATCGTGAAAAATTTTTAGCATTAAATTCCAAATATTTAGGAATATTTTTTATATTCATTCTGTTTTTCAAACTCTCCGGGCTTAGTGGCACACGCGCATCACCACTATCTCAGGAGAGGAACAATGTCGGACATGATGAATGATAGCGGTTTGATCAACAGCCGCGCTTTTTTTAACCAGGTGGGCACTACACCTGCACCTAATGATGTAATCATTGGCACATCCGAAAACGATACGCTGGTCGGCGACCCCATGCCCGAGGACGGCCCCGGTCTGCCCGGTGCGTTGGCGCATTGGGGGTTCGATAGCGCCAGTGGCAACAGCTTTGCCGACACCCGCGGCGGGCCAAGCGCTGAGGCCTTTCGCCTGGAAAACGGCGAAGCCGTTGCCGCCACCGATAATCTGACCCGCCCTGGTCCGCTGGACGGCAGTGACCTGGCGCTGCAGTTCAACGGCGAAAACAGCTTTGCCTTCATCAACCACGATCCGGCTTTCGAGATCACCCAAGGCACAGTGGCCTTGTGGGTACAGCCCGACGACCTGTCAGACGATGCGATAATTCTGTCCAAGGACGAACGCGGCGACGGCGACGGCGGACATTTCCGCCTCGGCTTTGAAGACGATGGCCGCCTGTTCATTCGGGTCGCCAACGGCGATGGCGGCTCGAACAAGGCGTGGGAATCGGTCCAGTCCTACCTGAGCGAGGGCACATGGACGCATCTGGCGGTGTCGTTCAGCGCCGATGGCGGTGTGACCGTTTATGTTGATGGCATCAAGGTGCCCGACTTTGCCTGGATCAGGGTGGAGGGCAATGAAGACCAGCCTAACCTGCAATCCGAGGCCTATATCCTGCAAAATGCCGAGCCCTGGATTTTGGGCGCAGATACCTCGCGCACCAACAATAACGACACCCCGCAGGACTTTGCCGCCGATGACCCGCGCCTCGATGACCCGTTTGACGGGGCGATTTCCGATTTCATCATTTTTGGCGGTATGGATGCGGGCGACGTGCTGACCGATGCGCAGGTGCTGCAACTGTTTGAGGAAGGGCCCGGCACGGCATTGACCGCGCCCGCGGGCCCCGAACCACTGCTTGCCGGGGACGACAGCATTGACGGCAGCGACGGCCACGATGTGATCGACGCCGGTGCGGGCCAAGATCAGGTGCAGGGCGGTGCCGGACGCGACAGCATTGACGGCGGTTACGGAGACGACATTCTGGACGGCGGCGACGGCAATGACACGCTGGACGGCGGCCGCGGGTCAGACTTGCTGCTGGGCGGCGACGGCGACGACCTGCTGATTGCACGCTCGGACGCAGGCGAACAGCGCATCGGCCAGCTGGCGATTGGCGAGCCGTCCCGACCCGACGGCAATGCAGTGAATTATGACCGCGAAAAGCTATATGGCTGGGAAGACCAGCCGCTTGTCGCCGATGATATTTTGGTCGGCGGCGAAGGGCGCGATACCTTCTTTTTCAACCCGCAGATCAATGCCAAGCGCGATATTATTCTCGAGCATGTGAACGAAGACCGCACCATCGACTGGGCGGGTGTGGCTGGTGAAAATGACGAGCTGCACGACCACTGGGTCGACAGTTTCGGCATCGACATCATTGCCGATTACCGCGCGGGCGAAGACCAGATCGTCATCGCCGGGCATACGGTTCAGCCCAAAGTGCATTACGAGCAGGTGGACACCGACGGGGACGGCGTCGCCGACACCACGGTATCGGTGATCACGGTGTATTCGCAGCAGGGCAATAATGGCGGCGCGCACGACGAAGACCTCATTGGCCAGATCGTCGTGTACGGTGATCTGGTGGACCTCGATGACGTGCTGATCAGCGCCAAACTGACCACCGGCATTGTCGAAACCGTTGACGATTTGCAGGAAGCGCTGGCCCCAACCGGTGCCTTGAAAACCACCACACTCGGCGATGGCAGCGTGGTGTACGGGTATGACACGCGCGACGCCGACGGCGGCCTTGGGGCCGTCACCGGCGACCCGATCAACACTTCGGACAATCCGTTTTTGACCAGCGGCCTGTTTGAATTTGCCGGCAATATTCCAGACGACATACCGCAAGCGGCCGCCATATTGGATGCAAGCGCCAATCCGCTTTTGGCGGCGGTCAGCTTTACCGGCAACAAGGCCGACGGCGAAGCCACCGCCACCACCGCAGGGGCCTATGTCGAGGTGGATCATATTGCCGGCCTTGCCCAGGATCAGGGCACCATCGCGCTCAGCTTTGTCGCCGATGCACCGGGTGACGGGCGCCAGGCGCTGGTGTCGAAAGACGCCCGCACCTATGTGGACGGCGGCCATTTCACCTTGTGGATCAACGAACGCGGCGAGATCGAGGCGCGGTTTCAGTCCACCAATGAAAGCGTTGTCCTCAAAGCCCGCGATATCGACATTGTGGCGGGCGAGACCTATCACGTGGCGTTCACCTTCACGGGCACGGCGGCCATTCTCTATGTCAACGGCATCCAGCAGGACGTCGAAGACCTGTCGGACAATTCAAGCTTTCTTGCGGGTATGACCGGCAACAGCGAAAGCCTTGTTTTGGGGGCCGACACCACCACCCGCAGCAGCGGCGAGTTGAACAACCTCAAGGAATTTTTTGAGGGCACCATCAGCGATGTCGTCATACTCGACCGGGCGCTTTACGCGGCCGAGGTCTTCCAGCTGAGCGAAGGCGTGCTGGACTTTATCCCTGCTGGCAGTTCCGCCGGGTCGAGCGGCGGTGGCGACAGTGCCGATATCGGATCTGAAACCGGCGATGACAGCGAGGATAGCGACGGCGACGAGAACGGCGATGAAAGCGATGATGGCAGCACCTCGGACGGCGCGACCGAACCGTCCGGCGACAGCGAACCAGAACCCTTGACCCTGACCGGCAACAACAGCGCCAACCTTCTGGAAGGCGGGGCGGGTGACGACACCCTGTCGGCGGCCCGTGGCGCAGACACGCTGATCGGCGGGGCCGGCGATGATGTGCTGAACGCCGGGCGCGGAAAGGACATCGCCAAAGGCCAGGACGGCGACGATATACTGAACGGCGGCAATGGCCGGGACATACTGTCCGGCGGTGACGGCGAGGATGAGCTTTTTGGCGGCAACGGCAAAGACACGCTGATCGGCGGTGCCGGCGATGACCTGCTGAACGGCGGCAAGGGGGCCGACAGCTTCCGTTTTGGCAACAGCGAACAAGGCGACGATATCATTGTCGGCTTTGATGCAAACGCCGACAAGGTTGAAGTCGACGCCGATGTCCTGATCGAACTGGAGATCATCGCTGGCAATACCGTGCTGACCCTTGAAAGCGACGCCGGTGGCATGCTGGGCAGCGTCACCATCGAAGGCGTGGAACTGACCCTTGATCAGATCATCTCCGTCGATGACCTAGAGGTCTTTTAACCGCTCTCCACGGTGCACTGAGGGCGGCCGTGGCCGCCCTTTTTTTATGCACCGGCAAGCGAATCACTTATGCACCCGAGGCTGCCCAAAGGCCGCCTGACGAGCCGCACGACGCTGAACGTCATGGAAAATTCATCAAATATTTTAAAAAATTCGGCTGGATTGCAGTCTTTTATCGCGGTAACAGCGACATCAAAATGTTGCGCTTTCGCAACAGGCTGTGCTGATTTTGACCAAAATATGCGCCCTCGACTCGCTGCGACTCTTGTAAAGGTAGCAAATTTTATGATTCGATTCATATGTGTGCGCGTCATCCGCATGCTTATGGGGGGCACAGCTTAAAATAGCTAAAATTTTATCTTTAACCACTCGTCAACATCCTAAGCGTAGTACTGTCCCATCAGCACCACTTAAGGGTGTACCAATCTGGCCTATCTTGGAGATACAGAATGTTGAAAACACTGAAGTTGCTTGCTGTAGCCAGCGTATTGGGCGCTACAGCCATGGGGGTAAGCACTCCAGCAAGTGCATTGGACATGAAGTCCTGGCAACAAGCCGTTGTTAAGAAAATTCAAAAATCGCACATTTACCCGCGCTCTGCGATCCGCAAAGAGATCGAAGGCCGGGCAATGGTCGAATTGAAATTTGATCGCGCTGGCAGCATTACCAACTTTGAAATTCTCGAGCCGACCGGCGAAGCTGTGCTCGATAAAACCATCCCCAAAATGGTCGAAAAAATGGATCCACTGCCCGAGCCTCCCGCAGAGATGGCCGACGGTAAGTTGTCGATCACCATTCCGATCAGCTGGCGCCTGCAATAATCTAGCGCCTGCCAGACACACAAAAAGCCCGAGGTTTTCAGCAAACCTCGGGCTTTTTTTATGGGCTCACCGGCTCGCCATCAGCAAACCGGGATCTGTTGCCTCTATTCTTTCGACCGAATTTGCTTGAGAAAGCCGTCAACCTCTTCGCGCAGCGTAGCGGCTTGACCCGTTAGCGCCTGCGCGGCTTGAAGCACGTCATTGGCAGCAGTGCCGGTGGTCGAAGCGCCTTCATTCACGCCGCGAATATTCAGGGTTACCTCGCCCGTACCTGCCGACACCTCGGCCACATTGCGGGCGATCTCCTGCGTCGAGGCGTCTTGCTCTTCCACCGCCGATGCAATGGACACAGCCGTCGACTCGATGCTGGAGATGATGGTGCGAATATCGTTCATCGCCCGCACCGCGGTTGATGTGGCTTTCTGCATGCCTTCAACCTGGGCGCTGATCTCGTCGGTGGCATTGGCCGTTTGCGACGCCAGCGATTTCACCTCGCTCGCCACAACCGCAAAGCCCTTGCCGGCATCACCGGCGCGGGCTGCCTCGATCGTCGCATTCAGTGCCAAAAGATTGGTTTGCTCGGCAATATCATTGATCAACTGCACAACCTCGCCAATTTTCTGCGCCGCGCTTTCCAGCTCGGCCACGTCTTGTGCGGCCCGCTCGGTTCGGCCAACGGCATCGCGTGCAGACTCGGACGACTGGTTGGTTTGCCCGGTAATTTCGCGCACCGAACTGGACAGCTCTTCTGCCGATGCCGCCACCATATTGGCGTTGCTGCTGGCTTGTTCGGCGGCGTTGGCAACGGTCTGCGACTGCGCCGAGGTTTCCTTGGCGGTTGAGGCAAGGCCCTCGGCCGCGGTTTCCATATCCTTGGCCGACTGCGACAAATTATCAACCACGACGCTCAGCGCAGCCTCGAATTGGTCCGCCATGGCCAACATGCCCTTGCGGCGCTCCTCGCGGGCTTCTTCTTCCAGTTCCTCCTGGCGCTGGCGGGCCTCGGCTTCGCGCTCAAGGCGGTCACGCTCGGCTTGCGCCTGACGCTCCAGCTCGGCTTTTTCGGCCTCGCTGCGTTCGGCCTCCAAGCGTTGTCGTTCGATCGCGTTTTCCTTAAACACCTGAACCGAGCGCGCCATCGCCCCGACCTCGTCAGCGCGGGTGACGTGCGGCACTTCATATTCCAGACGGCCCTGCGCCAGTTCCTGCATTGTCGACGACAGGTCATTCACCGGGCGGACAACCCGTGTGAACACCACCCAATAGCCCAAAGCACCAATGATCAGCGTCACGACCACCCCGGCAAGGGCAATGGTATAGCTCGTATTGGCCTGGGCAACGCTTTCCTCGTTCAACTGGGTTGCCAACTGTGCGGCATCGCTGCTCATCTGGTGCACGGGCGTAGCCGATCTGGCACCGGCTTCGATCCACTCTTCCGCGGTTACGGGATAGGGCTCTTCAAACTCGGCCGCCGTGTAAACATCGTCGCGCAGCAGATCAAACTCGCCGAAAAAGCTTTCTTCGATATTGTCGATCAACCCGCGAATATTGGTGTCAGCCAGTTCGGCATTGACGATGTTTTGCACCTCGGCCCAGCTGGAGCGCACGATGCCGCCATATTGCGACACAACCTGCAGCTTGATCGCCGACAGCGGTTCGCCCGATGCGATGTTTTCGGCAATCGCGGCACTGTCACGGCCTGAATATTCCAGCATCTGCCACAATTGGCGCTTCAGACGGCGCACGGCTTCGATGCGGGTATTGCCGGTGTTGAAGGTGGCCTCAGAGGCGTTCATCAACTGCGAACCAGCCATAATCAGCGTATCCAAGGCGCGGATCACATCGCGGTTTCTCAGCTCGCGGTCCTCAGCAGGCGATGCCAGGTCGCTTTCAACAGTGTCGCCAATTTCATAATAGGCGTCAAAGGCGGCGCTCAAATTCCCCAAAAACTGGTCCTTGGCGTCAAAGTCGGGGATGGCCCCCACCTGCTCCAAAAACACTTCATAGCTGATGTCGGCTGTGCGGCGCTGGATGGTAAATTTCTGCTGCAGCGAATCCGGCGCAGGTCCAACATAACCATAACCGGCCCCAACCGCCGTACGCTCGTCTGCGACGGCAAACATCATTTGCGTCAAATTGTCGATCGTCCGGTTGAGCGCCATCGACCGCTCGGCCACCGCCTGCGCGCTTTGCGCGTTCCGCATGACGTTAAACGCCATCAAAAGCACTGCCAAAACCAAAACTGTGGTCAAAGCCAGCAGCGCATTTCTTACCGTTAATATTCCGAGCGGAACCTCCGCCGTATCATCGTTTGACGGCGTTGAAACCTCAGACATTGCACTTCCTCCTTACGCTGGCTCACGCAGACACTGTGCAGCCACCCGATCCCCAATCGCGTGACAGTGTCTGCGCATGAACACGAATCGCGCCCAATACTAGATTGGCAGATTTAACAAATGGGAAATTTTTTACAATAGCGCCCTGACATACATCCCAAGGTTTTGTAGGGGCCGTGATAATATCGCGACCATTCTGGGCGACGTTGCCATGATTCATCCGGCGCCTGATTCTTCCGACGCCTGCGGCGGCGTCTGCGCACGCGACCGCACAGGTTGCATCAAAAGCTGATCAAGCCGCGCAGCGCGCCCATCGCGGTCATGGTCGAGGCCAAGCGTCATGCCCCTATGCCCCTTGCTGGGCTGAGCACGGTACAAACCAAAGACCCGGTCCCACCACGGAATAAAAAAGCCATAATTGCTGTTTGTTTCGCCTGGAATGATGGAATGATGCACCCGGTGAAAGTCTGGCGTGACAACGCACCACCGCAAAACCCTATCAACGCGGCGGGGCAGGCGAATATTGGCATGGTTGAACACGGCCGCACCGCTCAAGACCACCTCGAATATGATCACCGCCGCCACACTTGGCCCAACAAGCACCACGACAAGAATTTTATACGCCATCGACATGACGATCTCGCCCGGGTGAAAGCGGGCGCCCGAAACCGCATCCAGATCGACATCGCTGTGATGCATACGGTGAAACCGCCACAGAAGGGGCACATGATGCATCGCCACATGCTGCGCCCATATGGCCAAATCCATCAGCACAAAGGCCAAGAGTGTCGCGGGCCAAAAGCCAAGACCAAGCGCCGGGATCACCCCCCAGCCCAGGTCCTGACTGATGGCGGCAAAGCCAACCGCCAAGGCCGGAAAGACTCCGCGCAATATCAAGGCGTTTAATAGAATAAGCGCTACAGCACTGGGCCACCGCTCTTTGCGGGACAGCAGCCGCGCCCGCGCTGGGAAAATCGCCTCGGCAATTGCCATCAGACCCAAAAGCCCAAAAAACACGCCCATTCGGATGCCGGGCTCATGGTCTATCAAAAAACTATCCATGTCGGCAGTCTGTGCCTGCTGCGATCCGTGCGTCAATCCCTTGCCAGCGGCGCATGCCATCATTAGGGTTGGCGCCTACACCTTTGAGGGAGGGGTCTTTCATGAGACGCACTTTTTTTGCTGCGGTGCTAACCGCATGTGTTTTCAGCCTGCTGCCAGCGCGCGCCGACATTGACGGCGACCTGTTTGCAGGCCTCAAAGCCCGGCTGGTTGGCCCGGCGGGCATGAGCGGGCGCATCGCCGCTGTGGACAGCCTCGCGAGCGACCCCAATTTCATTGTGGTGGGGGCATCCACCGGCGGCCTGTGGATCAGCCACAATGGCGGCCTCAATTTCACCTCTGTTTTTGATGACCAACCGGTTGCGTCTATCGGTGCTGTTGCGATCAACCAGCAGGTGCCCGATATCATCTGGGTCGGCACCGGCGAGGGCAACACCCGCAATTCCACCTCGATCGGGCGCGGACTTTACAAGTCGCTCGACGGCGGCAAGACCTTTCAGTTGATGGGGCTGGAAAATGTTGAGCGCATCAACCGCATCGCGCTTGACCCCACCGACCCCAACACCGCCTATGTCGCGGCGCTCGGTACGCTGTGGGGGCCAAATGAGGACCGCGGCCTGTATAAAACCACCGACGGCGGCAAAACCTGGTCGAAAATCCTTTATGTTGACACCACGACCGGCGCCACCGATGTGCGCATGGACCCAAGCAATCCAAACAAGCTGTTTGCCTCCATGTGGCAGTTCACCCGCAAACCTTATGAGTTCAAGTCGGGAGGTCCGGGTTCGGGCATGTATGTCACCCATGACGGCGGTGAAACCTGGCGCCAGCTGCGCGAGGAAGACGGCCTGCCCAAGGGCGAGTTGGGCCGCAGCGCCTTTGCCATTGCCGCAAGCGACCCGAATGTCGTCTATGCGCTGGTGGAAGCGAAGAAAAGCGCGCTGATCCGGTCTGACGACGGCGGGCGCAGCTGGAAAACGGTCAATGACGATTACGACATCAATGACCGGCCGTTTTATTATAATGACCTTGCTGTTGACCCCACCAACCCCAACCATGTGTTCCGTGTCGGTAGCCGGGTGAAGGAGTCGATTGACGGCGGCAAGACCTTTACATTCATCGAAGCGATTGCCTGCTGCGCGGCGTCGAATACCGTGCATATCGACACCCACGCCTGGTGGATCAACCCCAAAGACCCGCGCCACATGATCGACGGCAATGACGGCGGCATCGCCATCACCCATGACGGCGGCAAAACCTGGCGTTTTGTGGAAAATCTGCCCTTGGCGCAGTTCTACCACATCGCCGTTGACGATGCGGTGCCGTACAATATTTATGGCGGCTTGCAGGACAATGGCAGCTGGCGCGGCCCGTCGGAAGTGTTTGAAAATGGCGGCATTCGCAACTTCCACTGGCGCGAGGTCGGCTTTGGCGACGGCTTTGACACCCTCGCCGACCCCGAGATCGAAAACCAGGGCTACACCATGAGCCAGGGCGGCAATCTGACGCGCTGGAACCTGAATTCGGGCGAGTGGCGTTTTATTCGCCCACCCGCGCCCGACGCCGAGACCGAGCTGCGCTTCAACTGGAATGCCGGCTTCGCCATTGACCCCTTCAACCCGGCGACGATTTATTATGGCAGCCAGTTTCTGCACAAATCGACCGACCGCGGCCTGACCTGGGAAGTGATCTCGGGCGATCTGACCACCAACAACCCCGACTGGCAGACCTATAAGCAATCGGGCGGGCTGACGCCGGATGTGACGGCGGCGGAAAATTTCACCTCGATCATCGCGGTGGCCCCCTCACCGGTCAAAGAAGGTGTGATCTGGATCGGCACCGATGACGGCCGCGTGCACGTCACACAGGACGGCGGCAAAACATGGGAGAGCGTCGAAGGCCGCGCCCGCGGCGTGCCCGACAACACCTGGGTGCCAATGATCGCCCCCAGCCCGCACGACGCGTCGGTGGCCTTTATCGCCATGGACAACCACCGCCGGTCGGACATGACCCCGTATCTCTTTAGGGTAGAGCGGTACGGTCAGCGCTGGCGCAAGCTGGCAACGGACGATCTGGACGGCTATGTGCTGTCGGTTCTGCAAGACCATATCGACCCCAATCTGCTGTTTGTCGGCACCGAATTTGGTCTTTATGTCTCGCTGGACGGCGGCGACAGCTTTGACAAGTTTACCGCAGGTATCGGCACGCTGAGCGTGATGGACATGGCGATCCAGAAACGCGAAAACGATCTGGTCTTGGGCACGCACGGCCGCGCCGCATGGGTGATCGATGACTATTCGGCGCTCAGAAACCTCTCGTCTGACGACTTCGATGCGCGGTTCAAATTTCTGTCGGCGGGTGACGGTCAACAATATGACCCCAATCAGACACCGGCGTCGCGCTTCCCGGCGCACGGCGAGTTTCGCGCGGAAAATGAGGCATACGGCGTTTTGCTGACCTTCATGGCCTCGGGCGATGACCTGCCGCACCCCGACGCCGACAAGGACAAAGACCGCAAGGCCGCCAACCGCAAAGCCGACAAGGATGAGGATGCGGGCGAAAGTGATAGCGACAAGGCTGACGCCAAGCCCAACCCTGACAAAGGCAAGGTGGTGATCACCGTGGCGGACGCGGCGGGCAATACCATCCGCACCTTTAAGGCGGATGTGCACCAGGGCATCAACCGCGTGGTGTGGAATATGCGCCAGGACGGCTTGCAAGCCCCGCCGCCTGCCAAGCCACGCAAGGACAAAACCCTGCCCGCTGGCCTTGAGGTGGTGCCCGGTACCTATCACTTTACGCTGGCCTTTGACGGCGAGGAAGCCACCGCCGAGGCCGCGGTGCTGAAAGACCCGCGCACGCTTTACAGCGACGCTGCCCGCACCGCCAACTTCGCCGCGCGCGTCGCGGTGCAGGACCTGCAAAAACGGGCCTTTGACGCGCTGGAGACCATGGCAGACACCCGCCGCGATATCGCGACGATCCTGACCCTGGTCAAAGACGCCGACAATGATGTCGCCAAAGACATCAAAAAGCAGGCACAGGCGTTGGAGAAATCGGTAAAAGCCCTCGAGGATAAAATCCGCATACGGCCCAAAACGCGCGGGATCGTATACCGCTTTGGCCGCGTTCTCAGCGACATCGGCCGCGCTGGCTTTTATGTGGGATCGACCTGGGATGCGCCCAATCAGGCAGCCATTCAGGCACAGGCGCTGGCAACAGCTTCGCTTGAGGCCGTCGAAGCCGAGATTGCCGCGCTTTATGCGGGCGATGTCGCCGACTTTAAATCAGCCGTGGATGCTGCAGGCATCGGGCTTTTGAACTAAGCCTTATGTGATCCAAATGTTGATGGTCGCAGCTTCGGCTGCGGCCTTTTTTTATGCGCTTTGCCCGGCGACCCAGCCGCTGGCCCAGGCCCACTGGAAATTATACCCGCCAAGCCATCCGGTCACATCGACGCATTCGCCAATGAAATAGAGGCCGGGCGCGTGGTGGCTTTCCATGGTTTTGGACGACAGGCCCTGGGTGTCAATACCGCCCACCGTGACCTCCGCGGTGCGCCAGCCTTCGGTGCCCGCCGGTTTAACGGCCCAATCCGCAAGCTGACCCTCAATCCTACTGAGCACCTTAGCCGACAGCTCGGCCAGCGGTGTGCCCGCAGGCAGGGCAAAGCGCTCGACCAGATGGTCGCGCAGCCGGTCGGGAAAGAAATGACCCAGCGCTGCGTGCAGGCGCTGCTTGCCGCCTATGCGTTGCTGCACACCAAGCGACGCATCGTCTGTCCCGGCCAGCAGGTTGATATGCACCGCCTCGCCCGGCGACCAATAAGACGACGCCTGCAAAACCGCAGGGCCCGACAGGCCGCGGTGGGTAAAGAGGAGCGCCTCCGCAAAAGCCGCACCGCCCGCACGCACCTCCACCGCATGGCTGACCCCGGCAAGGCTGGCAAAGGCGGCCTTGTCGCTGTCGGTAAAGACAAAGGGCACCAGCCCGGGGCGCGGCTCAACAATCCGGTGCCCGAACTGGCGCGCCACGTCATAGGCAAAGCCCGTCGCCCCCATTTTGGGGATCGACAGGCCGCCGGTGGCGATGATGAGGCTTTGCGCAGCCAATTTTTCGCCGCCGAGTTGGAGGTGGAAGCTGGCGTCAGATGGTTTCACCGCGTGCACCGGCGCTTCCAGCCTTAGCGTGCCGCCCGCTTCGGCAAAATCGTCCAGCAGCATCTGAATGACCGCACCTGACTTCTGGTCGCAAAACAGCTGCCCCAGCGTTTTTTCGTGCCAGGTCAGGCCGTGCGCGCGCATCCGGTCCAAAAAGTCATCGGGCGTAAAACGTGCTAGCGCCGATTTGGCAAAATGCGGATTGGCTGAAAGAAAGCGGTCCGCGTCTGTATGGATATTGGTGAAATTGCAGCGCCCGCCGCCCGAAATGCGGATTTTCTCTGCCGGTTTTTTGGCGTGATCCAGCACCAGCGTACGCCGCCCGCGCCGCGCCGCCTCAATTCCA
>JASBSO010000122.1 GCA_030148905.1 Kordiimonadaceae bacterium | reverse complement strand
GACCGCCAGCACCGTGCGACAGGCCGCCGGGTCGCTGCAGCGCGTGCGTTACATCAAAAACTACCGGTGCCATATCGCGCATCAGGTCCACCGCCAGCATATCCACAACCAGATTGTTATAGCCAAAGGCCGACCCGCGTTCGCACAGCAAAACCTGATCATTCCCGGCTTCGGCACATTTGGTCAAAATATGACGCATTTCCTGCGGGGCAAGAAATTGCGGCTTTTTGACATGGATGATCTTGCCGGTTTTTGCCGCTGCGGTGATCAGGTCGGTTTGCCGCGCCAGAAAGGCTGGAATTTGCACAATATCGGCAACCTCGGCGACGGCACGGGCCTGACCGGGCTCGTGAACATCGGTCACCACCGGCACGCCGAAGCGCGCCTTGATCTCGGCCAGCCATTCAAGCCCAACGTCCAGCCCGGGCCCGCGAAAGGAATGCAGCGAGGACCGATTGGCTTTGTCGAAGGACGCCTTGAAAATATAGGGGATATCCAGTTTGGATGCGGTGCGGGTAAACGCCTCGGCAATTTCAAAGGCGAGATCGCGGCTTTCCAAAACGTTCATCCCCCCCATCAAAACGAAGGGGGCATCATTGGCAAAGCGAATATCGGCGTTTAGGGAAACCGCTCGGGTCATGGGCAAGATCAATACAGACAGTGGTAAAGAAGGCGTTCTAGCAGGTAAATTCTTGCACGTTCAAGGCTCAAAGCACCCACGGGCATCGAAGTGAAGGCTGGGTGGGCCTGGCTCGGTCGCGGCGCAGCCCAGCATTAATCCGATATCCTCCACCGTGCTGCTAAACAGCTGTGCGCCTAAGAGGTCGGCCCGTGCGGGCTGGCAAAGGGCTGGCCGACTGCCCGACATATCAAAGGCTGTGGTCATCATGATATCCAGCAATTTCCCGTCCGACCATTTCACCACCGCCTCTTTCAAGGTCCATAATGCGAAGAAAGACCGGCGCTGCGTCTCGCCCGACAGGGCGAGCACCCGGTCGCGGTCATGGGGCGAAAAGCGCCGCGCGGTCATGCGCGGGATATCAAGCGTGCGGTGGGTCCATTCGATATCAATGCCTACCGGCGCAGACGCAACAGCAACGGCGACATAGTCATCACCGCCGACAGCCGTATGTGCGACGGAAAACCCAACATCCGCTGCCCGCACATGATCCAGTACGACGCGCCCTGCCCCCGGTTGTGTCAGTATCATGTCTGCCGGATCAAGGCCAAGCACCGCTGCCAATTCGCGGCGCAAAAGCGCCCGGCCAATAATGAAACGCCCGCGCGAACGGGAGGTCATCCCGTCAGCGCGGACGCGCTCAGCTTGCGATAAGATCGACAGCGCATTTGCAATATGATCGGGGTCTACCCGTTTGATCCAAATGCGCAAACCGTTTGCCTAAAAGACGTACGTAATGTCCGCCAACTGCTCGATAGTGATGTCTTCAAGGAACAGCGTATCGCCCTCGCCCGTGGTGATCAACACCCCGGGCTGATCGGCAGGGCCAAAGGAGGTCATCGCCGCTGCGGCCACATCCGCCGCGCTGGTGAAGCTCGCACTGACCCCGGCCAAATTCAGCGTGTCGTCCGCGACCGAGAAGTCATGGATATAGTCGATGCCGTGACCAGCCGCAAAGTAGAAGATATCTTCGCCTTCGCCGCCGTAAATACCATCGCTGCCAGCCGATCCATAAATCCGGTCATTGCCTGCGCCGCCTTCAACCAAGTCATTCCCGGCGCCGCCAAAGAGCAGGTCTGCCCCCGCACCGCCAAAAATCTGGTCATCACCAGCACCGCCGCCAATGGTGTCACCAAAGTCTGCGGCAAAGACAATATCATTCCCGGCTCCGGCCCAAATTTCATTGGCATAGGGATGCGGGAAAATAGCAATAAAGGCATCGTCGGTTGCCGTGCGGGTTTCCGACGCCTGAACGATGCCGTCGTCCGTGTCGACACCGTCGCTGAAACTGCCGCCGACGATGGTATCATCGCCCGCACCGCCAAGGATGGTGTCCTGACCGTCCGCATCGGGACCGTCGATATCCAGCGGCGCAAAGGTCTGCACACCGTTGAACAGGTCGATATTGACTGTATCGCCGTCAGAAAAGCCGCCACCGATGATCAGGTCATTTCCGTCTTTGCCAACCAGCAGGTCATCCCCTGCTTCGCCGATGATGATGTTGCTCCCGGCATCGCCGCGGATAACCGCATTTTCGGCGTCATCCAGGAAAACAAGCCCGTCAAATCCAATCAGTTCGTCCATATTTACCCCCTAAATACGTTGAAGGGGAAAAATAAACTAGAAGTTGACGAAAGCAAGAGGTTTATGTGCTTAGATTTTTGCCTCAGGCAGCGCTAGTTTTCTGGGCTTTTTTGCGCTCATGCGGCTTGAGGTGCACCTTGCGCAGGCGAATATTTTCAGGCGTAACTTCAACCAGCTCGTCATCATTGATATAGGCGAGCGCCTCTTCAAGCGG
This sequence comes from Kordiimonadaceae bacterium, assembly GCA_030148905.1. Lineage (GTDB taxonomy): Bacteria > Pseudomonadota > Alphaproteobacteria > Sphingomonadales > Kordiimonadaceae > JASBSO01. The sequence continues at coordinate 10,785 of JASBSO010000122.1, read as the reverse complement.
CAACTTGCGCGGGGTTGTCAGCTTGACCGCATCATCCTTACCGGCGGCCCGAATATTGGTCAGCTGTTTGGCCTTTTGCACATTCACATCCAGGTCATTATCGCGCGAATTTTCGCCGATGATCATGCCTTCATACACCTCGACACCAGGGTCGATCATGATGACGCCGCGTTCTTCAAGGTTCCAAAGCGCATAGGGCACCGCCTTGCCCGAGGCGTTGGCCACCAAGACCCCGCGCTGGCGCCCGCCGATTTGCCCCTTAAAGGCATCATAGCGGTCAAAGCTGCGGTTCATGATGCCGGTGCCGCGCGTGTCGGTCAGAAACTCGCCGTGATAGCCGATCAACCCGCGCGTGGGGATATCAAAAGTCAGGCGCACCTTGCCGCCGCCTGAAGGTTGCATTTCTTTCAGGTTGCCTTTGCGCAGGGCCATTTTCTCGACGACGACGCCCTGATAGGCCTCGTCCACGTCGACCTGAACGGTTTCATAAGGCTCCAGCTTGGCGCCGCCCTCCTCGCGCATCAGCACGCGCGGGCGGGAAATCGCCAACTCAAAGCCTTCGCGGCGCATGGTTTCGATCAAAACACCCAGCTGCAATTCGCCGCGACCAGCCACCTCGAATTTGTCTTTGCTTTCGGTTTCCGAGACAACAATGGCGACATTACTTTCAGCCTCGCGCAGGAGCCGGTCGCGAATCACCCGCGAGGTCACCTGCTTGCCCTCGCGTCCGGCAAGCGGGCTGTCATTGACGCCGAAGGTCATCGCCAATGTGGGCGGGTCGATCGGAATGGACGACAGCGCGTCTGCCACCGACAGATGCGCCAATGTGTCGGCAACCGTCGCGTCGCTCAGGCCCGCAATGGCGACAATGTCACCGGCTTCGGCGGTTTCGACCGGGACCCGCTCCAACCCCTGAAAGGCGAGCAATTTGGTCACCCGGCCAACCTCGACCTTGCCGCTACCGGGCCGTAGCGCGTGGATGGGGTCGCCAACCTTGACGCGGCCCTGTTCGATGCGCCCGGTCAAAATACGACCCAAAAAATTGTCGCGCTCAATCAGCGTGACGAGCATGGCAAAATCGTCCTCTGCCTTGTTGTCACGCACCGGCTTGGGGGCCTCCACATGGCCGACAATGGCCTCAAACAGCGGGGTCAGCGTGTCGCGGCTGTCCCCCAGGTCACTCACCGCCCAACCGTCGCGGCCCGAGGCATAAAGCACCGGAAAGTCCAACTGATCCTCATTGGCATCCAGCGCCACAAACAAATCAAAACACGCATCAACCGCGGCCTCGGGGTTGGCGTCGGGTTTGTCGATTTTGTTGATCACCACAATCGGCTTCAGGCCAATCGATAGCGCCTTGCCGGTCACAAATTTGGTTTGCGGCATCGGCCCTTCGGCGGCATCCACCAACAGCACAACACCGTCCACCATCGACAGGATCCGCTCCACCTCGCCGCCAAAGTCGGCGTGGCCCGGCGTGTCGACGATATTAATGCGCGTGTCGTCCCAGGTAACGCTGGTGCATTTGGCAAGAATGGTAATGCCGCGCTCGCGCTCGAGGTCGTTCGAGTCCATCGCGCGCTCTTCGACGCGCTGATTGTCGCGCACGGCGCCCGCTTGGCGAAACAGGCTGTCCACCAGGGTGGTTTTCCCGTGGTCAACGTGAGCGATGATGGCAATGTTGCGCAGCGACATAAAAAGCGTCCCGGTCTCGGCGCGCCCCACTGGCGCAGCGTTCGCGGGCTTATAGATAGGCAGGCCCGACGGCGCAAGTGCAAAGGTCGCCGCCAACCCGTTCGGCCAAACTGCGCCTGCCCACTCGCGCTGACCCCGGTGTGTGATATATGCTGATCGCGGTTTGTCTGCTCGGGTCCTTGCAGTCCCTAATCCTGTGCCGGATGCAGCCCCCATTCGCGGCGCTTGCCGTCAAGCGCCTTGGATATGGTTAGCACATCGCCGCGATTGGGCCCGTGCGCGCGGTGTGAAATATGCAGCCAGCGCGACCAGCGACCGTGCGGCACCGGATTGCTGCGCTCGCGTTCCTCCAAAATCAATTGATCAAAGGGGATATTGGGTGCGTCAGCGATCGCATGCGCCAGATACACCAGCCCTTCGCGAAGGGTGATATCTGCGGCTTCACCAAAGAGATGCTGCGATTCCTCGGCACCGCCAATAGCGGCATTGAGCGCCGGGCAGCGATAGCCCGAATTGACCCGCACCGGTTGCCCGGCCAGCACACGCACCGGTTCCAGCACCTTGCGGCACAACTGGCGCAGATTGGCGACCACATGGTCTTCTGTAATCCGGTTTTTGATGCCCCGGGTTTTGGCAATGCGCGAGCGTGTAAACTCATATAGTCTGAAATTGGGGGACAGCTCTAAATACGGGTCATAGCCCGTGCCTTGATAATCGATTGTCATGCAAACCACCCGAGCTTATCGGTGAGAAGAAGCGCCAGCAACACCATCAACTTGGTCATCACAACCCAGAGAAGGCGGCTGACCAATTGCCATCGTGCGTCGCAGCTTTGCTCGTGCCGGGCCAGACGGTCGATCGCGAGCGTCGCTTTGATCAGGGCCTGCTGCACGTCGCAGGCGGGGTCTCGCGTCGTCACTTTAGGGCGTGCAAAACGAGGAGAAGCAGAATAGCCACCGCCATCGCCTCGCTCACCTTTGGGCGGCGCAAGACCGTGCGGAGCTTGAGAGAATAGAAGACCACTGCCGCACGCACGCGTGCAGCCTTGGCCCGAAGCCAGGTTTTCATAAATTTATCCTTGTTGTGGGGTGTTAGTCGGCGGCGCCGAGCGCGACCGCAAAGCTTTGAACGCAGTCTAGCGCCGTTTGTCCGTCCTCAGCGTCGTCGATATCGCGCAGGCAGGCCTTGTACGCAGTGGTGATGTTATTCTGCTTTCCAGGGGCCAGCGCATTGGTGGCCGGATCGGCGTGGCGTTCACGGAAGCGCATTGCCGCACCGCGCAGCATATCCCGAGCATCGGCTTTATAGGCATCAATGGACGCAGGTGGGTCTGGGTCTATGACTGTATCCAGCGTGATAATGCCCTCTGCGTAGACCATCTGGGCTACGGGTCCATCTGGCTTGCTGTCTACCACCGTCCATGCCAGTCCCGCCGGGGCAGACGGCGTGGGGATGATGGTTAAACCGTTCATTGGCAGTGCTTGGCGCACACGACCTGTCGTGATGTCATACAGGATACAGTAGGTCATACCTTGATCCGTTCATAAAATAGGATCAGATCACGCACATCTAGCGTGAAAGCTGATCCCGCACTGAATGCCAACAGGTAAAAATTCCTGACACCGGTATAGGTTGGTTCTGCGACAGGCATATTGAACCGATTGGTGCTGGAACCATAAAGCTGCACATCTTCACGGCGCTCCAACACGGTGTAGGACAGCGGCTGCGCTGGGTTCAGGTTGCCGCTGTGCACAAGCGCCAGGGTGATTTTGTGTTGCCCGCCAGTGGTCTTTAACCCGTAGCGGCCCCAGACCTTAACCGGCCTACCATCGGACACGACTGACAATGGCCCCAACAGATTATACGCTGAGCCGCTGGCGGCGAAACTGACTTGGTAATCGGCTCCCTCAGCGGCATTTTCTTCAGCCACAGCCCCCACATCGATCCGCCCATCCGGTACCGAGTTTAGGTTTGCCAACACGCCGGTGTTACGGGTGGCATAGTCCGCAGGTCTGCCAACACCGCCAACCTGCGACCATTGTTGAAATGCGTTCAACAGATTGACGTCTGAGGGCTGGCCCAAAATGTTTGCCCCCACTGCGCACCAACCGTAGCGCCATTGGCCGGCCGGTTACCGTCATCGTTTAAGACGGACGACCATTTCGATGTCTCGCCCAAAAGCGCATCGTCAACCAGCTGGCCCGTGTGGGTGGTGCGATTGGCGCCGTCCTCGGGCCGGCTGCCATCGTCGGTGACCGACGACCACGGCGTCGACTCGTCGCGCCAGAAGGCGGTTGTAGCACCGAGATTGACCGTCAGGCCTCGCGCGCCCACCGCACCGCTGGGCGTGTTTTCGCGCTGCAGGGCCCAGCTGATCGAATGCGTGGCGGGCGGAATGATCAGCCCCGTTTGCTGCACCCGCTGATAGGTGGCCACATTGGCGGTACTGGAATTTGACCGCTGCGTATCGATGGCCACGCCGCCCACATCCTTGAAGATGGTGCGCAACAGCCCGCGCCGTGCGCTTGGCGACAGCACCTCAAGCCCGCAGGAGATTTGGTCGCCTTCCTTCAGCCCCATGGCCTCAAGCGTTTGCGCCACAATCAGCGTATCTCCTTCAATGTCCTGCAGGGCAATTTCAAACAGCGCAGCATTTGTGCCGACACGGTTGACGGTCTCGGGCGGCTCGTTCACCGCGGCCCGCCGGCCAATGCCGATATAGTCGATCTCGAAGACATCACCCGAATTGGGTGTCGGGTCCAAACGCAGTTGATCGATCACCGAGGTGGACCAATCCCCCACACCACGCATATCAAAGACCAATACCCGTTCCGAATTTGTGGGAAAATGCACCCGAAGCGACGCCACATGGTCGCCGCTGAACCCATGCGCCGATGTTTTAAAAAACAGGCGTGCGGTTTCCTGAGACGCGCCGACGGGGGCACCGACGCGCTTTAATTTGACCGCCACATAGGTTTTTCGCGCGCCGTTAATCTGCAGCCCACGCGGGCTGATCAGCTTGGCATCATTACCGGTTGAGGTGATCTGATAGGCGCCGTCAACCGGCACAATCGTCATCTGATCGCCCGTCCACTGGGTGGTGTCGGTCTCGTCAAAATCCCATAGCGGCAGCAAAGACAGGGCGGCATCATCGGTCAGAATTGCCTCGCGCGGCAGCACCTCTAGCGTGTCCGGGTCAAAGATATTGGTGCCCGGTATCGCGCCGTCGGTGGCACCGTCATCGGGTTTGCCGTCGCCAGAGACCTTATCCCATGGGATATCAATGTCAGCGCCCAGCGCGGTCATCGACACTGGCGGCGACCACGGTCCCGCGTCACCGTAGCGGTTCACGTGCCTGAGCTGCACTTCATAGACTTCGCCCGGGGTGACCGGGAAAATATGATAGCTGCCGCTGTCTGCACTGGGCGCGGCAACAGTCCAGGCATTTTCGGGGTTGGCGACAATCCGGTACCGCAGTTCGCTTGGGGCCAGGCCGCTGTGCGCCTCGGGCTGCCAAGTGACGCGGATACCGGGGCTTGGGACTTCCGAGACGCTGGTCTCGGGCTCAGGCGCAAGCGCAAGACCCACCACCGCCGGCAAGCTTGAATCAGAGCCCAAAAACGGCGTTTCGAAATGCGGCGCTTCATCGGCAACGGACCAGGCCCAAACCGCTTCGGTTTCCTCAAACAGGTCCAAATCCACCGTCAGGGATTTCTCCCCGACGGTGATCACCCGGTCGCGTACCCGGAATGTTGCAGGCCCATCAAAGAGATATGGCAAATCAAGGCGCACAATATCACCGGGCTCAACCTGCATGCCAGACAGCCGGGTACTGATCTGCAAACTGCGCGGTTCGCGCCCGCCAATGCCGCCAGTGCGGCTTGCCTTCAAGGCGACACGTGCCAAACGCTGCGCCATGGTATGTGAGGGCGTCAGCGCCAAAGACAGCTCTTCGGAGAAGGTTTGCCCGTCCAATACGCGCGCGGGCAGGTCAACCACCGGGGGGTATTCCTCCAACTTGCCATCATTGGCTTCATTGGCGAAGCGCCCGGTTACGGTGTTTACAAGACCGCTGCGGGATTTCACCGTGTCAATATTGCCAACACCCAGCACATCATCAACCCCAAGCGTTGCCACCGGATTCATCCATGCGCCGCACAAAATGCGCACCCCGCGCGCCAGAATGGCGACATGGCCGGCCATGGCGTGCTCAAGATGGTTTAAATTGTTCAGATGCGTGGCATCAGCCTGTAAAACACCGCAAGCGCGATAGCGTTTTTCCAACCCGCTGACCGCCAGCGGTACTGTCTCGTCGGCCTCGCTGGCGCTGGCCATGATCTCACCGAGATAAGCGGTCAGGCGGCTTTGCAGCAGCCCCATCCCCGCCACAACGCTTTGCGTCGCGCCTTGCCGCCATCCAATACAATAGGTCAGCGCCGCCAGAACCGGGTTGTCGCTATATTCCCACGTGCTGGCATCACCCATCCGGTGCGGGCCCACGCCGCCAACCGAGCTATCCTTACGCGGGTCATAAAGATGCACGCCTTGCCCATGAAAGCGCAGGCTAAGCGGCGATGACAGCACTTCGGGGTCCAGTTGCTGACGCACAGCCACATAGGCCAGGCCGTTGAGTTTATGCGCCTCGGTCCACTGCGTGATCACCTCGTCATTGAGGCGGGTTACCACCTCCTGATCGTCATAGCCAAGGCGGGTGTAGATGCGGACATGGCCGTTATATTTTCCGACAACGCCGCCCACCCCATCATTTTGAATGATCAGCTGTTCGCCCTCGATGGTCACCGCTTTGTCGATGCTGGTAATCGGCCCGATACCCAGCACAAAGACCTGCCACAGCACCTCATCATTGGTGCTGGACAGTTCGAACACCTTGTTGCCGGGGGTTGCAAATTTACCAAGTAGCAGTGCGCGCGGCTGTACACCGCCCTGGGTTGGGTATAATTGCCCAAATCCGCTGGGGAATTTGGGTTTTTTCAACAACAGGGTCGATGCACCTGACACCACCAGCGAGGTGCCCACCGCGGTCAGAACCGTACCGAGCTTTAAGGTCGTTGCACCGATGGAGAACAACACCTGACCACCGGGGATAAAAAACAACGCCACCCCCACCGCGATGGCGAGAACGGACACAACTTTTTTGCTCATGATCCCACCTTGAAACAGTGTCTAAGGTCGCATTTGGGCACGGCGACAAGCCCGGCCTTGAGCACCCGCCCGCCAATTTGTGCCTCGCCGACAAACAGCGCATCCTTGCCGGTAATGACGCCCAGTGCAGGACCGTCCTCGCCGTGGGCAAGGGCGATATCGCCGCGCCCCGCATGCACCGGGTGCACAGGCTGGCCGAACTGACGGCACAAAAAATGATAGAGGCTGCGGTGCCCGGCAGCGCGCAGGGCGGCCTTGGCGCTGTCCGCATCGCTGTAGCGACCGCGGAACGGCTCCAGAAGGTCAATGTCTGTCATGGCCTCAATGGCGGCGGCAGCAAAGGCCGCACAGTCGTGGCTGCCCCAGGAAAATGGCTGGTCGTGAGCACTTTGCACCACCCGGGCCAAGGCCTCGGGCCAGTCTTCTCGGCGGTTCATCAAAACCCTCCCTGGCTGAGCGTTCTGCTGTTCTGTTGTTCGGCATTGCCAAGCGCGCCCGACACACCCGTATATCCCGCGCCAAAGCGCCTGTTTCGTGGGTGTGTGGCGTATTGCAAACCCAAGTCGCCCGGAAAGAGCGCCTGCTGCGCCCCGTCAGTCAGCATATGCTGCACGCTGCGGCGCAAGAGCGCGGTTTCGCTGGCGCTGGCAAGGTCAAGGGTGAGCGTTTTGCCGCTGGCCTGCAAAGTGCAGCTATCAATCTCGCCGATGAAGCACGGCTCGGCCCCAAGCGGCGTGTTTGTCTCCGCGTCGAAAAACAGCAGGTCGATGATAATCACCCCGCCGCGCCCCTGCCCGTCGCGCAGCGCGGTCAAGGTTGCATCCGCCGGGTCGAAGATCATGCGAAAGGTGATCTTGTTGTCTACGCCTTGTATGTCGGTGCTGATTTTATCGAGGTTTACAATCCGCGAGTCGGGCCGCCACACATGGCCGTTCCAACTGATATCGGCACCGCCTGTCCAGGCGCGGATCGTCTCCCCCGGCAGGTGCATTTCGATCAGCATGGCAATGGCGAGGCGGACCTCGTCAAGGCGTGCAACAATCATGGGGTCGATGGTCATGCAAACACCTCCACCCAGTTGAACGCCAGAGTTTCGACGCGCACACCAAATTCTATAAGCGGCGGGTCCGCTTCAAGCCGTGCGGTCAGGGTGGGGGCAATCACCTCCACCGGCGCGCCGACGGGTGGCAGGATGCGAAACCCCGGCTCGAAAATCAGCGTCGCAATACCGCCCGCATTGCTGTCGGCACTGACCACCAGCCGCTTCAATTCGTCACCGACACGGATATAGTCCCCGGCTCTCAAGGCACCCGGTGTCGAGCCTGGCAAGCCCTGAAGGTTGAAACTGCGGGGCGTCACCGCACCCTGCACCGTTGGCGACCCGGACGCCTGCACATGGCTGACCGTTGCCGCGGGTGCGCCGTCCCAGCCTGGGTCCGACAGCGTAAAGCAGCCCTCGACCCCGCGCAGCGCGTCAAAAAAGGCCCGCCACATGCGGGCTTCGCCCCGGGTCAGCGCCGGAGTTTGCAGCACCCCGTGCCAGCGGTCGAGCGTGCCCGCACCAATCGATACGGTTTGTACATGCCGCGACAGCAGGCTTTCCTGCGCGCTTTCATAGCGGTCGAGCGTGAAGCTTGAACGCTGAAATGCCGTAAATGGCAGGGTGATCGGATAGCTGATCGGCCCCGCACCGGGTGCAGTGGACATGGGAACACTCCCTTAACTGAATGGACGATAGGCGGCACGGCTGCCCCGCACTGAGAACGCGGCATCACAGGCATCTGGGATCCGCCGAAACGGCTGTCAGACGGTTTGTGCGGCCTCTGCCACCTCGGCGACAAAGCGCATCTCATCGCGCACGCTGAGGCCTGTGGGCATGACATAGCGCAGATGCTGCACCACCGTGCCGTCAGCATCGCGCGTCGTGTAAACGGCCTCGGGCTCGGCGCCGAACGCGCCGTATAGCAGCGGCGCCGCGGTGGCATGGCCGGGCGGCGACGCAGAGAGGCGTGCGCCCGCAGCAGACTGCACCCCGCGCGCCGGCTTGCGCCCTGGCGGCGGAAGCGCCGGTGATTGGGCTGTTTCTGCACCCGGCAGGTTTATATCCTCATCCAGCACAGCGTCGGCGCGCACGGTATCCGTCAGGCCCAGTTTGAGGCCCAGAAACAAGCTGGCGGCGCCTTCGGCGAAGGCGGGGGCCGCTGCCGCGCTGACAGCATCTTGGTCTTGCTCGTCCGCTGCGGATGGGGGCACCGTGCAGGGCTGCGCCTCCTCAAGCACGCAAGGCTTCAGTTTCAGCGTCATGCACACCTCCGCATAGAGTTGATTTTTCAGCAATGCCGTCGGTCGGAATATGTGAAAATCGCAAGACTACTCAGGCGAAATATAGTCCTGCGTCACTTCGATCAGCGGCGCGTGCCAAAAGACGATCCCGCCAAACGCGTCAAACAACTCTCGGGCCAAATTTAGTATCCATGGCTTTTCGTCAATGAGCGTAAGACCAGAGTGGATGGAGTAAGCGACATCCTCGGGAGATTTGTCCCTGATCCGTCCACATTCGGCGCCGTAAACCATATAAAGCGCGCGATAAAACCCCGGATCTACGTTGACATATGGCATGCCGAAAAACTTTTTCGCCGAGACCGTCTCGATGTCCAGGGTCTTGCCCGGTGTCAGCACGCGAAACATGAAAAGTTTAACAAGATCAGGGTCGGTGTGGAACAAACGCTCATACTTGCTCATATCCTCATGCAGCAAAAGCTCTGGCGCCAGCTTTGCCCCGTCTGTCACGTGCACCAAATTGTCCTCCCACGGTGCATCAAGGTCAGAGAAAGCTCTCTGCCTGAAATACAGATCAAAAATTGGTAGACAGATCGGCACGTCTAAATCATTGCGAATGCGGAAATGATTGTCTTCCCCAGAAACGGGCTTCATTTCAATGGCTTTGGCACCGTGCTCTTCGATCAATGTATTGGAGAAAAAGACATGCGGTGCGCTAAGTGGTTTTTGTTCTGCAGCCGTCATCGCCGCACTGTCAAAGAGCAAGTGAGCAAAGATCACCACAGTGACCAAAAATACTTTCATATCTCTTTGCTCCCGTTTGCTCTCACCGTTCGCCCCCAGGCAATTGACTGTCCCTTTCATATTCCATTTGGCGAAACAAAATGCAGGCGGCAACGGCACCACCAGCATTATTCAATCGGTTCACCGGTCATTCTTATCCGCTCCAGTGGGAGAGTTTCACCCAATTCGATCGACATCCACAAAAACCAATCGGAGATCAGTTTTTCGGCAAAGGAACAGGCAAGCGGAATTTCCCCTGACGCAGCATAAGCGGTTACGCCATCTTCGGTGCGGGGTTCAAAGTGGTAGGATTGCATATAGCCTAGAAGTTCGTGGTGCGCATAGATGAAATGCCGAAAGGCAACTCTTAGCAAGACCGGAGGCCAACCCGTATCCTTAGGATCATATTCTATGGCAAGGTTGCATTTTTCAGTTGGATCAAGCCGCATTCGACCCGAAAAGGCTGTCGTTTCGATATCATAATCCAGCTCGATATTATAATCTAGCTGATCATATTTTGAAAGTGCATCAATATCCTCCCCAGCCATAAGCTGCAATGCGACTCTCAAATCCTCAGGGAATACTCCGCCATCGATAATGTCCAGAGCCGCCTGAGCGCTTTCGCATGTCTGGAAAAGAGGGACATACACCCAAGAATAAGTGAGATGATCCGTGTAAATGAGCGCGCGCTGACCTAATACGCGCGTTATGCCGTACATCAGTTGTCCGTAGTGCCGCCTTTGCTCATCAGCCGTTGCATAACTCGGCCAACGGATCACCACTTTAACGAGACACTTGCCTTTACTGTATTCGAAACTCTGCGGCCACCAAACAATCTCTGGCGGGCCCAACTCGGCGCTTGGG
>JASBSO010000121.1 GCA_030148905.1 Kordiimonadaceae bacterium | reverse complement strand
CCGCAACATCACCGAGTTCGGCCTCTTCATCGGCCTTGAGGGCGATGTGGACGGCATGGTGCACCTCTCGGACCTCGACTGGGAGCGGTCGGGCGAAGAAGCGATCAAAGACTTCAAAAAAGGCGACATGGTCAAAGCCGTTGTGCTTGATGTTGATGTGGAAAAAGAACGCATCAGCCTGGGCGTGAAGCAGGTTGGCGGCGATCCGTTCACCAATGTAACCGCCCGCAAGAAGGGCGACACCGTGACCTGTGTTGTCCGCGAAGTGAACGACAACGGCCTCGAGGTCGAGGTTGGCGACAGCGGTGTGACCAGCTTTATCCGCCGCAGCGACTTGGCCCGCGACCGCGGCGAGCAGCGCCCGGACCGCTTTGCGGTTGGCGACAAGCTTGACGCCATGGTGGTCAGCATCGACAAAAATTCGCGCAAAGTGAATTTGAGCGTCAAAGCGCTTGAGCTGGCGGAAGAGAAAGCCGCTGTCGAGCAATATGGCAGTGCAGACTCTGGCGCGAGCCTCGGTGATATTCTGGGTGCAGCCCTCGCCGAAGCCAAAACCGACGACGACCAAAACGACTAAACCAGTTTGCGGGTTATCGAGAAGCCGTCCCGAGCATATTCGGGGCGGCTTTTTTATGGAACACCAAAACGTCAAGCAATTACTAAGGCTTATCTTGACCAATGCCCCCAAGAGTGGCAATGTTCACGCTCTTGAACGCAGGTCCTGAGTCGCTTCGTTACCGAAATATCGGCCCGCAAAGGAAACGGCACTTATGATCAAGTCTGAACTTATCAACCGAATTGCAGAAGCAAATCCCAAGCTGTTTCACCGCGATGTTGAGAAAATTGTCTCGACGATCTTTGATGAAATCAGTGCCGCACTTGCACGCGGCGACCGGGTGGAACTTCGTGGTTTTGGTGCCTTTTCGGTCAAGTCGCGCCCGGCGCGCCTCGGCCGCAACCCACGCACTGGCGAACAGGTTGAAGTGTCGGCCAAGCGCGTCCCCTATTTCAAAACCGGCAAGGAACTGCGCGACCGTCTGAACGACAAGTCGTGATGGCTTTAGCGGTGCTGTTTCGCGCGGCCCTTAGGCGCGGACCCTGTTGCCTATGATGGTTGTGCTGCGGTTTCTGATCTGGGCCTTTATCGGCGCTGTGCTGATTCTGTTTGCGGTCTCTAACCGCACCCCGGTGACGCTGGGGCTGTGGCCCTTTACAACACAAATCAGCGCGCCGCCGTGGCTGATCTTATTTGCCGGTATTTTTATCGGTCTGATCGTTGCGGGGCTGGTGACGGGCTGGATTCGTCTGAAGGGCTTTGTCGCGCGGCGGCAACTGGCCCGGCGCGAGGCCGAGCTTAGATCGGATGTTGACCGCCTGTCGGAAAGCGTGCACCGAACCGAGGCCCGCGACGCGATGGCCGCGATCGAACACAATCAGGATGGTTCTTCATGACGATACCGCTCAACCCCATCTTTGTTGCCATTGACACGCCCGATCTGGCGCACGGTATAGCCCTGGCAGAACGGGTGCGCAGCCATGTCGGCGGCATCAAGCTTGGCCTTGAATTTTATCTGCGCAATGGTGCGGCGGGTTTTCGCCGGTTTGACCTGATGGGGCTTGACTTGTTTCTGGATCTCAAACTGCACGACATCCCCAACACCGTACGCGGCGCGGTGGGCGCGGTGGCACCCTTGAACCCCAAATATCTGACGGTGCACGCATCGGGCGGGCCCGCGATGATCGAAGCCGCGCGCAGCCGCGCGGGCGAAGACACAGAGATCATCGCGGTGTCGGTGTTGACCAGCCTGTCAGGCGATGATCTGGCGCAGGTGGGCCAGGACGCGGATGTGTCGCGGCAGGTCGAGCGTCTGGGCAAAATGGCGGTGGCGGCAGGGGCCGACGGCCTGGTGTGCAGTCCTCAGGAAGTGAAAATTTTGCGCGATGCGCTCGGCGACGACCCAACACTGATTGTCCCTGGTATCCGGCCCGAGGGTCCAACCGGCGATGATCAGAAACGGGTGATGACGCCGATAGACGCCGTGGCCGCCGGGGCCAGCAAGCTGGTGATCGGCCGCCCCATCACCGCCGCCGATGACCCGGAAAAGGCCGCCCGCACGATCGCTGAAAGCCTCAAGGCGTCATAAGCGCACTGGCGCGCCTGGCCTTAGCGCACTGGCGTATCAAGCCGGGTGACGGCGATGTCATTCGCCTCTAGGAGCGCGATCACCCCGGCCTCGCCGGTCAGATTGGCCAGGCCCACAGCCACAATATACCGCCCGGGCCGGTTCAGCAGGCCAACCAGCGATGGCAGCCATTTTTGACTGCGGGTTTCAAAAATTGCGGTTTTCAGGGCGGGGGTGGTGGCAAAGCCGCGCTGCATGATGGCCGAGGCCTGCGCCGCATCACCGGCCAGCCAGGCGCGGGTCATCGCATCGATGCGTCGGCGCATGCTGGTGGTGTCTTCAACCAGCCCGTCAACCAGCTGCAATTCTTGATCCAGCGTCAAACTGTCAAAGACCAGGATCTGCTCCAAAAACCGCTCCAGCCCCAAAACCGGGATCCCAAGCCGCGTGCCGACACTGGCGATTTGCTGGTCGACGCCGTCGGCGCTTGTATAGCCAAGCTGGCCCAGCGTGGCGGTGCGCGCATAAATCCCGGCCAGCCAGGGGCGCCACTGGCTGTAATCCGCCTCGCGGTGGCCGGCCGCATCAAGGGCGGCTTTCACCCGCGCATACAGCGCAGCCGGCATGCTGCGGTCCAGTGTGTTGCGCGGCGACAAAAACCCGTACTGCGTCAACAAAGGGCCGATCACATCGGGGGCGGCCTCTTCGGGGGCGACTTCAAGATAGATGGCGGTGGCGCTTTCGATCTGGCGGGCAAAGGCATCGGTGACCCAGCCGGTGTTGGCATTGATCGGGTCGATGGTGCCAAACAGGATAACCTCGGTATCGGTGTCGCCGTAGCGCCAGCGCGGCGGTTCGGCGCGAACAGTGTTGGCCAGCGCGGCAAGGGCAAGAATCAGGGCAAAGAAGCGATATCTGGTCATGCGCCGACCGTGGCACAGGCCCACCGCCCCCGCAAGGGTGAAGGCCTGCACAAAAGCCTTGCATCTGGCGCGGTGGGGGCGTATACACCGCCGCTCGAAATGGGGCGGCCGGCCGGAAAGGGCTGCCGTGTCGCTCTGAGAAAACAGCTTCACTTGAGAGGACTGAAAATGCCCAAAATGAAGACCAAATCCGGCGCGAAAAAGCGCTTTAGCCTGACGGCTAGCGGAAAGGTGCGGGCGGGGCAAGCCGGCAAACGCCACGGCATGATCAAGCGCACCAACAAGCAAATCCGCAACCTGCGCGGCACGACAACCCTGTCGGACGCCGATGCAAAAATCGTTAAGAAGTTTCTGCCCTACGGCTAAGGCCCGGCAAAACACCCGTCAGGAGAGAAAACATGGCACGTGTTAAACGGGGCGTCACATCGCACGCTCGTCACAAAGCGGTTCTGGCAGATGCCAAGGGCTATCGCGGTCGCCGCAAAAACACCATCAAAGTCGCGCGTCAGGCGGTTGAAAAAGCCGGCCAATATGCGTACCGCGACCGCAAGGCGCGCAAGCGGAATTTCCGTGCGCTTTGGATTCAGCGAATCAATGCCGGTAGCCGTCAATACGGCCTGCCTTATGGTCAGTTCATCCACGGTCTGGCGCTGGCCGGCGTAGAGGTTGACCGCAAGGTGCTGGCTGACCTGGCCGTTCATGAAAGCGCCGCTTTTGCAGCGCTGGTGGAACAGGCCAAGGCCGCACTGGCGAAGTAAGTATCATCTGGCACCCTTCATCGGGGGTGCGTCGCACAGATCAAGAGGCCTTGCCTGGGGGATAGCCCGCGGCAGGGCCTCTTCGTGTTTAAAATGGGGTATTGGGTGCTACAGGATATCGATCAGCTCAAAGCGGCGCTGCTTGCTGATATCAGCGCGGCGTCAAGCTTGGACGCGCTG
>JASBSO010000118.1 GCA_030148905.1 Kordiimonadaceae bacterium | reverse complement strand
GCGATCCTGGTGGAAATTCAGTGGGAGAACAGGCGAGGAGGCAAGCGCCTTGCCGCCTCTGTGGGAAATTAAACGTGATAGTATGACCTCGTTAATTTCAAGACAATTGATTCAAATCTTTTCCTCAGAAAATCCCATAATAAGTGTCTATTTTATTCTGAAACAGTAAAGTTAAATAAGATATTTGGAATATTATCTGGCATAAAAAACCAGAATAATTGACGTGACGATATATAGAACTTGGTCGGGGATAGTTGCTCTGTCTTATAATTACAGAGCACCCTGCGGAGAAATCCGCTGCATGAGCCCTTCCAGAAGGCTTTGCAGGTGCTCATATGTGTCGAAGAGAGAGCCGGTGTCCAAAGTCGGCTCTCATGTTGCAATAATGATATCTCGAACCAAAACTCCAGCCCGTAAAATACAAAAAGTCCGCGCATACAATGATGCGTAGCCGCCTTGGCCATGTGTAGTTGATCAGCGCAGCGCTCATGGCAACAATACCTTGATTCGCGAACCACCAAAGAGCGAATAGCAATACAAAATGTTGAGTATATCCAACATTTTGTTTTTTGCGATTAACACAATGTTGGACAAGTTGAGACAAGTTCGGACTTTGGCGGAATTTTCTTTGAGTATAGGAGTGTGGCCCATATAGTCTTGGGGCACCCTGCGGATTACTCCGCTGCACAACCCTTCCAGAAGGCTTTGCAGGTGCCCCAAAAGTCACTTAGCGGGTGACGAGAGCCGGATTTCAACCCGGCTCTTTTTTTGGAATGTTGAAACCGTACTCCAAAAAACCAAAACGTCAAACACACAAGATCATCGTGGATGGTGATATGGAGCCGATTGACGTATGTGCAGTCGGCACTGAAAGGCCGGACATTCAGGACATCAACGACTATATGCAGCAGTTTTGGCGCAAACAGATACGTTATGACACCATCTTCGGCTTGATAAAATCCTTCGCCGCATCCATCGCTGATAATGCCGCTTGTAGATGTGCGCTCGCTTCCAGCACATAAGTCAGTGCGAACGCACTCACATCATCATCCAGACCATCCCAGAGATAGCGAAGCTCAAACGCGTTTTGACCATTTAGTAGCGACCTATGGTGCCCGACGCATGTCACCCTAGTTTTGGTACCCAAATGGTGCCCGCATGGGTATATTTTATGGAATATTATGGCAAAATCTGAAAAATCGGACACTAGGAGATAGTCTGCTAGCCCATTATAAAACATAACGAATAAGCGAAATTAGAAGATTTTAGAAGTAAGAAGATGGTGCCCAGAAGAGGACTCGAACCTCCACGTCCATACGGACACTAGCACCTGAAGCTAGCGCGTCTACCAATTCCGCCATCTGGGCAACGGGGCAGGGGCGCTGAAATAGCGGTGCGCTGGCGCGCTGTCAAGCGCTTTGGCGTGCCTTATGGTTTGATTAGCGCAGAAAACTTCGCTACCAAGCGTCAGGATTGTTTTTCACGCATATGGAGGCGCGCCATGCAGGGTCGCTTGGTCACGGTTTTTGGCGGATCAGGGTTTATCGGGCGCTATGTTGTTGAGCGACTGGCCAAGCGCGGCGACCGCGTGCGCGTGGCGGTGCGTCGGCCCAATCAGGCGCTGTTCTTAAAACCGCTGGGTGAGCTGGGCCAGGTGCAGCCCTGGGCCGCCGACATCAAGGACGACGCCAGTGTGACCCGCGCCGTGGCGGGGGCCGATGCGGTGGTCAATCTGGTGGGCATTCTGCACGGTGCGGGCACACAGACCTTTGACGCGGTACAGGCCGAAGGTGCAAAGCGCGTCGCCGAGGCGGCCACGGCGGCCGGGGTGAAAACGTTGGTGCAGATGTCGGCCATCGGCGCCGATGCCGCGTCCGAGATTGATTATGTCCGCACCAAGGGCGAAGCCGAAGTGGCGGTCAAGGCCGCCTTCAAGGGCGCGACCGTCTTGCGCCCGTCGCTGGTGGCGGGTTTTGAAGACGGGGTGTTCAACCGCTTTGCCGCCATGGCGGCGATGATGCCGGTGCTGGTGATGCCGGGCACCGCGACCAAATTTCAGCCGACCTGCGTGCACGATGTGGCCGACGCCGTACTGCGCGCGCTGGAGGGCGACACGGCGGTGGCGGGCAAAACCTTCGAACTGGGCGGGCCCGAGGTGATGACCCTGCGCGAGCTGCTGGCCTTGATGATGCGCTATACCGGTGTGCACCGCCCGGTCATTGACCCGGGCTTTGGGCTGATGAAGTTCGTGTCGTATTTCACCGGGCTGCTGCCCAACCCGCCGCTGACCCCGTCGCAGGTGGAGATGCTGAAATCAGACAATGTGGTGGCTAAGGGCGCAAAGGGCTACAAGGCGCTGGGCATCGCGCCCGAACCGGTGGAAACCGTGCTGGCCAAATATGCGGTGCAATACCGCCCGCAGGGGCAGTTTTCGAAGGTGGACGTGTAGCGCCCGCCAAAGGATGGGTGGTTAGCATTGAGGGTGCACGCTATTTGTTGATGCGTGACTGTGACTTAAGCGGTAAAAAGACCTTTGAGCAGCGGAATTATCAAAGCGGCAATCCCAATCGCCAGCAAGACCTTGATAGCGGTGAGTTCTTTGTCCTGATTGGTCTGCTTCTCAGAAATTTTGTCGAGTTTTTCCGAAATCCGCTCTTCCAAACCCTCAATGTCCTCACGAACGAGACGGCGATTGTCGCTAATCGACACAGCGGCACTGATCGCCAAGTCTTCTTCGACGTTGATACTTTTCAGT
>JASBSO010000115.1 GCA_030148905.1 Kordiimonadaceae bacterium | reverse complement strand
CCTGAAAGAAGACCTTCAAGCCCTGCAAGGTAAAGACGTGAAAGTGTCGCACCGGTTCAGCTGGAAGTCGGACGCCTATAATCCCCCCCGTCAGGCAAGTGGCGGCTTCGGCGGCGGCTTCGGCGGCGGCGGTGGCGGCGGCTACGGGTCGTAACACCAGCCCATAGACTTAAAATAATGATGAACCCGGTATTTCATTCAGAACTACCGGGTTTATTATTGCCCCTATGGCCACCTTTACAATGACCACCTTCAAACATCCAACCGCGCCGCTGTTCATTTTGCTGGGCAGTCTTGTCGGCCTCAGTGCGGTGTCGTTTGGGTTTCCATATGGGCGCCCACTGATTGACAGCCCCTGGCTATTGGCCCTCGGCCTTTTTGCCATCGCAGCAATCGCTTATTTGTGGTTTTGCTGGCGCATCATCAAGCGCCCAAAGCTGGGCTCCAGCCTCGGTGCAGTGATCGTCATTGGCGTGCTGGCACGGGCGGTTTTTCTGCCCAGCCTACCCATTTTGGAAGATGATTTTTACCGCTATTTCTTTGACGGCGCGGTTGTTGATGCAGGTCTGAACCCCTACACCAAGCCCCCAATCACCGTATATGATCAAGCGCCGCTGAAGGGGGCCGCCGCGCTCGGTTTGAGCGACACCGGCATACCCCCCGACCCTGATCTTGCCTTTCTGCAAAATGAGCCCAGCACCGCGCGGGTCGCGTATCCCCATATCGCCAGCATCTATCCGCCCGTCACGCAGGCGTTTTTCTGGCTTGCGCACCGCGTCAAACCCTTTGATCTGCTGGCCTGGCGGTGTGTGCTGCTGGCGGTCGATTTTGCGGCCCTTCTGCTGTTGGTTGCATTGCTAGATGCGTTGGTGATCGCCCGGCGATATGCGGGGCTTTATTGGCTGAACCCGCTTTTGATCAGTGAAACGATGAATGCGGGCCATATGGACGTGCTGCTGGTGCCGTTTCTGGTGGGCAGTGCGCTGTTGGCGGTGCGCGGCCGCCCCGCATGGGCGGGCGCCGCGCTGGCTGGCGCCGTCGGGGTCAAGCTATGGCCGGTGATACTCGCACCCATCTTGTTCCGTGCCTATCTGTTCCAA
Organism: Kordiimonadaceae bacterium; assembly: GCA_030148905.1. Lineage (GTDB taxonomy): Bacteria > Pseudomonadota > Alphaproteobacteria > Sphingomonadales > Kordiimonadaceae > JASBSO01. The sequence continues at coordinate 14,073 of JASBSO010000115.1, read as the reverse complement.
CCGCGCCAATTGCTTGTGAAAGCCCTGCCCTTTGCGGCCATATCGCTTTTGGTCCTGACACCGCAAATCCTGGCGAGTTTAGCGCCGCAGTCGGGCCTTGTTGCCTATGCCGATAGCTGGCAGCGCAACAGCTTTCTCTTTGCACAGATCGCCCACGCTCTGGGCGAGGCTGACCTGATCTGGGGCCTGCCCTTTGCCGACCTTGGACAGGCGGCACGGGCAATCAGCTACGGCATCGTCGGCCTTATTCTGCTTGGCCTGATGCGCGCCGCCCCCGAAAACGGAGAGGCGCTGATTCGCAAATGGCTGATCGTGACCGCCGCGCTCTTTCTTTTGGCACCCACCGGATACCCCTGGTATGTGATCTGGTTTCTGCCGTGGCTGGTAATTTGGCCGTCAATGCCCTTGCTGCTGCTGACATTGACACTAGCTTTGTATGACCTGCGCTTCCTGTTGTTTGATCTGGGACAGGACGTGTGGGTGCACGGTCTGGTGATCCCGCTGGAATTTCTGCCCGTCCTGGTGATGCTGGCGCTGCCGCACACCCGGCGCATGTGGGCAAGAGAGAGACACACACCGTGACGGCTGCGACCTATGTCCTGATCCCGGCGCTGAATGAAGCCAGCACCATCGCATCGCTAATCGCCGCCATTCCGGACAGCGTGGGCGGAATTTATGTCGTCGACAACGGCTCAAACGACGGCACGGGCACGATTGCCGCGCGCGCAGGGGCCACCGTTGTCACGGAACCTCAGCGCGGCTATGGGCAGGCGTGTCTGACCGGAATCGCCGCCCTGCCCGCCGCAGACACAGATATCGTTGTGTTTCTGGATGCGGACTTTTGCGAAGATCCATCGCTGATCCCGGCCCTGACCGCCCCAATAGAGCGCGGCAGCGCCGACATGGTGATCGGCAGCCGGATGCGCCGCGCCGAACCAGGGGCACTGACCATAGCACAGCGCTTTGGCAACCGTCTGGCGTGCTGGTTGATCCGCCTGTTTTGGGGTGTCCGCTTTACTGATCTCGGCCCCTTCCGCGCCATCAGCATGCAGGCGCTGCACGCGCTCAACATGGCCGACACAGACTTTGGCTGGACCGTTGAAATGCAGATCAAGGCCGCCAAGCACAAACTCAAAACCGCTGAAATCGAGGTGCCGTATCGGCGCCGCCCGTCGGGCCGGTCAAAAATATCGGGCACCATCAGCGGTGTGCTGCGCGCTGGGCATAAAATTTTGTATGTCGTCTTTCGCGAGACATTGACCCGCTAGGTTGACCGTTCGCTGCACGACGCGCCGTAAGCAAAACAGCTATAGCAGCGGTGATGCCCCAGCTTAACCCGTCGTTCCATCGCCGCTCGCAGCGTCCCGCCCAGGTCATATTGCCTGTCATCATCCACCAATGTGCAGGCATATACGCACATCTGGCCGTCTTGCTTGACCACCATTTTGGAAAAGGCGCACATGAAATCACGGCGCGAGGCCTCGTCGTGATAGGTGGTCATGCAAGCTTCAGTGATCTCGGGCACCGCGCCGTCTGAGAAAGGTGGCTTGAAATCGGGGAAGGACACAATTGTCGGCGTGTCCGCCCCGGTCAGGTCGGCGAAAAAGTCGCGGTAGGCCGCATCGACAGCATGCATGTCCTCGCCGTTCTTGCGCTGGCGCGCAACGGACACTGCAAAGCCCAGTTTGCGCAGGGCTTTGACCCCCTCAAGGGCTGCGGCAAAGCTGCCCTGCCCGCGCCCGGCGTCGTGTTCGTCTGCGGTCAGATAATCGATGCTGACCCGGAACTGGATGGGGTGGCGGGTGCGTTTCAGCCTTTCAATATCGTGCAACCGCCGGATCAGCGGCAGCGTGGCATTGGTCAGCACCAGACACGGCCTGCGGTCGGCCGCATAGTGCAAAATTTTGACAAAATCGCGGGCGACAAAGGGCTCACCCCCGGTGAACGAAAACTGCTCCACACCGATATCCAGCGCCTCGTCGATAAAGGGGCGCACATCAGCCAGCGTCATCAGACCGAGCCGCGTATCGCCGGGCTTGGACCCCTCCAGGCAAAAGGGGCAGGCCAGATTGCAGGCTGTGCCGGTGTGAAACCACAATTCGCTGAGGGCATGCGGGTCGATATAACCGCGCCTGTCACCAGCGGTGGTGACATCCCAGTCATAGACCGGCGCATCGGCGTTCGGTGCTGGACCATCCGGCATGACTAACAGCAGGCCCCGGTACTGGCCGCGGCCGGGTCATCCTCGCCGAAAGGCAGCGCCGTCCCGCACCCGGGGAAAATGCCAAAATGCACCGCCTTATCGCCGATAAAGTCGAAATGGGCGGCAAAACGGCTGTGCTTGAGAATATCAAAGGTGTTGCCGCACACCGGAAACACGCGGCCCGTTTCCATCCGGTGGTGATTATCCAGTGCAAAGGCATCCTTGTGATGCGGGATCGTACCTTTATACACAACCGCCTGGCCGTAATCTTCGCAAGCTGGTTCGAGCGTATCGAGCTTGAACAGCCGGTATGTTGCCGAAAAAAAGCGGATATCACCCAGCTTGTCTTCAATATCGGGGTCCCCGACCACAAGCGGTCGGTCTTCCACCAGGCGCGGGTCTTTGAACCCGGCAGCCTTGGCAAAATTCAAAAAGTCATTCCAATACAGCGCACCCGACAGGCACTCGCCGTGCAAAACCGGGTCTTTGGTCAATGCCTCGGGCACGCGCCGGTCAGCATAGACATCCGAGAAATACAGCTCGCCGCCGGGCTTCAACAGCCGAAAGGCCGACCGCAGCACCGCCTCTTTATCGGCGCAGAGGTTGATCACACAATTGGAGACGATGACATCAAAAGTTCCGGGCTCCAGATCGAGCGCGTCCAGATCTTCCAGATAGCCTTTCAGAAAGCGCACATTGGAGGCTTTGTAGCCATATTTGGCGCGGTGATAATCAATATGGGCGTTGGCGACGGCCAGCTGCTCGTCGGTCATATCGACGCCGACGACCGATCCTGCCTCGCCCACCAGACGCGACAGCACATAGACGTCGCGGCCCGAGCCCGACCCCAGATCGAGGATCGACAGGCCGTCCAGCGCCTCCGGCGCGATCAGGCCGCAGCCATAATAGCGGGCCAGAACTTCATCGTGGATATCGGCAAGCGCATGCTTGATATGACGCGGCAGGTCTGTATCGGTACAGCAGGCGTCTGTGCGCAAATCATCCGAGCCTTGCAAAACCTGACCGTAATACGCCTTTACCGACTCGTTCATGATGGTGCCCTCCCTCGAACACAGACATAATCAAGATATATCGATGCCGGGAATTGACAATATAGGCAAGCGGTTGATGCTGAAAGTTGGGCTGTGGTCGCCTAGCGCGAGGATGCGCGGTATAATTTGGCAAGCGTGGCGGGTGCCGTGCCCATCACATATCTCAGCGCGATCCAGCGGTTGCGCAAAGTGCGGTTGAGATAGCCGTCCTCGTCCCAGCGCCGGCTGTTCACACCGATCGGAAGCCCCGCATACACAAACCGTCCGGTTCGACGCAGCGCGGTCACCAACGGGACTTCGTCAAACAGCGACCCATCGCCGTGTCCGCCCGCGGCTTCATACGCGTTGCGGCTGGCAAACAGCCCCTGATCGCCGTAAGGCATCCCGCCCATCCGGCACCGCAACCCGACCCCGCGCTCGATCATCCAGGCCATCGGGTGCCGGGGTCCGGTCAGCTGAAAGCCAAAATATCCACCGTCTGCACCCTTTGCGAGCGCTGCATGAATAGCATCCACGCTGTATGGGTGCGGCACCGCATCGGCGTGCAGAAACCACACAATGTCGGCTGTTGACCGGCGCGCGCCGGCGCGCAAGCGCTCCCCCCTTGGTTTGGCGGAGGCGAAGTAATCTGCACCATGCTGGTGCGCGAGCTGCACGCAGGCCTCGTCCTCGGCGCCGTCGGCAATGATGATGTCATGGACCCCCATGGTGTTCAGCCGGGCCAGCAAACCCTTCAGCACCGCAGCATCACCGCGACACGGGATGATGACACATAAACGTTTCCTTGCAGTCATAGCGCGTCCAGCTCTGCACGCAGAAGCGCGCGCAAGGCGACCCGCTCTGGCCGTGTGTCGGCCGCCAAGGCACCCGCCAGCGGGGCCATATCGCCTGCGGTGTCCAGGTCGCGGCCGCCGTCGCATTCAAAAAGTGTGCGCCCCGATGCGGTGCAGGCATCCGCGAGGGCACGGCCCAGACGCTCTGTGCTCCACGGTAAGGCCGCCAGTTCCGGCCAGCCGCGCCGACAGCCCATCATCGTCACCCCGCCGTCGCTGCTATGGGCCAGGCTGACATCGGCATCGTCCAGGGCGTGTGCTGACGTTTGCATATCTGACGGGGTCAACAGCGGCGCGTCCGAGCCGATAAAAAGCTGACGGGCAAAGCCCGTACTTGCGGCGTGCTGTGATATGTCGGCAAGCCGCTCCCCCAAATTGCCCGTGCCTTGCGGCACCAGATGCGCGTGCGCGCCCCCGAACAGATTAGACCAGGTCTGGCGAAACCACTCGGTGTCATCCGCGCTCGACGGCGAGACCATAAACGGCCCATCCCACATGCGGACATCATCCAGCGCACATGCCAGCAAAGCCTCGGCAATGGCATAGGCGCGCGCACTGCCAATTGCCTCGGCCAGACGTTGTTTGCTGTACCCCAGCCTGGGGCGCTTGCAAAAGAGGATCAGAAGCGTTTCGCGCACATTGGGCCTATTTTAGAAATATTGCTGCAAGATTAACCGGTTAGTAAGCACAGCATTTCACCAACTCGTTAGGTCATTTGAGATGATCATCTCTCCATAGACCTGTAAACCACGGGCAATTCGACGCGCAAGGGCGCAGTCAAAAAAGGAGAGATGCATGACCGGATTGTTTCGCGCATTCAGCGCTGGTTTGATGTCCTTGGCCATCAGCTTTACTGGCTCGGCTGAGGTTTTGGACTATTTCAACACGTCTGACGAGACAAGCACAGAAGTGGTGGACCACAGCGCATGGACCGAATTGCTACAAACCTATATCCACGTTGATGCCAATAATCTCAACCGGTTCGACTATGACGGCGTCACCGAAGACCATAAGGCCGACCTGGAAGATTATCTGGATTATCTGTCGGGTATCGAGGTGACGACCCTGAACAAAACCGAACAGCGCGCCTATTGGATCAATGCCTATAATGCGATCACGGTCAATGTGGTTCTGGACGAATGGCCGCTCGAGTCGATCCGCGATATCGACAAAATCCTGTTCGTACGCGCTTATGGCCCCTGGTTCCGCGATATTTTTGAGGTGGAAGACCAGGTTCTGACACTGGATGCGATTGAGCACAAAATTCTGCGCCCCATTTGGCAAGACCCGCGCACGCACTATGCTGTAAACTGTGCGTCGATCGGCTGTCCGAACCTGCAAGACGTGGCCTTTACCTCTGACAATATGGAGGAGCTGCTGAACAAAGGGGCTTATGCGTTCATCAATAGCGAACGCGGCATTCAAAAATTTGATGGCAAGTCGATCCGTGTCTCGTCGATTTACAGCTGGTTCAAAGAAGACTTTGGCGAAACCGATGCCAATATCATCGCCCACCTGAAAACATATGCCCAAGGCGATGTGGCCAAAAAACTTGAAAATGTCACCCGAATTTCGGGCCATGACTATAACTGGAATATCAACAAGGTCGCTCAGTAAGCGCCCTTGACGAGAGAGGATCTTTCCATGACCGACTCCATCCCCAACCCCGACCTGGCTGAAAGCGCAAGCGCGCCCAAGCCGCTGTGGAAGCGCCTGCTGCCGCTGGGTGTTATCGGCGTTGTTTTGGCCGTATTTTTTGCCACTGGCGCCAATGAGTATCTGTCTTTGGACAGCCTGCAGGATAATCAGGCCGCCCTGAAAGACTTTGCTCGCGACAATCTGTTTCTGGCGATGGCAGCGGTGATCGCGGTTTATGCGCTGTGTACGGCGATCAGCTTTCCCGGTGCCTCGGCGCTGACGCTGCTGTCGGGCTTTGTGCTTGGCACCGTCTTTGGCGGGATTTCGGTTGTTATCGGCGCGACCATTGGCGCGACCATCATCTTTCTTGCGGCGCGCAACGCGGCTGGCGACACGCTGGTGAAGCGCGGCGGCAAGCTGATGAAGAAAATGGAAGCCGGTTTCAAGGAAGACGCATGGAGCTACATGCTGATCCTGCGCCTGGTGCCGCTGTTTCCGTTTTGGCTGGTGAATATCGCGCCTGCGGCCTTCCGCGTGCCAACCCTGACCTATGTCTGGACGACCTTTGTCGGCATCATGCCCGGCACCTTTGTCTATGCGTCGCTGGGTGCAGGCGTCAGCTCGATCGCCGATGCCGGGTCGATCAATTTTGGCGATCCGTCGGTCTTTGGCCCCATTCTTGGGCTGATCGCGCTGTCGCTGATACCGTTGATCTACAAGCGGTTTGCCAAAAAATCCAATACAGTGGAGGCGTAAATGACGGACCATAAAGCAGATATTTGTGTCATCGGCGCGGGCTCTGCGGGCCTGTCGGTGGCCGCAGTGGCCTCGCAAATCGGCCTGAAGGTTGTGCTGATCGAAAAGCACAAAATGGGCGGCGACTGCCTGAACACCGGCTGTGTGCCGTCCAAGGCGCTGCTGTCAGCCGCCAAGCGTGCGCACGACATGACCACGGTTGCGCCTTTTGGCATCACGCCGGTCAAGCCCGAGATTGATTTCGCTGGTGCGATGAAACATGTGCACGGCGTGATTGCCGGCATCGCGCCGCATGACAGTGTGGAGCGCTTTGAAAGCCTCGGCTGCACCGTGCTTTTGGGTGAGGCCAAACTGACCGGCAAAAACACCGTTGCGGTAAATGATGATATCATTACCGCGAAATATATCGTACTGGCCACCGGAAGCCGCGCCGCGGTACCGCCCATCCCCGGGATCGAAGATACCGATTTCTTCACCAACGAAACCATTTTCGAAAACACCACAAAGCCCGACCATCTGGTGATTGTCGGCGGCGGTGCCATTGGTCTGGAAATGGCGCAGGCGCACAACCGCCTGGGTGCCAAGGTGACGATTCTGGAAAAGTTCAAATGCAGCCCGAAAGACGACCCTGAGCTGACCAAAATCGTTTTGGATACGCTGAAGGATGAAGGCGTGGATATCCGCGAGGGCGTCAATATCGACCGTGTCGCGGGCAAAACCGGCGACCTGACCATCACCGTCGACGGCGAGGACCTCAAAGCCTCGCACCTGTTGATCGCCGCCGGTCGCCAGCCCAATGTGGACGGCCTCGACCTCGAGAAAGCCGGGGTTGACTATGACCAGCGCGGCATCAAGGTGGACGGAATATTGCGCACCTCCAACAAGCGGATTTACGCATTGGGGGACTGCCACGGCGGGATGATGTTCACCCATCTTGCGGGCTATGACGCGGGTGTGTTTATCAAGGGCGCACTGTTCAAGTCACCCTTTGCCAAGGCCGATTACAGCGCTATTCCGTGGGTCACCTACACCGACCCCGAGCTTGCCACGGTTGGCCTAACCGAAGCACAGGCCCGCGAGCAATACGGCGACGCGGTCAAGGTGGCCGAGTGGGAATACGGCGAAAATGACCGCGCCCGCGCCGAGTTGAAAACCAAAGGCAAGATCAAGGTGATCGTCGGTAAAGGCGCCAAGATTTTGGGTGCATCGATTGTCGGCGCATCGGCGGGGGAGATCATCCACATCTACCAGCTGGCAATGACCAAGAAGATGAAAATGTCGGACATCACAGCGATGGTGTCGCCCTATCCGACGCTGTCCGAGGTCGCCAAACGCGCCGCGGGGGCCTATTATACCCCAACGCTCTATTCCGAGCGCACGGCCAAGATCGTCGGCATTTTGAACAAGATTTTCTAAAAAAGCCGACACCACGAACACCCAAGCCCGCCAGCACTCTGTTGGCGGGCTTTTTTGTGTTTTATCCAGGGAGCCGTCAACGGTCTGGACATGATGCACACGGACAGGGATAATTTCGAATTCAGCCAATGCCTAGACGGCGAGCCGGTGACCGTTCCCCGCCCCATCGGGGCCGTGAGCACTGCGAACGGACGTGAGATCAAAGAAATGGTGCGCCCGGCCGGACTCGAACCGGCACGTCCATACGGACGAGGGATTTTAAGTCCCTTGCGTCTACCAATTTCGCCACGGGCGCGTGGGTGGTACGGCGGTGAGAGATACCGGCAAATCGCCTGCACGCCAAGCGCAATTTCACTCTAATCGCTGTCTTCGCCGCGGGTCATGAAGCCGAGGATCGTCTCGGGCGCCACATTGTCGCCAACCGAATAGCTGAGGATTTTGCTGATCGCCGACACGCCGCGCCCCGACTGGTCGCAGTAGGCGTTAAACGCCGCCTGAATAGCGCCGAGGTCACGCTTGGTTGTTGGATTGTCCTTGATATCGAGGCCCGCCGCCTGAAGCGCGGTGACAACGTCGCGGGTCAGGACAAAGCCGTCATAGCCCACACGGCGCAAAAACCACTGGCCCGTATTGCCGCCCAGGCGGCTGCCATGTTTTTTCAAGTGGGCCAACAGCCCAACCATGTCGGTGGGTGGCCAGTCCGCCAAAAACGCACCAAAAGAGCCATGCTCGCCCGAGATATCGGCGATAAAGCCCGCATTGTGCGCCACCGCCATAATTTTTTGACCATTGCGCACAATCCGGCGGTCGCTGGTGAGCGCTTCCCAATCCTCGGGCATCATGGTCAACAGCTCCTCGAGCTGAAAACCGCGAAACGCCTCCTCAAAACCGGGCCACTTTTGGGTGATGACCCGCCAATGAAAGCCCGAATTGAAAATGCACCGCGTCATTTCCGCAAGGATCCGGTCCGCGGGCATCGCCCGCAATTCCTCCGCCGTTTTGGGCACAGGCAGCAGGCTTTCCAGCACATCCATGCCGCCCTTGCGGGCCGCGGCGCGCTCTTCAATCAAGACCCACCGTTCCAGGCTCATACCACCTCCTCAAAGGGAAACCCGCTCGATTGACACATCGCCCGCACATCCCCCATAGCGGCTTCGATGGCGGGCATCGCCGTGGAGCGGACAACGATCTGCGTGCCGCCTTTGCCGTCTTTGAAAAACGGGTACGAGCCGATGGACGTGGTCGCATGGGCGTCCTGAATTTGGCTAAGGCCTTCGGCGATTTTGCTCTCGGGCGCACGAACGGTCAGCGCTGACGATAGGATCTTGTCGCCGCCCTTCAGGTGCGGACGCACGCCTTCCAGCATCGCCTGCATGATTTTGGGGACCCCCGCCAGAATATAGACATTGTCGATATTGATGCCCGGTGCCACCGAAATCGGGTTATCGATCAGGCGCGCCCCGTCCGGCACCCGCGCCATACGCTGGCGGGCGACAGTATATTCGCCCTCTTTATAATATTGCCGCAACAGCGCGTCTGCATCGGGGTGAACGACCACGTCGACGCCCATGGCATGGGCAACGCTGTCGACGGTGATGTCATCATGGGTGGGGCCGATGCCCCCTGTGGTGAACACATAATCGCTGGCAGCGCGCAAGGCATTGAGGGCCGATGCAATGGCGTCCCGGTCGTCGCGCACCACGCGCACTTCCATCAGCTGGATACCGATCTCGTTGAGCCATGTTGCCAGAAACGCGATGTTCTTGTCCTGGGTGCGCCCTGACAAAATCTCATCGCCGATCACCAGCATCGCCGCTGTAACAGCCATTGCATATCCTTTCCGCTTTGGGGAGAGGCACACATTACCGCCAGGATCATGCTGCGCCAAGCGCTTTGCGCGCGGGCCTGCATTCATCCCGCTCAGACAAAAAGAGTGTATCCAAAAATATGGAAAATTCTAATGCTTGCTTGATGTTCCGAATTCTGCACTACATTCGTTTAGAACGCTGCGTCGAGTACACAGAAACCCGTAAGCACAGTGCGGCGATTACGGGTCGGGGGACAAGCGACGACATCGAGGCACGTCATGCAGTCAGCGCAGTTTGCGGTGGTAGCCTGCCGCGTGCGCGCCGTAAAAATAAGGAATGATCAATGACCAAAACAGGATTTGCCGCCATTGCGCTTGCCGTTTGGGGCATAACCCCGCCCCTGATCGCGCAGGAATATGAGGAAAAGGTCGCCAAGGCCGCCCAAAGCGCACAGGAATATTCGCGTCAGGCACTCAGCCGCCAGCTTGAGGGGTCGGCCCAAGTGAAACTCGTCATCTTGGCCGACGGCAGCATCGAGTCGGTGAATTTGGTGCAGTCGACCGGAAGTGTGATCCTTGACCGCGATATCTTAGCCAACACCCGCAACATGGCTTTGCCGCCTTTGCCTGCGGGTCAGGACCGGGCAGACATTGTCTTGCCGATCAGCTACCGCCTCGTGGAGGGGCGCGCCGACATGGCCGTCAACCAGGACCGGGCCGAATCGCTGGAAGCCTGGAAGGCCGCCGCGCGCGAGCGCATCCGCGCCACCCAAAACTATCCGCAAAGCCTGCGCTATGATGAAGTTCAGGGCGATGTCAGTGTGCGCGTCAATGTCGACAGCGAGGGTCATATTCGCGGCGCAGACCTGATCGACAGTTCGGGCTCCAACGCGCTTGACCGCGAGGCTTTGGCAACCGTTCAGCGTCATTCGGCCCTGCCGCCTCTGCCCGAGGGCACACAGGCCTATTCCTTTTTGCTGACCCTGAAATACCGGCTCGAATAATCACGACAGCAAAGCGTCAGAAAAGCGGGCTTTTCGGCCCGCTTTTTTTGTATGCGCACGGCCCCGATGTCGACTAGGCTGCTGATCATGAAAAGGGAGAGTTGACCCATGAAACATCACCTGATTGCCTTGGCCGCCTTGGTTTTTCTCACGCCGGCCGCAGGGGCGGACCACCACGGTGCCGCCGCCGACAAGACGGCGATTATTGCCGTCGTCAACAAACTGTTTGATGCCATTCAAACCCAAAATCCGGACGACTGGAAAGCTGTGTCGCACCCCGACGGCATGACCCTGTCGGTGCGCCCCGACCCTGAAAACCCGGACGGGCCTGCGCTTGTTCGCACGCGCGACGTGGCCTTGTCGGTGTGGGCGCTGGACGGTAAGCCGCAACCTTTCCTAGAGCGCTTCACGTCCGAGCCAGACGTGCGCATTCGCGGCGATTTGGCGCATTTGTGGGGCGAATATGATTTCTGGATCGACGGCGAATTTTCGCACTGCGGGATCGACAGCGTCGATTTGGTGCGCCTGGAAGGCGGCTGGAAAATCGTCAATGTCCTGTGGACGGTTGAACGCACCGACGAGCAGTGCCCCACCAAAGCTGGCCCTGCGCCCAAGTGACGCTTGCCAAACTTGTCCTGATCCTGATTGTGGGAGCACCGACTGTGGCCGACACACCCGTGCAAGACATCAAGGCGCTGCGCCGTGCGTCCAATGCGGCGATCGCCGCCGGGGATGCGGGTGCCGTGGTCGCCCAGATGGCCGACGACATGGTGCTGACCACCGGTGCCTCTGAAAAAATTACCGGTCCGGCGGACATTCAGGCCGCCTTTGAAGCCGTATGGGCCGCACATCCCGATGCCGTCTATATCCGCACACCCAAATCGGTTAAAATCAGCCGCTCGGGCAGCACCGTTCCTTTGGCGTGGGAAGACGGCAGCTGGGTTGGACGCTGGGTCGAGGACGGCGGCGCGGTTGAATATTCCGGTCTTTACAGCGCCGGTTGGCGCAAAGGACCGCTGGGCTGGCAGTTGCACAGCGAATTGTTTGTGACGCTGACCTGTAAGGGCGCGGGGTGCCCATAATGGCCATAATGGCGCCTGCATGCCAGCGCAGATCGTCAAAGCGGACGATTGCGCACGCCAAAGAGGACGATTAGACTTTACGTCATGAAAGCGTTGATTGTCATACTCTTGATGCTGGTGGTTGGCCCTGCCGCCACCGCACAAACCAGCATTTTCCTCGTTCGCCACGCGGAACGCGCCGACGATAGTGCGGATTCTGCCCTGTCGGCAGCCGGGAAAATCCGTGCGGCGGCGCTTGCCCAAACCCTGCGCGGGCAGGTGTTTCAATTTGACCATATTTTCTCAACCAACACGCGCCGCACGCGCGATACCGCCGCACCAACCGCGACCGATTACCGCCTGCCGGTGACGCTGTATGACCCGCGCGATCTTCCCGGCTTTGCCCGCCAATTGCAGGCCATGGACGGCACGATTTTGGTGGTTGGTCATTCCAACACCACCCCCGAACTGGCCGAACTGCTGGGCGCGCAGCCGGGGTTGATCCAGATGGCGCACAACACCTATGACCTGCTTATTCGCCTGGATATGCGCGACGGCACGCGCCCCAAGCTGGTGATCCAGCATTACGGCGCCCCCTCGCCCGAATAAGCCAGCCCATGCGTGACCCGATCATTCTGGTTGACGGCGACGCCTGCCCCGTCAAAGACGAAATTTACAAAGTGGCCTACCGAACCAGTGTCCCGGTTGTGGTGGTCAGCAATGCGCCCCTTAGGGTGCCGCAGCATCCGCTGATCCGCTTTCAACTGGTCTCCGACGGGTTTGACGCCACCGACGACTGGATCGCCGAACACGCCCACGCGGGCAGCATTGTCATCACCGCCGATATTTTGCTGGCCGAACGCTGTCTGAAAGCCGGGGCGCAGGTTTTGGGGCCGAACGGTCGCCCGTTCGAGCAACGCAATATTGGCATGGCCGTGGCCACGCGTGCGATCCGGGCAGACCTCAGGGCTGGCGCTGTGGGCGAAAACATTGGCGGCCCCAAACCCTTTTCCAAGGCGGACCGGTCGAATTTCCTGCAGGCGCTGGACAAAATAATTGTCAAAATGAAGCGCGGGCAATAAGCCCACGCTTCAGGCGCAGCAAATATGCACCGCGTCTTGGGTCGCGTTATGCCTGCCCTTGCTATTCATGCCCCCAGGGTGCGGGCGGTAGGGCAACCGTTTTGCTCAGGTCAAATTCGATCCGCACCAGCCGCCCCGGCCGCGACAACTGATAGGCAAAATGCGACGGCGTGGCAAAGTCCATCCGCCACGTGTTGTCGGTTGAGACCGCACGACCAGTGCTTTGAAACAGATCAATGGAAAAATCATCGACCGGGAAATCGACCCCTGTGGCATCCGCGCCGACCGACCGCCCGCCATATTGGGTAATCGCGTCTTCGCTGCCATCCTCGTGGCGGTGGTCGTGCTTCAATGTGACCTCGCCGCCTGACCGCGTCAGCACCCATGTCCGCGACCTGTTGTCGCCCACATGGAAGGGAATTTTGATCTGGTCCGGCGCGCATTCGCGCACATGCATCACCAGCGGGGCGGCGCGTAGGCCGTCATCCTGCGGGTCGGTTGACACAACCTGCCCCATAAACGCCTGCCCGCACAGCGCCTGAAGCTGCCCCCAAAAGGCTCCGTGCTCGTCTGCATGCGCGGAAACGCTCAGAACGACCGCCAGCGCGGCAACACCGAGCGCTCTCATGCGAACACCCGCCCGAAAATCGTGTCGACATGGGCATAGTGATAGGCTTCGTCGAACAGGTCGTCGAGCGTACCTTCGTCCAAATGCGCGGTGACCCGCGTGTCGGCTTTCAACAGGTCCACCAATTTCAAATCTCCCTTTGAATCCCACACCTTCATGGCATTGTCCTGCACCAGTTTATAGGCATCCTCGCGGCTGACCCCGGCCTGCGTAAGCGTCAGCATCACGCGCTGGCTGTTGGGCAGGCCGCCGAGCCGGTCCATATTGGCGCGCATGGTCTCAGGATAGACGACAAGCTTGTCGATCACACCGGTCAGCCGCGCCAGGGCAAAATCCAGCGTCACCGTGGCATCGGGGCCGATATTCCGTTCCACGGACGAATGCGAGATGTCGCGTTCATGCCAGAGCGCGACATTCTCCATCGCCGGCACGACCGCCATCCGCACCAGCCGGGCCAGACCGGTCAGGTTCTCGCTGAGCACCGGGTTGCGCTTGTGGGGCATCGCCGACGAGCCCTTCTGGCCCGCGGCGAACGCCTCCTCGGCCTCGCCCACCTCGGTGCGCTGGAGGTGGCGGATCTCGGTCGCCAGGCG
>JASBSO010000092.1 GCA_030148905.1 Kordiimonadaceae bacterium | reverse complement strand
GAAGGTCACCAGCACCGACTCGACAAACATACCCAGCTCGATAACCGGCTCCAGATACCAGGGGCCAAGGTCGGGTTCGGTCGCGGTGGGCGGCGGTGCTGCCGAGACCACCTCCAACAGTTCGGCATGCGCGTCCTGAATGTTCATCAGGCCGCATTTCTTGCAGCCCGCGGCGCGCTCGGCCAGGCGGCGGATGAGGACCGCGCCTGCGGTGTCCATATGCCCAATGGACGCGCAGTCGATATGCGTGGGCTTGCCCTCAAGCGGTTTGAATTTCTGAATAAGCTTATCGATATCAACGGCTTGGTCGATCACCCAGCACCCTTCAAGGGTGATGAGCCGATCCTCGGCGCGGTCCTCGGTTTTGATCGCGCAGGGAGTCATCGTGTTGGGCATGCCCTGGCCTGCGTGGCCAATCAGGCGGTTTGCCGTCGCAGGATCGATATCCGTCACAGCCAGTCCTTGATCCGATGGCCAATCCAGCATATGTCATGGCCGCTTCTGTCTTTAGAGTTGCGCGATTATCCGTCAGAGGCAAGTCTGTCTGCAAAAATAGGCACATATGCACACGTCTCCGGTCACGGGGCCAATACTGAGGGAGGGCAGTCGCTGTGTCTGAATTAACGCCGATCACTGCCTTTGCCGATTGGCTGTCATCCGTGCCCGGGGCATGGAGCGCGCACGCCTCCGCGCGGGCAGAGGCCGCCTTTATCGATACGATTGCAGTGATGATCCCCGGCATGCAAGAACCCGTGTGCCAAAGGCTGACGGACTTGATGGAAAAACACGGCACCGGGCCTGTGCAACTGGTTGGCGATGCGCGCACCCTGCCGGTGATTGCGGCGGCGCTGGTGGGCGGCACGGCTGCCCACGCGCTCGATTTCGACGACAATTTCGACCCCGCAAAAGCGCATGCCAGTGCGGTCCTTGTCCCGGCGCTGTTGGCGCTTGGGGCAGAACGCGGGCTGACCACCCAGGCCCTGCTGGATGCCTATATTGTCGGGCTTCAAATCACCGGTAAGGTTGGCCAGGGGGTCAATCCCTATCACCGTAGCCGGGGCTGGCACGCAACGGCAACCGTTGGGGCCATTGGTGCTGCGGCCGCATGTGCCCGGTTGATCGGCTTGCCCGCAGACAAAGCCGCCCACGCCCTATCGGTGGCAACCAGCATGGCGGGCGGGTTTATGAGCCAGTTCGGCACCATGACCAAACCCCTGCATGCGGGCCTGGCAGCCGAGGCGGGGGTCAAGGCCGCGCTGTTTGCCGAGGCGGGCATCAGCGCCGGACTGAACACGCTCGACGGGCCGACGGGCATGCGTACATTGATGGTTGGCCCGGATGTGGAGGCCCTGGCCGACGGGCTGAAGGGCAGCGCCGAACACGGCCAAAACCTGCGTTTCGAGACCCATGATGTCGGCAGCCCGCTGCATATCGACACCTACGGCCTGAAGGTCAAACGTTTCCCCAATTGTGGCAGCGTGCACCGCGCGCTGGACGGGTTTTTAGACCTTGCGAGCACCCACGGCTTTGCTGCCGAAGATATTGAAAGCGTTTTGGTGCGCGCGCCCGCCGCGCATCTGCGCAACTTGATGTACGACAGCCCCCAAACCGACATGGAGGCGAAATTCAGCCTGGAATATAATCTGGCGGTCGCCGCGCTGTACGGCGATGTCGGCCTCGGCGATTTTCTGCCCGACCGGTTGAACGACCCCAAGGTCCGGGCCTTTATGCCGCGCATCAGAAAAGACTATGTTGAAAAGCTGGAAAGCGAATTTCCCACCGAGGTTCATGTGCATCTGACATCTGGCGCCACGCACAGCACAACCGTTACCATGCCGGTGGGCAGCACCGCCAACCCGCTGTCCCACAGCCAGCTTCTTGCCAAAGCCAAAAGCTGCATGACCAGGCTGATGGCCCCGGATGAAATCGACATATGCATGACGGCGATCACCACGCTTAGGGGTGCACAAACCGTATCGGACCTGCTAGAGAAGACCTATTCTCGCGCGACAGGAGACTAGCCCATGGCGAAAGCCACTGCCCTGATTTTGGCCGCGAGCCGAAAAGGCCCGGACGACGCCGTCGCCCAACTGCAAAATCTATCGCATAAGTGCCTGATTGACCTTGATGGCACGGTCATGCTGGAACGCGTGGTCAATAGCCTGGTTGCCGCGCGCGACATCGACCGGATTTATGTGTCGATCGAAGAGGAAGCCACGCTGCGCGCGGTGCCTGCGCTGGCGGCGATGCTGGATGCGGGCACGCTGTTTTTCGTGCCGTCGTCCGATAATCTGTTCACCTCGGTTTCAAACGCGGTCGAGGCGATCGACAGCCCTTACCCGCTGGTGATCACAACCGGCGACAATGCCTTGCATACACCAGAGATGATCGACCATTTCACCGGCGAACTGTTCGCCGCGCGACCCGATGTCGCGGTGGCCATGACGCCGGCGCAGGTGATTTTGGACGCCTATCCCGACGGCAAGCGCGCCTTTCATATGCTGAAGGATGGAGGATGGTCGTCGTGCAACCTTTATGCGCTGATGAGCGACAAGGCCCTGAAAACCGCCAAGGTATTCGAAGGCGGCGGACAGTTCGGCAAAAAGCCCGAACGCCTGTTGAAGGCCTTTGGCCTGACCTTTGTTATTTTGTACAAATTCAAGCTGGCAACTATTGACGGCCTGGCCAAACGACTGTCACGGCGTTGGGGTTTGACGTTGAATGTTGTCCGTATGCCCTTTGCCGATGCCCCGATCGATGTTGACAACCCCGGGGATTATGCGCGTACGCTTGGCATATTGAAGCGCCGCCGCGGCGCTGAAGTTTAGTGTTGGGAGGGTGTTCTGCGTTCCGAAAGCCAATTACCACTTCGCCAGCTTTACCCTGAGATCATGCCCTATTCGTCCGGCCATCTGGATGTAGGCGGCGGGCATCAAATCTATATGGAACAGTCGGGCAATGCCGAGGGCATCCCGGTGGTGTTCATCCACGGCGGGCCGGGCGGCGGCACCAACAGCATGCAGCGCCGGTTTTTTGACCCCAAGCGCTACCGCATCATTTTGTTCGATCAGCGCGGCTGCGGCAAAAGCCGCCCGCATGCCGAATTGAAAGACAACACCACCGCGCATTTGATCGCCGATATGGAGGCCATTCGCACGGCCCTTGATATTGATCACTGGCTTCTGTTTGGCGGCAGCTGGGGCTCTACATTGGCGCTGCTTTACGCCGAGGCCCACCCAGAGCGAGTGACCGGCTTGATTTTGCGCGGCATTTTCCTGGGCCGCCAAAGCGAACTGGACTGGTTTTACGGCCACGGCACCAGCGCCATTTTCCCGGACCGCTGGGCCGATTTCATCGCCCCCATCCCCGAGCATGAGCGCGGCGATATGATCATGGCCTATTACAAGCGCCTCACCGCGCCCGAATATGACGACCAGTCGCTGGACTTCGCCCGCGCCTGGAGCGTCTGGGAAGGCAGCACCGTCACGCTGGAACCCGGCGCGCTGGAAACAAGCGGATCGATCGATCCGCATTTCGCCCGCGCCTTTGCCCGTATCGAGGCGCATTATTTCATCAACAAATGCTTTCTCACGCGCGACAATCAAATTCTGGACGACATCCACCGGATCGCACATCTGCCCGCGGTGATCGTCCAGGGTCGATATGATGCCATTTGTCCGCCGCTGTCGGCCTGGGAACTGGCGGATGCCATGCCCAGCGCCCAGCTTAAAATCGTACCGGTTGCCGGGCATTCCGCCTTTGAGGCGCCGATCCGCCACGAACTCTTATGCGCCACCGATGCCTTTGCCGTGCGCGCACGAGGATAATCCATGCCCCCTGTTTTGACCGTGCTTGCCCTGGCTGTGCTGCCCCTGTTTCACGACACGGGCGCACATCTGACCGTCAAAGATGCCTGGGCCCGCGAAACCGGTGGACGCACGCTGTCGGCGGCGGTCTATTTGACCCTAGAAAATAATGACGGCGAACCAGCGACCGTTATTGCCGCGCGGTCCGACATTGCCAGCATTGTGCAACTGCACCAAACCCGCGCCGGCGACGACAATATCATGCGCATGACCCCGGTTGAGGGCATCGATATCGACGGATTTGGTCGCGCGCTTCTGGCCCCTGGCGGGACGCATATCATGCTGATCCGGCTTAAGAAGCCGCTGGAAAAAGGGGCAACATTTCCGCTGACCCTTGAACTGGAAAGCGGCGAGGCGATCGAAACCAGCGTCACCGTGACCGGGATTGGCGGCCCCGATAATTAAGCCAAACGCTGCGCCGCCTGATATCAGGCGATCCAGCCGCGCAACTCGTTGTGGATCAAATCCGCCAGCATATCGACCCCGTGCGGCGACGCATTGAGGCAGGGAATATAGGCAAACCGCTCGCCGCCTGCTGCAAGAAAACTGTCGCGCAGTTCCATGTCGATCTCTTCCAACGTTTCAAGACAGTCCGCTGAAAACGCCGGCGCCACAACAGCAAGATTGCGCACGCCGCGGTCCTTGACCAGCATCTCGGCATAGTGGTCGGTATAGGGCCCAACCCATTTGGTCGGGCCGACCCGGCTTTGAAAACTGGTGTGCAGAAACCCGTCGTCAAATTTCAGGTTTTCGGCCAATAAGCGGCTGGTTTTACGGCAATGACACGGATAGGGGTCGCCCTTGTGCCAATAGGCTTCGGGGATCGAGTGGTAACTCGCCAGCAAGGCATCGGGCGTCCAGTCCAGCGCGCTGAGCGCGTGCGAAATATGATCCGCCATGGTGTCGATATACACGGGGTTGTCAAAATAGGGCGGCAGCGTTCTGATCGCCGGCTGCCAGCGCACAGCGGACAGATAGTCAAAAACCTTGTCCTGAACGGTTGCGGTGGTTGTCGCGCTATAATGCGGATAAAGCGGCGCAATCAAAATCCGGTCGCATCCGGCGTCGCGCAACACATCAAGCTGTGATTCGATCGATGTCGAGCCATAGCGAAACGCCCAACGCACCACAATATCATGGCCGAAACGGCCCTGCATGGCCGCTGCCTGATCACGGGTGATGGTCAACAATGGCGACTGATTCAGCCCCTCGTCCCAAATCCGTGCATAGGCCTTGGCAGACCGGCCCGAACGAAAGGTCAAAATTGGCCCATGCAAAATCGGCCACCACAGCCATTTGGGCACTTCGATAACCCGTGGGTCCGACAAAAACTCGGCCAGATAGCGGCGCACAGCGCCGTAGGTTGGAGCATCGGGCGTCCCAAGCGCCACAAGCAACAAGCCAATTTTCCCCGTCCGCACATCCGGATGATTGGCACCCGCCGAGGGGTGGATAAACTGGTCAGGTGCAGGCATCGGTTAAGCGCATCCTTTTCAAATGGCCGTGCATGTTCTTACGGACCCCAGGGCCAATCAGACTGCCGATCAATACAATATTCTGACAAGCGGAGCCCCCGGCTCGCGCAGTGGGTCGGTAGAAATGGAAACGACACGCCCTCCGACAGGCGCGCGATATTGACGGACCTCATGGCCAAAGAGGTCAAATTGCCGGGCCAGCAGATCATCTTGCGCGACAATATCGAGAAGCGCCACATCCACCACCGAGACGCCGCCCTGCTCAGCACGCACGGTAAAAAACCGGTTGCCGATAAAAGGTGTGCTGGCTGGCTGTACCAGCGGTCCCGCCAGCATGGCATGACGGCGCATTACATTTTCAAGCCCGGCAACGGCGCGGTGAATGAGGTCGGGTTCAAAAATCTTGGGTGCGCCGATTTCATAAGTCAATGATGGCACGCCTGTGCGCAAAAGCTCGGTTTCCAGCGTTCCGCTTTCACCTGTGTCACGTTTGATCAGATCGGGCATCAGGTCGCGCGCCATGTCGGCCACAACCGGATTGTTGAAATCCGCATAGACAAAAAGCGGGTAAACGGTGCCACGGGTCTGTGTGTGCAGATCAACGGCAAGATCGGGCTTGGCCGACCGGAACATTTGCCAAAGCCTGGCAGCCACACGCTGCGCCAGACTTCCATCCGCATCGCCAGGAAACTGACGGTTGAGGTCAACCAGGGCGCCGCCGCCATCGGATTCGACAAAATAGCGCGAGTGCGCCGCCATCCCCGGTCCGTTGACGCCTGGAACCATGACCACTGTGCCCGCCAGCTGCGCGGAGTCCAGACGACCAGCAAGCAGGTGCAGCACCCGTATTCCGTTGAGTTCGTCGCCGTGGACCGCCGCCGTCAGCAGCAGGGTTTTGCCTGGCTTTGCTCCTTTGATCACCACAATCGGGGTGACAATATCCACCCCGCGACTGGTCGACCCAACGACAGCCAGGCGGTCTGTGCGCCCGGCGGCAAAGCCTGCGGGATCAAGGCTAAGCACTTCTTTGCCCGCGTCTGCAAACCCGACACCCGGCCAAAAGGCCATCGCCACCAGCATCACCAATGCGGCAAAAATATGCAATCTAAACAAAGGAATCACCATCACGCGCGCAGATGTAACATCTGGATAATCGAGCCGCAAAACGATTCCACCTCGGCGCCGGTGGCATCGATTGGCCAATCGATGCGCGACCGATTGGCATGCCGGGGCAACGAGCCAACCAAGCGCTGCCATGTGTCACCGGGTTCGCGCGCCGAAATCATCACAAAAACCGCGTCGGGGAAGGCCCGGGCGATGACCGGTAAAAACAACAGATTGGCAGGCTGACGGTCGATAAACCGGGGGCGTTCCCCCCTGTGGTTGCTTGAGGACATCAAATACCGCTCGCCGAGCACGCGCGGGGTCATGATCGCCGCAAAATCCAAGGCCTCGCGGGCAATCGCCGTGCGCCCCATTGGCAGGCCCTCGGCCACCGCAAGGGGGAAAAAGGGCAAGGCACTTGCGTCATGAATGTCTGGATGTTTGGCAAGCGTTCCCGCGATCAGTGCAATTGCCGCATCGTCGAGGCCAAGCACCGGGTCAGACACCATGAAAACCGGGCCAATACCGCCAAGGCCCATATCGATCCGCATGGTCATGTCGGCGACACGTTCGGCAGCGGGCAAAATGGCGTCAAGGCTGAGGTCCAGATGCCCAAAGGGCTGCGCCGGGGTGACATCCGCCAGGTCCGACAAGGTCAGCAGCACCGGATCGCCGTCATCCGGCGACAGGTCAAATGCCTCCCCCTGGAGGCTTTGTTCAAGGGCGCGTGCCCGCCTGTTTCGGTCTGGCTTGGTCATCTCTATACGCACTTCTTCACCCGGTAGCGCAGCGATCAGTGAACCACTATAGAGATGCAGCGTCCACTCAATGCTGTGTGAGCGGATGTCTTCTTGCCATAGAAATCTTTTTATTTTGTTAGCGTGCGCGTGTAGCGAAACACCCAGGACCGCGGCCAGATCCGAAGCGATTTGATGATCGCGGCGAATGGAAATGGAAAAATCACCTCGTATTTCCGGCGCGCGAGCCCTGTCAGCATGCGACCCACTGCATCGTCAACCTCCAGAATCTGCGGCATCTGGAATTTATTTTTATCGGTCAGGCGTGTGCGGACAAATCCGGGGTTGACCACCGACATGGCGACGCCCTGTTTCTCCAATTCGGGTTTGAGCGACTCGGCCAAATTGTGCAAAGCAGCCTTGGTCGGGCTATACCCCGCCGCCATTGGCAGGCCGAAATAGCCGGAAATCGAGGCAACCAGCGCGATGTGCCCGCGTCCGGCCGCGCACATCGCCGGCATCAGGGGATCAAGAATGTTGCACACACCGGCATAGTTTACCGTCATCATCCAGCGGGCTTTTTCAGCATCATAGTTTTTCAGGCCCATCGGGGCGTATACGGCCGCCATATAGATCACCAGATCGGGCAGCGTCTCGAAATGCGCCACCGCATCGCGGCATGCGGCTTCGTCGGTGACATCGAGCGGCAGGGCAGTGACGCTGTCGAAGCGGGCCTCCAAGTCTTGCAAGGCCTCAACCGAACGCGCCGACACGGTGACAGCAATATTCTGCCGCGCCAATTGTTCGACAGTTTCTGCGCCTATTCCGGTGCTGCCGCCTATCACCCAGACATGCTGCCAGGCCCCGCGCCAATGTTTGCTCATAATGTCTCATTCCCACAATTTTGGCACACATAGGTGATTTTGGAGCCGTCTTTGGCGCTGAACCGCAGACCAACCCAGCGGCCTTCTGCATCGTACCAACTTTCGGTTTCGTCAAGCTCCCAGTCATACACAAAGCGCTCCGCCCGGATGGGGCCCGACGCCGTTTCCAGCGTCTCAAACCCTGCCGAGGACACCGACACGTCGATCATATGGCCGGTCAGGGTATTAAACAGCTGATTTTTCAGCAACACACCGGGATGCCAGTGATTGGTTGGAAACACATCGACCGTTGCTGGAACCTGATGCGCATCGCCCTCATAGCACTGCCAGACATAGCCGTCGTTGCTGCGCTGGGCCACAATATCCACATCGTCGCCGTTATTGTCGATATCGGAGCTGAGTTTCAGAAGGCCGCGTGTGTCCCACAGTTCGTGGCTGGTCATATCGAGCTTATAGGCGGTGAAAAATAAAAACTTCACCCGCAGGTCCAACTCGGTGTTGACCATCAGTTTCTCGCCGTTGCGCTCGAACCGGGTGATGCTTTCACCGATCTTTTTGCCTTTACGGTACACATCGAAAACAAGGCGGTCGCCGTACCGGGCGGCAACATCAGCCGGGCTGGAGGCTTCAATCCAGTCGCTATTGTTCAAAAGTGAAGCCGGAACGGACAACCCAAGAATAAGCAAGGACAGCATCAGTTTTCCTCATATATCGGTCTTTATACTTTGATACGGTCCAAGCGGCGATACGGATGTAAGCGGCTATAATTCCACAAATTTTTTTCAAAATAACCCTATCCATTGCCGCCTAGCGGACGGCTGTGCATGGGTATATTGGTCCCGTGTGTTGGTGATGGGTGAAAACAGTGGTCAAACAGGCTGATGAGCGGCAAAAGGCCGTGCCGCCCGTTCGGCGTACGGCACGCGAACTGGTTGGGTTGACAGCATTGCTGGCCACGGTGTTGTGCGCCTGTGTCGCCACCCTTGCCGAACATGAACTCAGTGGCCCCTTGCGCGCGGTGATCCTTGTCATGCCCTTTGCCATGCTGGGTGTGTTTGCCCTGACGACCATAGAGAACGCCAAGGACGTGCCTGTCGTTTTGGTGCTGGGTGCGCTCGGCCTGGCGGCGCTGAGCCTGAGCGCGGGGCAAATAGAGCATATGCTTTATGCCAGTGGCGCCGCGCAATTGCTCTTGTGGCCGCGTCTTTTCAGCCGCCTGCACCGACTGCACACACTGCCGTTGGCGCGTAGCCGCGCCGCATCGATGATGGCGACACTGATCGCGCTGGCGTTTGTCCTGATCGCCAAAGACAGTGACATATCGCCAAATCTGACCCGCGACATCGTGCTTGGCCTCAGCGTCATCAGCACGCTGGCGGCCTCCCTGTCGCGCTTTGCCCTGCTGCTACTGCCACTTGGGTGCCTGGTCTGTCTGATCGCCGTTGCCGCCGGGTCAGGCCTTGTCCCGCCAGGGGCCGACGCACTTCAGAAAACCGCACTGCTGGCCTATATGGTCGCCGCGACCCTGATCATTGTGGGAGCGAGTCTCGAAGGCGCGTTCGATCCAAATAGCTGAACCACAGCATTTGACAGCACATCCTCCTTCGGTGAAGAGTGGCGCGCACGCGCACTGCGCGCAGCAATCTGGTTTAGGCCCAATGATCATCGTGGAACACGACATGGAGAAGCTACAACGCAAGGCGGCAACGCTCATTGAAGCATTGCCCTATATGCACAAATATTCGGGCGAAGTGTTCGTCATCAAATATGGTGGCCACGCCATGGGCGATCCAGACCTGGCCCGCCAATTCGCCCAGGACATTGTGCTATTGCATCAGGTCGGCATTCGTCCTGTGGTCGTGCATGGCGGCGGGCCGCAGATCGGCGAGATGCTAGACCGCCTGAATATCCAGTCCGAATTTATCGACGGCCTGCGGGTGACCGACCAGACCACCGTTGAAATTGCCGAAATGGTGCTGGCGGGCGGTATTTGTAAATCTATTGTTGCCAATATCAATGCGGCCGGCGGGCGCGCCGTTGGCCTCTCGGGCAAAGACAGCCATCTGGTGACCGCGCGCAAGGTCAGCCGTACCCTGCGCGACCCCGACAGTAATATCGAGCGCGTTGTTGACCTTGGCTTTGTCGGCGAACCCGAAACCGTCGAACCGCAGCTGTTGATCGAATCGCTGGAGGCTGGGATCATCCCGGTGATTTCGCCCATCGCCCCGGGGCGGGACGGCGAAACCTACAACATCAACGCCGATACGCTGGCCGGTGCCATTGCCTCGGCCTTGTCGGCACGGCGGTTTTTCCTGCTCACCGATGTCAAAGGCGTTCTGGATAAAGACGGCAATTTGCTGACCGAAATGAACGCCGATGATATTGGCGCGCTGCGCCGCGACGGCACCATTACCGGCGGCATGATCCCCAAAGTGGAAACTTGCCTGGCAGCGGTCGATTCGGGTGTGAACGGTGCGGTTATCCTCGACGGGCGCGTGCGCCATGCGGTGCTTTTGGAAATCTTCACCGAGCGCGGCGCTGGCACGCTCATTCGCCGCGACGGCACCTAAGACAGCGCTTAACTGTCGGTAAAATAGCTCAAATGCCAGTCCAGTTCGTCGCCGGACATCGGATATTCATCGCCGTCCTTGCCGTGCAAGAGCTGCGTCGTCGGCACCAGCGCGACTTTGGTTTGCACCGCATAGGCTGTGCGCATTTTCAGCCCGGCGCGCCAGCACAGGGCGGTGACCGCTCGCCCGCTTTTTGACTTGATCACATCGCGGATGACATCGTCCGGAAGGTCGGCCAAAACCGACAAGGACTGAATGACCATGTCGCGATTGCCCTCGCCGATCTGTTTGACGATCGCCTCGTCATCCAGTGCGCCGCGCTTTAAGAGCTCCATCGCGGTGGCCTTCATTTTGCGCGCGTCATCATCGCCGACTTTTTCCTCGTCGATGCGGGTGCGCACCGTGGCCAAAATCTCTTTGCCGTCGTCGGCATCAATCTGGCTGTTTTCCACCATTTTGTGCACCAAAGCAGACGCCACAAATCCGGCGATGCGCTTCATTGCTCGGATCGACAGCGACGGCCTGAGCGCCAGCGGCTTGTGCAGCGCGCCAACGGCTTCGGCCTGATCCATGATGGCATCGAGCGTATCTTCGCGGATTTGTGCGCTTTCGTTGGTCAGCAGCGTTGAAATGGCCGGGATATCCAGCGACGCCGAAATGTCGTCCGAGACCGACTCGGGCAAATTGTCGCGCCCGGCGATGGCCGACAGCGCTCGGCTGCTGGCGCCTGCGGCGATGATTTCACGCAGGTCCGCCTCGCCCAAAAGCGGTGAATATTCCAGCACCGGAACCGAGACAATATCCTCAATATCCTTGGCAAGCTGGGTGACCACTTCTTTTGGCACGAGGTCAGATTTTTTCAGCTCTTCCGACAAAATGGCGCGCACCTTGGGCAGGGTGTCGCGGGCCAGGGTTTCAATGACAACGATGGCACAGTCGCGAATTTGCGCTTTTTCCGCCTTGGCCAGGTCGGGCAGAATGCGGCCAATTTTGCGCGCAAGCTCGGTGCGCACTTCGTCGTCATCATCGTTCGAGAGGATCTTGTCCGCCTGAATGGGCGTCGCATCATTGGTGGCGACCGCCCGGCGCACATCAGCGGTGCCTTCCTCAGCCAGATAATACAGCACCTCGGGCCGGGCATCGGGGCGCGTCGCCAGCGCCAGGCGCTGTGCGTCGGTGCCCGACTTCAAAATGGCCTTTTCATCTTCAGGCTTCAGCTCTTTGGGCAAGCCCCCTTTGCCAAACAGCGATGTCAGTGCCTTAAACATGTCCCTCACCCTCATCCGCACGCCCGGCAACAATCACACGCCCCTTGCCGTGTTGTTTTGCTGCATACAGGGCCGCATCCGCCTTTTCTGCCAGTGCCTCAAAGTCGAGGTCAAGATTTGGACGACTTTGACACAATCCAACCGATGCCCCGAGTTTAAGCGGCGCATCGGAAAGCCGGGCGCGCAGGCGCGGCATGAAATCGATCAGGGCCTGGGCCTTCTCCTCTGCGGCGGTGACATCGATATCATCAAGCCAGATGATAAACTCGTCGCCGCCATAACGTCCGGCAAGGTCGGACGGACGGATGCTGTCCCGCGCGAATTGCGCCACCTCTTTCAACGCCTGATCGCCGGCCTTGTGCCCTGCTGTGTCGTTCAGTTCCTTGAAATGGTCGAGATCGATGAACAGCAATACCCCGGCTTTGCCGACCTTGGCATGCGCGGCTAAACGCCGGTTGACCGCGTCACCAAGCGCCCGTCGGTTGAGAAGCTGAGTGAGACTGTCGCGGCTGGAGAGTTGCGACAGCCGGTCGATCATTTTTGCCCGCAAAAAGGCGGCGGTCAGCGTGGCCCCAACCGATTTGAGCAGCAACCGCTCCGGTTCGGACCAGGGATATTGCGCGGTATCACGGGCGATAACGGCAAAGCCTTCGCGGGTGCTGGTGTCGCCCGCGTCACGTTGAAAGGGGATCAACAAGGCCGAGCAGTGATCCGCGCTGGGCCACGGGACAAGCGCTTCGCCCGGCTGGGTATCCAGCGCGGCTTGGATAGCCGACAGGTCAAATCGCGTGTCGCCGTACTGATATAAGAGCTGCGCTTTGGCATCACCCTCAGCCGCCATCCAAACTGTATCGGCGCGGACAATGTCGCTCAGCGCGGCGGTCGCGCGTTCCAGCAAATGCTCAGCGCTTTCGCTCGAATTCAAAATGTGGGTCAGTTGGCTTTCCACCTGGAGCCGAAGCGTCGTCTGACGCGCATCGGCCGCGCGGTCATGCTCCGCCGTGACATCGCGCACCACGCCGGTGCGCGCGGTAATCTCGCCCGCATCGTCGCGTTCAACCGCCATATCGAAATCAAGATACACCCTCTGCCCGCCTGGCAGCACCGCCCGCACTGAGGCAAAGACACCATCCGCCAGGGCCTGAAGCGGGTTGCGTCCGGGCAAGCGACCGTCAGAGAAGAAAAAGCTTTCCGCCGGCGTTTCCAGCCAGGGTTTGGAGGGCACATCAAAGGGCTCTGCCGGAGCGATAAACCGGAACCGGCCGTGGGCGTCCAGTTCAAACGCCATGGCGCAGGCGCGTTCCAGCAACCCCTTCAACAGCGCGCGCGAATGCATCAGCGCGCTTGTCATGCGCTCGGGCACGGTGACATCGCGCCCGATCAGCAAAATCCCGCCCTCGCTTTGCGACGCGGTCACCCAGAAGATTGGGCCCGCCTGCAACTCCACCCGGTCGCACGCCGCCCCCGTCGCGCGGGCACGGGTCACCAGTGCAGCAAGCGGAGCCACGCGCTGTTGCCACAACAGTGCAAGCTCGCTGCCCTGACCGCTATTGGCGATAATCGCGTCCTGTTCGTCGATCAGCACGCACGGCACATCCGCCGCCACAATCGATGGATTTGCGGATTTTTTGAGCGTTTTCGCTAGCGTTGGCAATCGGATCGGCATGAAATCAAATGGTCCTTTGACAGACACCCGGGCACCCGCAACTATAGACGCAAATATCGGATCGATATCCCCTTTTCATATCTACAAGGTCTCGGTGTTCATGTCAGCACGTCATCCTATCTTCCACAGCGGCCGCAGCGATTGGCTTTTTGATTTGGACAATACGCTTTATCCGGCCGAGCTTGCGCTGTTTCCCCAGGTGGAAAAGCGTATCGGCCAATATGTTCAAAAACTCTTAAAACTCGATGCGGAACCCGCCCGGAGGCGCCAAAAAGAGCTGTTTATGGCGCACGGCACCACGCTGAAAGGTCTGATGGTCGAATATGAGGTCGACCCGCACGACTATTTGGACTTTGTCGGTGATATCGATTTTTCGCACCTGACGCCCGACCCCGATCTGCGCGCGCATCTGCAAAATCTGGACGGCCGCAAAATCATCTTCACCAATGCAGACCGACCTTATGGTGAAAAAGTGCTGGACCGGCTGGGCATTGCCGATGTGTTTGACGCGATGTTTGATGTGTTCGACGCCGACTTCATCCCCAAGCCGCACCCCGAAACATATGGCAATGTGATGCGCCGGTTCGATATCCAGCCCGGCAATGCTGTGTTTTTTGAAGATATGGCACGCAACCTTGTCCCCGCGCACGAAATGGGCGTGGCAACCGTATGGATTGATACCGGCACCGATTATGCTCGCGGCGGGCACCGCGAAGACCGGGTGCATTCCACCACGCCCTCGCTTAGCCGCTGGCTGACGGAATATCATGACCACCGCGTAACAGACGCTGGTGGTACGACGACCGATTGACTTCTGATGCCTGCTGGCTATGGTCCCGCCGACCGACAGCAAAGGACACACGCCATGACCGACCTTGCCGCCCTGGAGACCGAGATCAATGCCGCTTTTGACGCGCGCGACAGCCTGAATTCGACAACCCAGGGCCCGGTGCGCGACGCGGTGGACACCGCGCTTGATCTGTTGGACTGCGGTGCGGTGCGCGTTGCCGAAAAAGGCCCGCAAGGCTGGACGGTAAACCAGTGGCTGAAAAAGGCGGTGTTGTTGAGCTTCCGTCTCAATGACATGGCGACCATTGCGGGCGGCCCCGGCGACAACACCCCCTGGTGGGACAAGGTGCCGTCAAAATTTGAAGGCTGGGGCGACAACCGGTTTCGCGATGCGGGCTTTCGTGCGGTTCCGGGCGCAATTGTGCGCCGGTCGGCCCATATCGGCAAAGGCGTGGTGCTGATGCCAAGCTTTGTCAATCTCGGGGCTTATGTCGACGAAGGCACGATGGTTGACACCTGGGCCACTGTCGGCAGCTGCGCGCAGATCGGCAAAAATGTGCATATTTCGGGCGGCGCGGGCATTGGCGGCGTGCTGGAACCCTTGCAAGCGGGCCCGGTGATCATCGAAGACGGTGTGTTTGTTGGTGCACGGTCCGAAGTCGCCGAAGGCGTTGTGGTAGAAGAAGGCGCGGTGCTGTCGATGGGCGTTTATCTGGGCGCATCGACCAAGATTATCGACCGCGAAACCGGCGAGATGTTCCGCGGCCGCGTGCCAGCCTACAGCGTTGTGGTGCCCGGCAGCCAGCCCGGCAAACCGCTGGCGGGCGGCACACCGGGGCCAAGCCTTTACTGCGCCGTGATCGTCAAGCGGGTAGACGCGCAAACGCGCTCCAAAACCGCGATCAACGATCTGTTGCGGGACTAGGCGCAGTGACGCTTGATCCCGTTCGTCTGGCGCAGGAGTTGATCCAGAAACCCTCAGTCACCCCCGACCCAGGCGACGCGCTGGATGTGTTAGAGCGCGACTTGACAGCACTCGGCTTTGCCTGCCACCGGATGGTGTTTTCCGAACCGGGCGAGGATGACGTCCCCAATCTTTATGCGCGCTTTGGCACCGAAGCGCCCAATTTCTGTTATGCGGGGCACACCGATGTGGTGCCGCCCGGTAACATGGCGCACTGGACGCACGACCCCTATGCCGGTGTGATCGAAGACGGCCAGCTTTGGGGGCGCGGGGCCGCCGATATGAAGGCGTCCATCGCCGCCTTTGTTGCCGCAGCATCCAATGCAATCAACGCCGGCACGGTCAAAGGGTCGCTGTCGCTGCTGATCACCGGCGACGAGGAAGGCGTGGCGATCAACGGCACCAAAAAAGTGCTCGACTGGCTGCGCGCGCGCGGCGAAACGATTGACCTGTGCCTGGTGGGTGAGCCCACCAACCCCGACGCGCTCGGCGATATGATCAAGATCGGGCGGCGCGGCAGCCTGCACGGGCACCTGACCGTGCACGGCACACAGGGCCACGTGGCTTACCCCCACCGCGCGCACAACCCGATCCCCGATATGGTGAAGCTTCTGGCGGCGCTCGACGCCGAACCGCTTGACGCCGGCAACGCCCACTTCGAGCCCAGCAATCTGGAAATCATCGACGTGCATGTCGGCAATGAAGCCGCCAATGTCATTCCGGGCGAGGCGCAGGCGCGCTTCAATATCCGCTTCAACAGCGACTGGACACCCGAGAGCCTGCGCGCCGAGCTGACCCGCCGATTGGAGAGTGCGGGCGTCGGCTATACGGTCGACTGGTGGCTGTCGGGCGACAGTTTCCTCACCCCGCCGTGCGCACTGTCGGATGCGGTGGCAGATGCGGCGGAGGCGGTGACCGGCAGACG
>JASBSO010000088.1 GCA_030148905.1 Kordiimonadaceae bacterium | reverse complement strand
TTATATCCCGCGCCGCCCAAAGCTTTGCGGCTAGGGCTGCCCGCCTGCGGCGCTGTATCCCCTTTACCCTCATCAGGCGGTTCGATACTGTTTCCGTCTGTTTTCGTATGCGTGGCTTTTGAGGGGGTTCCATGACAGATCGAGCGGTGCAGGCCGTTCTCTTTGATATCGGCAATGTCTTTGTCCATTGGGACCCGCGCTATCTGTATGAACAGCTGATCGCGGACGCCGATGAGCTTGATTTTTTCCTGCGCGAGGTCGTAACCCTTGAATGGCACAGCCGCCATGACCGCGGTGTGCCCTTTCAGCAAAATGCCGATGCGCTGACCGCACGGTTTCCCGAATATGAAGATTTGATCCGGCTCTTTGATACGCGCTGGGACGAAACCATCTTGAAGCCCGTTGCAGGCGTGGCCCGACTGTTGGAACTGCTGGTAGACAATGATGTGCGCTGCGTCGCGCTGACCAATTTCCCGGCGGAAAAATGGCCGGCATTCCGCCTCAATTATCCCTTTACCGATCTGTTTCACGGCGTTGTCGTGTCGGGACAGGAACGGATGATCAAGCCCGACCCGCGCATTTTCCAGCTGGCGTCAAAGCGCTATCATCTTGATCCCGAGGCAACGCTGTTTGTCGATGACCGGCAGCCTAATATCGATGCGGCCCAGCAGCTCGGCTTTCATGTCCACCGTTTTGAAGACGCCAAAGGGCTGGAGGCCTGCCTCGACCGCCACGGCCTGATGGATGAAACGCACAGCCTCAGTCAGTTTCAGGCGTCGACTGATTCGTCATAATCGTCCAACTCGTCGCCGGTGACCCAGGCGATATGCAGCACATTGGTGGCCCCAGGCGTGCCGAACGGCACACCAGCCGTGATCACAATGCGGTCGCCGCCGCTGGCCAGCTCGTGCCGCAGCGCCATGCGCTTGGCCTTGGCGATCATATGTTCAAAGCTTTCGACGTCTTTGGTTTTGACCGTGTGCAACCCCCACACCAGCGCCAGCTTGCGCGCCACCGACATGTTGGGGGTCAGCGTCAGCACCGGTATATTTGGTCGCTGGCGGGAGGCGCGAATCGCCGTCGTCCCCGAGGTGGTATAGGTGACAATGGTCACGGCCCCCACGGTTTCGGCGACGGCTTTTGCCGACGAGGAAATCGCGTCTTCGGCGGTGGTGTTCAGCGCTGTGCGCCGCTCATAGGTGGCCAGATAGCTGGGGTCGGTTTCCACCTGATGCGCCACGCGGTCCATGACGCGGACTGCTTCAACCGGATAATCACCCACGGCTGATTCGGCGCTCAGCATAATCGCGTCGGCCCCGTCGCCCACGGCGGTGGCGACATCTGAGACCTCGGCACGGGTTGGCACGGGGGCGTTGATCATGCTCTCCAGCATTTGCGTGGCGACGACAACGGGTTTGCCCATCCGCCGCGCGGTCCGAATGATATGCTTTTGAATGCCGGGGACTTTTTCCAGCGGCTCCTCAACCCCCAGGTCACCGCGCGCCACCATCACCCCGTCAGCCAGTTCCAAAATGCCGTCGAGCGCTTTAACGGCGGCGGGCTTTTCGATCTTCGCCATCACCGCGGCGCGGCCCGCGACCAGCTTTTTGGCTTCGGCGATATCGTCGGGGCGCTGCACAAAGGACAGCGCAAACCAGTCAATATCCTGGCTTGCCATAAAACTTAAATCGCGCCGGTCTTTTTCGGTCATCGCGGCCAGCGGCAACACCACACCGGGCACATTGACGCCCTTGCGGTCTGACAGCGGCCCGCCAACGCGGACCTTGCACCGGGCGGACGCGCCGTCGCAGGCGGTGACGGTCAGTCGGATTTTGCCGTCATCCAGCAGCAGGTCGGTGCCGGGCTCGAGTGCCGCGAAAATTTCTTTATGCGGAAGCTGGACCCGGTCGCTGTTACCGGCAGCGGGGTCAAGGTCCAGGCGAAACTCAGCCCCTTCGGTCAAGGTAATCGGGCCGTCAGCAAATTTGCCGATCCGTAATTTGGGGCCCTGAAGGTCGACCAGAATTGCAATCGGGCGGCCAAATTCGCGCTCCACCGCGCGGATCCGGTCAACCAGCTCGGCTTTGTCGCTGTGCTCGCCGTGGCTCATATTGAGGCGAAACACATCCACCCCGGCAATAAACAGTTTGCGGATCATGTCGTGGCTGCTGCTGCCGGGGCCGAGCGTCGCCAAAATCCGGGTTTTCCGGCGCCGACACAGCGCCGCATCGCTGTTGGCAATGGAGAATTCGTCCGACGTGCTCATGGTTTTCCCTTTTCTGCGACCACTTATAACAGGCGCATGCTTGAACTTGGGCCTTGGGGCCGCTAAGTCATCCCTTCCCTTGGGTTGCATAGTGACGTGACCAACTGATGACATCAATGACAAAGCTTGCACCAATACACCCGGAAATTTTACCGCCGACACAGGATGTTGATCTGGTGCTGCTTGTGGACCATGCCAGCAATCACATCCCTGCGCCGCATGCGGGGCTTGGGCTCGCGTCCGAACATTTGGACAAACACATCGCCATCGATCTGGGGGCCGAGGCGCTGGCGCGGCGTATTGCCGAGCTGATGGGCTGCGGCGCTGTGGTGGCGCAGGTGTCGCGCCTGGTGCTGGACGTTAACCGCGAACCCGACAGCCCGACGCTCGTGCCCGCCCAAAGCGACGGCATTCCCATTCCTGGCAATCAGGATTTGTCGCCCGCCGATATCGCGGCCCGCATTGCCGCCTATCACACACCCTATCATGCGGCGTGCGAAACTGTGCTTGCGCCCTTTATCGGTGCTGGGCGTGTTCCGATCGTGCTGGCGGTGCACAGCTTTACACCTGAAATGGCGGACGGCCAGCCGCGCCCTTGGGAGGTTGGCTTTCTTTATAACCGCGACGCGCGCTTGGCGCAGGCCCTGATGGGCTTTTTGGAGGCCGAAACCGACCTCTGTGTCGGCGATAATGAGCCATATTCGGGTGCAACGCTTTACTATACCATGGGCCGGCACGGCATGGGCAATGGCTTCCCGCAAACCACGCTGGAAGTGCGCCAGGACCAGCTGGAGACCGAGGCGCAGGTGGATGCGTGGGCGCGTCTCTTGGCAGACGGGCTCGACCACTGTATCAACCGTGAGGACGTACGGTTTAAAAAACACTTCACCTAGGAGGGACGGCCATGGCGGATACAACTGAGATCGAGGCCGCAGTGCTGCGCAAATTGCTGGAGCATCTTTCGGCGCGCACGGACGTGCAGAATATCGACATGATGGGGCATACCGGGTTTTGCCGAAACTGTTTGGCGGACTGGTACCGCGAAGCCGCAACCAGTGAGGGTGTCGAGATGACCAAGGACGAAGCCCGCGAGCGTATTTACGGCATGCCGGTGGCCGACTTTAAGGCCAAATATCAAAAGCCCGCCACGCCGGGACAGCTGTCGCTTATGGACGCCAGCATCGCAAAAAATGAACAAATGCGCGGCTGGTAAACCGCGCCGGAAAGGATAACACGATGGTAGAAACGGGCGGTATTGCCGGAGAACAGTTGCGCGGGTTTGTAGACCGGATCGAGCGTCTGGAAGAAGAGAAAAAAGGCATCGCTGACGATATCAAAGAGGTCTATGCCCAGGCCAAGGCCGTCGGCTTTGACACCAAAATCCTGCGTAAGGTGATCGCCGTGCGTAAGGTCGACCAGGCCGAACGGCAGGAACAGGAAGCCCTGTTGGAGGTGTATCTGCATGCGGTTGAAGGGGCTGCGTATCAGGGCGCGGGCGAGGCCGCGGAATAACCATGGCGGACGCCTTTCTCTGCGATGCCGTGCGCACGCCCATTGGCCGGTACGGCGGGGCACTGTCTTCGGTGCGCGCAGATGATCTGGCGGCGCATCCCCTAAAGGCACTGAAAAACCGCAACACCAGCGTCGATTGGGCGTCGGTTGACGATGTCATTTACGGCAATGCCAATCAGGCGGGCGAGGATAACCGCAACATTGCCCGTATGGCGCTTTTGTTAGCGGGGCTTGGCGAGGCGGTGCCGGGGGCGACGATCAACCGGCTGTGCGGGTCGGGCATGGACGCCTTTATCACCGCATCGCGCGCTATTCGCGCGGACGAAGCCGCGCTGATGATCGCTGGCGGGGCTGAAAGCATGTCGCGCGCGCCCTTTGTCATGGCCAAGGCGCAATCGGCCTTTGACCGCCGAGCCGAGATATACGACACCACCATTGGATGGCGGTTTGTAAACCCGGTGCTTGAGGCCGAATACGGCGTCGACACCATGCCCGAAACCGCCGAAAACGTCGCCGAAGACTACGGCGTATCGCGCGCCGATCAGGATGCCTTTGCACTCAGAAGCCAGGAACGCGCGGCACACGCCACCGTATCGGGCCGGTTGGCGCAGGAAATTGCCCCCATTTCGATTCCGAAACGAAAAGGCGACCCCGTCCTCGTTGACTGTGACGAGCACCCCCGGGCGACAAGCCTGGATGCGCTTGCGAACCTGCGTCCGATTGTGTGCGCAGGCGGCACCGTGACGGCGGGCAATGCCTCGGGTGTGAACGACGGCGCGGCGGCGATGCTGGTGGCGTCGGAAAGCGCGGCCCACGCAAATGGCCTGACGCCCCGTGCGCGCTTTGTCGCCGGTGCAACGGTGGGCGTGCCTCCGCGGATTATGGGGATTGGCCCCGCACCTGCGTCCGAGGCTGTGCTGGCGAAAGCCGGGCTGACCACCGCCGATATGGACGTGATCGAAATCAACGAAGCTTTTGCCGCACAGGCGCTGGCGACGCTCAGGCTTTTGGGCCTGCCCGACGACGCCGAGCATGTGAACCCCAATGGCGGGGCGATCGCGCTCGGTCATCCGCTGGGCATGTCGGGCGCGCGGCTGGTGATGACCGCTGCTGCAGAATTGGAGGCCCGGCAAGGCCGCTATGCGCTCTGTGCCATGTGTATCGGCGTTGGTCAGGGGATCGCGGTGATTATCGAGCGCGTCTAAATTGAACGCATCCAAGGCGCGCCAGCGTTCAGCTTCGTGCTGTCTGCATACGGATAGTCTGTTTCAGCCCCTCAGGGGCAAAAAGGGGGGCGCATGGAGCGTTATAACCACTATAGCTGGGCCGCTTTCCCGCTTTTGATTGGGCTGGCGGCGCTGATCAACTGGGCCCTGACCCCGCTCCCCGCCCCGCAGGACTTGACCGCCGACTCGCAGCGCTTTTCCGCCGCGCGGGCGGCGCGGCACCTCGATACGGTCGCGGCGGCCCCGCACCCCATGGGGTCGTCCGCGTTGGCCGAGGTGCGCACTTATCTTCTCGGCGAGCTTCGGGCGCTCGGTTTTGACGCCCAGATCGATGCCTATGTCGCGCACAGCGCCCGGCCCGGTACATTTTCGCTGGCGCATATCCAAAATGTCAGTGCGCGGCTGCCGGGCACGCGCGGCGCGGGCAAGGCGCTTTTGCTGATGAGCCACTATGACAGCGTGCCGCAATCCTTCGGGGCGGGCGACGACGGCTTGGGCACATCGACGATCCTTGAAGTCGCGCGCGCCATTGCCGCCGGTCCGCGGCCCGCCAATGATATCCTGATTGTCTTTACCGACGGCGAAGAATCGGGCCTGTGGGGCGCACGCGCGTTTTTCGAGCAAGACCCACGCGCGGACGAGATTGGCTTTGTCATCAACCTCGAATCGCGCGGCAGTCAAGGCCCGGCAATTTTGTTTGAAACCAGCGCCCCCAATGGCGGCGTCATCAATGCCCTTGCTCCGGTTCTCAAAAGCCCGGTGACCAGCTCGATCAGCCAGGCGGTGTATCAACTGGCGCCCAACAGCACCGATTTCACCCCGGCGCTCAGGCGCGGGTTGCAGGGCATCAATTTCGCCAATCTGGATGGCTTTTACGATTATCACAGCCACACCGACCGCAAGGACTATCTGTCGCCGGCAACCCTGCAGCATATGGGCGATCAGGTTTTGGCGGTCGCACAGCATCTGTCGAACGCCGACCTGCCGCTTACGGGCGGTGCTGACACCGCCTATCACGGCGGCTGGGGCCTGCCACTTGTCCCCATCCCGCTCTGGCTTGGCTGGGTGCTTTTGGGCGCGTGCGGGCTTGGATATGCGGCGCTGCTGCGCGTGGACCTTCAAGCGGGGGCGGTTCGGCCAAGCGACGTTTTCAAAGCGCTGGCATTCCCGCTGCAGCTTCTCTTCGTGTTTGTTTTGTTGATCCTGTCGGTCGAATATGTCGGCGGCGCATCGCCTTTCACGGATCCGGTTGAATTTCGCCGCGTGGCTGCCTGGGGCGATATGAAAGCCCTTGGATTGGTCGTGTTGATGCTGGTGCTTGCCGTTTTCTGGGTGGGCACAATCCTGGACGGAAAAGGCAGGCACCAGTTGAAACTTGGGCTGCTGTTCTCGGTGATGACCTTTGCCGACACGCCGCTGCCCTGGTTTGTTCCGCTGATCATGGCCGGGTTGGTTGCAGGCAGCAGTTTTCTCTACCGCAGGCCGCTCTCCGCCGGTGCCCTTCGCATGGGTGCGCTTGGGTTTTTCCTGATGCTTGCGCTTGCCGTGCAGGCTTTCCTGCCTTTGGGCAGCTATCTCTTCATCCTTCCCCTGCTGCTTTCGGTGCTTGGCTGCGCCTTGGCAGGTCGCGCGCTAGAGGGCGAATCACCGCTGCGGGCGTATCTTGTTTATGCGGCTGTTGTTCTGGTTGGCGTTGTCGCTCTGGTCAATTTTGCTCGCTTGCTGCATCTGGGCTTGGGCGTCTATTTTTCTGTGGTGTTGGTCTTGCCGGTCTTGCTGCTGACCCTGACATGCGCGCCTCTCATCAGCCGCATGGATGCGACACCGTGGCATAGGCCAATGATCGCCAGCGTCGCCATTGCTGCCATGATGTTGGTATGGAGCCTGTTTCTGGGCGGGTTTTCCGATCGGCACCCGCGCCCGGTCGACCTGATGTATCTGGTCGATGACCGCGCCTCCACGAGCCATTTTGCCAGCCGCGATGCGGATACGCCGCCGTGGTTTGCACAGATGCTCGGCCATGCGCCCGAGCCGCTTGGCCTCGATTTTCCCATCTTTGGCCGCGCCTTGCCGCTCTGGGGCGGTGCTGCGCCGCCCAGCCCGCCGGATT
>JASBSO010000086.1 GCA_030148905.1 Kordiimonadaceae bacterium | reverse complement strand
GAGGCCAGAATGAACAAAGTCACACTGAAAGCCGGGCTGGTTGCGGGTGTTGTCTCGCTGTGGACCGTTGGTCAGGCGATTGCCGCAGGCGGCACCGTTGAAGAAAAGCGCGACGCCAGCGGGTTTACCCGCATCGAAGTGGGCGGGTCGATGGACACATTTGTCACCACCGGCGAGGCGTTCAGCGTCACCGTCAAGGCCGACGCCGACATCATCGACCGGGTGAAAACCGATGTGATCGGGTCAACGCTGGAAATAGGCATGAAACGCGGCAGCTACCGCCGTATTGACGTGCTGGAAATATATATCACCATGCCGTCTTTGGACGGATTGGAGTTGAATGGCTCTGGCGATATTGCGGTCAACGCGGTGGACGGTGATGAATTGGAACTGGAATTGCGCGGCTCGGGCGATATCGAAATCGCCAAGGCCGACGTGAAGGCCGTTGATCTGGATCTGCGTGGGTCTGGCGACGTTGAGGTGACAGGCCGCTGCGACACCGTCGAGGTCAATTTGCGGGGGTCTGGCGACGTTGATTTCGGCGATCTGGAATGCGACGAGGCGCGCGTTGAAATTCGCGGTTCGGGCGATGTTGACGTATATGCGCGCAATGCCTTTGATGGCTCGGTTTACGGCTCGGGTGATATCAAGGTCTCAGGCAAGCCGAAAAAGACCGCCAGCCGGTCGCGCGGCTCGGGCGATATTATTCTGCGCTAAGCCTGCATCTGTGAAATGGCGCGCATGTCCAAGGCGGATGTGCGCGCTTTTTATTTCAATATATATCCAACTTGTGTTATATAATAACTATTGAGGCATAAAATTTGTCTCAATGTTGCCATAATTGCGCCACGCTGCGACCATTTTACCCAGAGATAGTGACAGCGTTGGCCTCGACCGGCCCGGGATCTGTGCACCATGCTATACCCCTAGCCCCCCTCAACCCGCACAGGCTGTTTCCGGGCCGGTCGTTTTCTTGACCCCTTCTATCGATCTGAACAAAGCTATGGCTTGCCCTTTTGGGGCGCACTGTGCCACCTGTTGCAGGCTATGCAGGGGGGAAGAGAGACATGCCGCTGAACATCTGTGCGTCGGGCAAGGGGGCCGCACACACCCTGAATGCGCGCGTTATCAATCGCGCGACGCTCAGTCGCGCCTATCGGGCACAAGACGGCCATGTGATCGGCGGCGATGTGCTGGATGCGGAGGGGTGCGTGCAAACCGACCTGCGCCGCGGCGGCAGTTTTTCCTATCAAGACCCAGTGGCCGAAACATCCGAGGCGCATTTTTGTGAAGGCATTTACGGCGGGCATTATCATCATCATTTTGGGCATTTCCTGATCGAAACCCTGACCAGCATAGCCGCCATTCGCCGCCTGTATGGCCCGGTCAAGGCTCCCATTTTCCTCCACGATTTCAACTGCCGGGTTT
Source organism: Kordiimonadaceae bacterium (assembly GCA_030148905.1). GTDB lineage: Bacteria > Pseudomonadota > Alphaproteobacteria > Sphingomonadales > Kordiimonadaceae > JASBSO01. The sequence goes on along the minus strand of JASBSO010000086.1, from coordinate 6,458 downwards.
TGGCGTCCAAACTGATGCCGCCGCACGCGCAAATGCTGATAGAGGGCTTTGGTTTCGCGCGCGATCAGGTGCATATCGTGCGCAGCCCGGTATCGGTCGAGCGACTGCATGTCTTCGACCGGCCGTATCAGCTGGCAAGGCATCATTTGCACGTTGATTTGGGGGCGGAATTCCGCGCGGCGCGCGACCGTATCCTTGGCATCAAACGCTTTCTGCCGCGCCGTCGGTTGCCGCCCATCTATCTCAGCCGGTCGCGCTTGAAGCGCCGCCCTCAGGGTCGGCCCGGCGCCAATGTGCTGGGCGAGGAGATGCTGGAAGCGGCCCTCAGCGCCCGCGGGTTCAAAATTGTTCACCCCGAAGCGCTGAGCATTGCCGAGCAAATGGCGCTTTATGCCCGCGCACCGGCCCTTGTTGGGCTCAGCGGGTCGGCCCTGCACCAGGCGCTGTGGTGCGAGCCCGGCATGCCCACGGTGAACATCGTCACGCAGCGCATCAATTCATCGGCTTACCGCGCCGTGGCCGAGGGTGTGGGCGGCACCTACCACGAGGTTCCGTTCGAGGTCGCGCTTCAAAAACAGTCCACCGGCCCGTCGGTGCTGGACGTCGCCGCGATTTGTCAGGCGATTGACGCGATGCAGGCAAAGGGCCTGTTTTGAAGAACATGTGATCGCGCGGGCCATATTGGCAATTGCAGAGCCTGCGCGCGATCAATAGAGTGGCGCCGCCAACCCAACTGAGTAAAGGAGCCCCAGCCAATGATCACGCTTTATGAGCTATGCGGCAAAGACACCGACATCCGTTTCAGCCCGACCGTTTGGCGGGTGCGGATGCTGCTGGAACATAAAGGCCTGGACTGGACAAGCGCGCCGCGCAGCTTTCTGGACAAGGATGAGTTTGCCGCCTCGGGGTGCAAAACCTTTCCGGTGATCAAGGACGGTGACAAATGGGTGGGAGACAGCTTTGATATTGCCGTCTATCTGGATGAAACCTACCCCGAAAAGCCGCTGATGGGCGGCGAGATCGGCATCGACAATGCCCGCTTTTTCAACAACTGGGTGCTGGCTGCGGTGATGCGCCAGATGTTCCCGATGGTGGCGGTGGACGTACCGCCGGTACTGGATGACGCCAATGCCGCCTATTTCCGCGAGGCGCGCGAAAAGGTGCTCGGACGTAGCCTGGAAGCCGCCGCAGAGGGCCGCGCCGACCGGGTCAAAGACGTGCAGGCGGCGCTTGCGCCCGTGCGCATGACGCTGGACGGGCAGACCTTCCTGGGCGGGCAGGCACCAAACTGGACCGATTACTGCCTCTTTGGCCCGCTGATGTGGGCGCATGTGGTCTCTGAACTCGATGTGCTGGCTGGGGATGATGCACTGACCGCGTGGTTTCAGGCCATGCTGGACCTGCACGGCGGTCACGCGCGCGCCGCCAAAACCGCCTATCCCAAATCCTAAAGGATATGCCGAATGCAGCGCGGGGCTTGATCCCCGCGCTCAGCTTTCTTACATCAAGGTGCACTTCACCGTGTTTTAGGGGGATCGTCCGCGTATGAGCAGCCTTCTTGCCGCCGATATGCTGGTCAAGCAATTTGGCACCTTTACCGCCGTTGACGGGATTAGCCTGCAGGTGCCTGCTGGCGAGGTTCTTGGCTTTTTGGGGCCCAACGGGGCCGGCAAAACCACAACAATGAAAATGCTGACGGGCTTTCTCGCCCCGACATCGGGCACCGCCGACATTGCCGGCCGGCGAGTGACACAGGGCGGGGTCGAGGCGCGTCGCCGCATCGGCTATCTGCCCGAAGGCGCACCCCTTTACGGCGATATGGACGTGCGCGGATTTCTGCACTTTGTTGCCGCGAGCCATGGATTTGCCGGTGCCGCCGCGCAAGACCGGGTGGAGGACGCCGCTGCGGCGGTTGATCTGGCCCGCGTTATGGATCAGCGCATTGAAACCCTGTCCAAAGGCTTTAAGCGCCGCGTTGGCTTGGCGGCGGCAATTTTGCACGGCCCCGATGTGCTGATCTTGGACGAGCCCACGGACGGCCTTGACCCCAATCAGAAATTTCAGGTGCGCGAGCTGATCAAGGCCATGTCACCGGGCCGGGCGATCATTATTTCCACCCATATTCTGGAAGAGGTGGAGGCGCTGTGCACCCGCGCGGTGGTCATCCACGAAGGCCGCATTGTCGCCGACGGCACCCCGTCTGAATTGCGGGCACGGTCGCGCTATGCGGGTGCCGTCACGCTGGTGGTTGATGTGGGTGCGGCGAACGCTGTGCAGGCTTATGCCAAGGCCAGCGCAGACATTGACGATGTCGAAACCGCGGGCGAGGGCACAGAAGTGCGTCTGACCCTGGTGCCCAAAGACGGCGCACAAATCGCCGACGCGGTGGCGAAGGCCGCCGAAGACAATGGCTGGGCTGTGCGCCAATTCAGCGTCGAAAGCGGCCGGCTTGATGATGTGTTTCGCACGCTTACAAAAGGAATGGCAGCATGACGGGTTCGGTAGCTGTTGTCTTTCGCCGCGAGTTTCAGGCGTATTTTGCGACGCCGCTCGCCTATGTGTTTTTGATCATCTTTCTGGTGCTGCAGGGGGTGTTCACCTTTTATCTGGGCGGGTTTTACACATCCGAACAGGCGAGCCTGAGCGCGTTTTTCGCCTATCATCCCTGGCTGTATCTGTTCCTGATCCCGGCCGTTGCCATGCGGTTGTGGGCGGAAGAACGCAAAAGCGGCACCATGGAATTGCTGCTGACGCTACCAATCCCCGTCGGCGCGGCGGTGTTGGGCAAATATCTGGCGGCGCTGGCCTTTACCGCGCTTGCGCTGGCGCTCACCTTTCCCTTGTGGCTGACGGTGAACTGGCTCGGCGACCCCGATAACGGGGTGATTTTCGTTGGCTATCTGGGCTCGCTTTTAATGGCGGCCAGCTATTTGGCGATCGGGGCGACGCTTTCGGCGGTGACCAAAAACCAGGTGGTGGCGTTCATTTTAACGGTGACAACCTGCTTTCTGTTTTTGGTGGCGGGGCTGCCCATTGTGCTCGATGTCGCTGGGGCCATTCTGCCCGAGGCGCTGGTGCTGGTGATCGCCAATCTGTCGTTCCTTAGCCATTTTGAAGGCCTGCAAAAGGGTGTCGTCAGCGCCAATGACCTTGTGTTCTTTGTGGCGCTGATCGGGTTTTGGCTGTGGCTCAATCATATGGTGGTCGAATCAAAGCGGGAGGCAGGCTGATGTTCAAACGCCCTGGTGTTTTGATCCTGTGTGCGGTGCTGTTGTTTTTGTCGGTCACCGTGCTGTCGGACCGGTTTTTGCGCGGGGTGCAGCTCGACCTGACCGAAGACCAGCTATACACCCTGTCGGACGGGACGCGCACGCTGCTTGCCGACCTCGAAGAACCGGTCGAATTTCGCTATTATTTCTCCGAAGAACTGGCGGCCCCCTATCCGTCGCTGTTGTCTTACGGCAAGCGCGTTGAGGATATGCTCAGTGCGATCGCGGCGGCATCCGGCGGCAATGTCGACCTGGTAGTGATCGACCCCGAACCCTTTTCCGAGGCTGAGGACGCCGCAGTGGAAGACGGACTGTCTGGCGTGCCGCTCGGCGACGGATCAACGCTCTATATGGGGCTGGCGGTCAAAGACCAGCTGGACGGCAGCGCCACCATTCCGTTTTTCGCGTCCGAGCGCGAGGCCTATCTGGAATATGATTTGGTGAAGCTGGTGGCCTCGCTCGACCAAAAGGCCCAGCCCAAGGTTGGCTTGCTGACGACCCTGCCGATGCAGTTTGGCCCCGGCGGCCCGCAGGCGATGCTGCAGGGCCGGTCGCAGCCTTATGTGATTTATCAGCAGCTGGATGAACTGTTTGACGTGGAAACCGTCGCCCCCGGCTTTGACGCGCTGCCGGAGGGTATGGACGTGCTGCTGGTCATTCATCCACCAACGCTCAGCGACGATCAGCTGTTTCTGCTCGACCAATATGTACTGGGCGGTGGGCGGCTGATCGCCTTTTTGGACCCGCATGCCGAGGCGCAAAATCCGCAGTCGCCAGCACCGTCGCCCAGCGACCTTGGTGGCTTGCTGGCCGCGTGGGGGGCAGAGATGACGACCGGCAAGGTGGTGGGTGACCGCGGCCATGCCCAGCGCATCCAAACCGGTGGTTTTGGCCCGAACGCCGTACAAAGCTTTTATCTGTGGCACGCGATCCCGGCGGAGGCGATTAACCGCAGCGATGTGGTCACCGGGCCGATCGAGTCGCTCAATCTTGCCTCGCCGGGTGCGCTTGCGCCGCTTGAGGGGGCGAGCACCCGCTTTACCCCGCTGGTGACAAGCTCTGCCGACACCATGCTGTACGACGTATCGCGCGCGGTTGGACTGGCCGACCCGGCCGAAATTGCTCGCGATTTTGCACCCGAGCCCGGCACTCATACGCTGCTGGCGCGGATCGAAGGCCCGGCCAAAACCGCCTATCCGGACCGGGCCGGCGGTGAAACACTGGTTGAGACCGCCCGCGCCGAGGGCGATATCCGCGTCATTATCGGCAGCGACGCCGATCTGGTCGATGACCGGTTCTGGGTGCAGGTGGTCAGCTTTTTGGGCCAGTCAATCCCGCGCCCGATCGCGGGCAATGGGGCGCTGGTGCTGGGCCTGGTGGAGCATATGGCGGGCTCGGAAGCGCTGTTGTCGCTTCGGGCGCGCGGTGTCACCACGCGGCCTTTCACCGTAGTGGCCGATATTCGCCGCGAGGCCGAGGCCCGCTATCTGGCCGAAGAACAGGCCCTGCAGGCCGAGCTCACGGCGGCCGAGGCGCGCCTTGCCGAGCTGGAGGCCAGCCGTTCGGATGACCCGGGCGAGGCGCTCTATTCCCCCGAGCAAGAGGCTGAAATCGAACGTTTCCGTGCGCAGATGCTGGACACCCGACGCGCCCTGCGCGAGGTGCAGCGCGGCCTGCGCACCGACATTGACCAGTTGGGGGCCACGCTTGCGGCGATCAATATTGCGGCGGTGCCGGTTCTTATTCTGCTTTTTGCGGGTGGACGCTTGTGGTGGCGACGCCGCCAAACTCGTGCGTGAGGATATCCGATCATGACTGAAAAACAGGCAACCTGGCTCGGATGGCTGACACTTGCGGCATTGCTTGCCGCACTTTGGGTGGTGTTTGGCGAAGACCCGGGCCGCAATCAGGCCGGGCGCGGTGAGGCCCTGTACCCCGGCCTTGATGCTGAGATTGCCGCGCTTGAGGGTATCGCCCTCAGCGCCGGCGACACCGCAACCACGCTCAGCCTGGAGGGCGGCGTGTGGGCGGTCGCAGATCGCAGCGGTTACCGGGCTGAGGCGGGCAAGGTGGCGGCACTGGTGCGCGGGTTGGTGCGCAGCACCCGGCGCGAGCCCAAAACAACCCGCACCGCACGCTTTCCCGATTTGGGCCTGGGCGAGGATGCGCTGACCGTTACTTTGATGGGGACAGGCAGCACGCCGTTGGTGCCTGCGCTCGATATCGGCACCCGCAATGAGGGGGCAAATGGCCGCTCCCTGACCTATGTCTTCAAACACGGCGACACACGGGCGTGGCTGGTCTCGGACCTGGCGGATGTTTCTGCCGACCCTGCGGACTGGATCGACGCTCAGGTGAAACTGATGGACGAAAGCCTGATCGCCGAAATCCGCTACAGCGATGTGACGCTGGTGCGCGACGATACAGGCACTTTTGTGGTGGAGGGTCTGGCCGAAGGGGAAAGCCTGGCGTCCGAGTTTTTGCGCCGCGATCCTGCGCGCCTGATGGCGGGCTTTCGCGCCGACGATGTGCGCCGTCTGGCGAACCCACTTGTCGGGCCCGAAGCAACAGTTGCAGCGGTGAGTGCTGATGGATTGTCGGTAACCTTCACACTTTTTACCATTGATGGAACCTCTTGGCTGCAGGTTGCCGCCAGCGGCGACGGGGCTGAAGCGATTACCGAAGAGACGGATGGCTGGATGTATCAGCTCAGTGTCAGCGATGCCTCAATTCTCAGGCGAGACCGCAGCGCGTTTGTGCAGGCTGCACTGCCACCGGCACCAGAGGCACCGTCCGAGGCACCCTCTGAAACACCGTCAGGGTCTTGACGCCGGACGCCCCAGTCCCCAAATCGCCAAACAGAGAAGGCCGAAAGGCTTCGCAGTCTTCATCACAATAAGGATGGTGTCCGCATGAGCGATACAGTTACCGCACCCCAAAAAGAAGAAATGGGCTTTGAAGCCGAGGTATCCCGTCTGCTGCACATGATGGTGCATTCGGTATATTCCGAGCGTGAGATTTTTCTCCGCGAGCTGATTTCCAACGCGTCGGATGCGGCTGACAAGCTGAGATTCGAGGCGCTTGCGGCGCCGGAGCTGCTCGGCGACGAGCCCGACCTCGGCATCGCGATCGAGCTGGACGAGGAAGCCAACACGATCGCCGTCAGCGATAACGGCATCGGCATGTCCC
>JASBSO010000063.1 GCA_030148905.1 Kordiimonadaceae bacterium | reverse complement strand
GACCGCTTGCCGGGGTTTGGTCAATTGCAGCAGGAGCGGGGGTATTTATATTCCATCGCGCAGACGGCCGACCATCCACGGGGCATGCTGCGGCGCATCGCTGTCGAGCAATATGGTCATCCCGACGCCAAGTGGGAAGATTTGCTGGACATCGATGCCTTGGCGGAGGCTGAGAACAGAAACTGGTATGGATTTGCTGGATTGATGGCGTTTTCGCCCAACAGCCAGCGTGTCTTGATTACGCTTTCAGACGGCGGCTCGGACGCCATGAGCGTGCGTGAATTTGATCTCGCCAGCAAAAATTTTGTCGAAGGTGGATTTTCAACCCCCGTGGCCCGTCAATCGGCGCAGTGGCTTGACGATGACACACTGATCGCGGCGATCGCTTTGAACGATGATGAAAAAACCGCGGCAGACTATCCTGGCGTCTTGCGCGTGTGGCGGCGTGGTGCCGCGCTTGAAGATGCCCAGATCATCTACACCAGCGACAAAAACCATATTGGGCTTTTTGCGGGGGCTTTCGAGTCAGCTACACATCGCGCTGCGCTTGCGGTGGATGCTGTTTCGTTCTCGGAATATCGTGTGATTCATATTGGCGCTGGTGGTCAGGCCACAACACTTGACGTTCCCGCAGGTTTTGCATCGCTTGCCAATGGGTTTACCGGTATGAAGCGGTATTATATCAATTTCCTCGCCGCCGATTGGACCGTTGGAGAGGAAAGCTTCCGCTCAGGGGATGTGGTTGCCATCGACCTGCCGCAGGTGATTGCCCAACGGGGCAAGCCCGACGGTGCTGTGTCGCTGTTGTTCCGGCCCGACGACCGGGAAGCCTTTGCGCCTATTGGTGGCGTTGCGGTGTCGTCTGATGCCGTTTTTCTCAGCATTTTAGATGATGTGAATTCGCGGCTGATCCGCTTTTCACCCTCTGACAATGGCTGGACGCAAGCCGATGTGCCGCTTCCGGTCGAAGGCTATGCGGCTTTGCCCTTTGGCTCTGACCCGTTTTCTTCGACGGTGATGCTGAAAATCGAAAATGTTTTAACGTCACCGGCGATCTATGCGCTCTCGTCTGAGCATGGTTTGCAAAAAGTCCGTCAGCAATTTGCAGACACCGATCTGTCTGGCTTTGTCACCGAGCAGTTTTTTGCCACTGCGCCTGACGGCGAGCGTATTCCCTATTTTGTGACCCGCGCCAAAGACTTTGCCTATGACGGCAATGCGCCGGCGCTCATGTTTGCCTATGGTGGATTTGGGATACCAATGACGGCCATTCACGAGCTTCCCTATGCCGGGCCCATGCACAAGGGCTGGTTGACGCGTGGCGGAGTGTTTGTGATCGCCAATCCGCGCGGCGGCGGCGAATACGGCCCTCGCTGGCACGAGGCCGCAAAAACCGTCAATCGCCAGATTGTGTATGATGACCTTTACGCCGTGTCCGAGGATATGATCGCCCGCGGCATTACCTCGGCGGGCAAGCTGGGCTTTATCGGCGGCTCCAATGGCGGCTTGACTGCAGGGGTTGTGGCCACCCAGCGCCCCGACCTGTTTGGTGCGTCGATCGCGCTTGTCCCCCTGATGGATATGGCGCGATTCCACAAGCTCTTGGCGGGGGCCAGTTGGATGGGGGAATATGGCAGCCCCGATGTGCCCGAACACCGCAAAGTCCTGCTGTCATATTCGCCTTATCATAATATTTCGCCAGATGGGGCGTATCCTGAAATGCTGATCCTGACCTCCACCCGCGATGACCGCGTGCACCCGGGGCATGCCCGCAAAATGACCGCAAAATTGCTGGACCAGGGCCATGATGTGCTGTTTTACGAAGCGCGCGAGGGCGGTCATGCCATGGCGGTTAATGACGAAGGTCGCGCCTTCAATTTCGCGCTGCAAACCGTGTATTTGATGCAAAAACTGAACGACTAGAAGGGCTATGCGGCTATGACCAGTGCCTTTCACGTCAGCCGCTTAAGACATCGTCGCTTAGCAGCGTTGAGCTAGGCCGGTTGGCCTGACATACATATGCGGATTTTTGCCTATAATGCTGAGGAGGCACAATGCTAACCAAACGCGACTTGCTGACATCGGCGGCAGCTGCCACAGGAGTTGCCTTGATCGGGGCCGGGGCTGGGATTGTGTCTTCGCCGAGCGATGCAAGCCAAACGGCGTCCCCCGCTCTGCCCGACCCAATTTCGGCTGATGAACGGCGCGCGCGGATTGCCAAAGCCCAGGAGTTGATGGCCCGGCAGGGGCTGTCGGCGATCCTACTCGAGCCAGGGTCGTCGATGGTGTATTTTTCCGGGCTGCGGTGGTGGCGTTCCGAGCGGCTTACGGCGGTGATCATCCCCGCCAAGGGGGACATTGCGATTGTCACGCCTGCCTTTGAAGAGCCGACAATCGGCGAGCTGATGGCGCTGGAGGCCGAGGTTCGGGTCTGGAATGAGGATGAAAGCCCTTTCGCGCTCATCAAGGAGGTGCTTGATGATCGCGGTGTTGCGGGGCCGCTCGGTCTCGAGGAGAGCGTTCGTTATTTTGTCGTTGACGGCCTCAAGCACGACATGAGCGACCGGAACACAACATCTGCGGACGCTGTCGTGCATGGCTGCCGGATGATCAAATCTGCGCATGAGCGCACCCTTATGCAGGCCGCCAATGATATCACAATGGCCGCCTACCGCGATATCTATCCCAGGATCGAAACGGGCATGGTGGGCGCAGATATCGCGGCGATGATGACCGAGGCAACCCGAAAGCGCGGCGCCGAGTCAGTATTTGCCATCGCCCTGATCGGCGAGGCCAGCGCCTACCCGCATGGATCCGAGAAGGTTCACAAGGTTGCGGAAGGCCAGGTCATATTGATGGACTGTGGGTGCGATGTGCATGGCTATAAATCGGATATCTCGCGCACATGGGTGCATGGCGGTGCCAGCGCAGAACAGTCGCGCGTTTGGAACACCGTGCGCAAAGGCCAAGACATCGCTCTTGAAACCGCCCAAATTGGCGTTCCGGCGCGAAATGTGGATGCCGCCGTTCGCGCCTATTACGAAGCCGAGGGCTTTGGCCCAGGGTATCAATTGCCCGGTCTGTCGCACCGTTTGGGGCACGGTATCGGGATGGATGTGCACGAGCCGATCAATTTCGTCGGCAATGAGGATGCGGTCTTGGCACCGGGGATGTGCTTCTCGAACGAGCCGGGCATTTACCTCCCTGGAAAGTTTGGCGTTCGACATGAAGACTGCCTGTTTATGACCGAGGAGGGGCCAAAGCTTTTTACAGGTCTGACGCCGTCAATTGACAATCCGATGGGGTAAGCGGGGCACCTGATTGATACTGCGATCGCAGAAGAGGTTGGGTCTTAAAAAGATGAAAAAACCGGCTGTCAAAGCAGCGAAACAGCTTAGGGAGACATAGGGTGAGGATAATGAAAACGATGCAACCGATCATGCGCGGCCTTTTGGGGGCTTTGATTGCCACAGCATTTGGCTATGCCGCAGTGACGGCCAATCCGCAGTCCGCCTCTGAGGCGGATACCCGCACACATGAAGAGTTTTTGCAAGACGTCCCGGGGGAGCACTGGCAGGAAATCAGCCCAGACAATTTGCTGGTTCTTGACTGGGCGGACAAAGACACCGGCGAGCCGCGGCAGATGGTCATCCGCCTGTTCGATCTTGAGTACGGCGCGGTTTGGGCAGGCAATGTGCGCGCCATGGCACGGCGCGGGTATTGGCAGGATGCGTCTATTTACAGGGTCATCCCCGGGTTTGTGGCGCAGTGGGGGGTGCTGCCGCCGAGTGCGGATGATCAGGCTGGTGATGGCCCGAATTACAGCGAGCCCGATTATCTGCAATCTGTGCCTGCAGGTAGCTTTGTGGCACCACTGTCCGAGGATGCATCAGAGAATCTGTGCCACCGCAGCGCGAACGCCATTCGCGGCGTCTGTGACGCCCATAGCCCCCAAACTCGTTTTGTCGACGGCTGGACGTTCGCCAGCGACGGTGTATCGATGTGGCCTGCCTTTTGTAAGTCCGCTGTTGGTGTTGCGCGCGGCTATGCCCCCGATGTTGGGAGCGGGTCGACCCTTTATGCGGTGCTGGGCAATGATCGGCGGACCATGGACCGCAACCTTGGCATGGTGGGTGTGGTGATTGCTGGCCTTGACCATTTGGACGCGCTGCCTGCCGGCACGGGCGGATATGGCATGTACGCTGAACAAGAAGAAGCCACGGCGTTCACGCGTATTGCGCTTGCATCCGACCTTCCTGCCGCATCACGGCCGCGGTTTCGCATGTTGAAAACAGGCAGTGCCAGTCATGCGGCCTGGCTGGAGCGGCTGATGAAGCCCGATACATTCTACACAGAACGGTTTCCCGTTCTGGATGTTTGCCGCGCCGACCTGGTCCCAATCGAGCCGGTCGAAGACACGAAAAACTAACGGCCAAGACCACCACCAGACAGGTCTGTATTGATGCCCGCCGGGAAAAGCCTACCGCATTTGGCTTGCCCATTTGGCGAGCGGCCCGCGCGCCTTGATCGTTTTCAGGCAGACGGTGGTGGAGCTTGCCTGCACGCCCGGCAGTTTTGAAATCTCATAGCGCAGCAGGTCGTCCAGATGCTCGACCGAGCGGGCATAGACGCGCAGCAGATAATCGCTTTCGCCTGCGGTGGTGTGGCACTCGACGATCGCGGGATGCTTGAGCACGGCGGCTTCAAAGTCGGCATGCGCGTCGAAATGGATGGTGATGGCAATCTGGCAGTGCACACTGAGGCCAAGGGCTGCGGGATCGAGATGCGCGCCGTATCCTTCGATGACGCTGTCACTTTCAAGCTGGCGCACCCGGTTCCAGCACGGCGATTTCGACAAGCCGACCTTTTCACCGAGTTCCGCGAACGAGATGCGCCCGTCTTCCTCAAGCGCTTCAGCAATTTTCCAGTCTAACGGATCCATTTCCCACTCCCTGATGACACGACACTGCAGACCTGATCGATTGCACATGCTTCAATTTACAGGAAATTGTTTTGATAAAAAGATATTATTTTTTCATTCGTTCTAAAAAATAGAAAATTTTGAAGTCATTCGAAACAATGTTCGAAGCGCATGGTGCTAGCTTTTTCGCAGAGTAGGAAAGGCTGTATCCATGGGCTCACTGCACGTGTTTGAAGAGCCGCCCGCAGGGGTGGCAAGCGATTGGACCATGCCGCAGGCGTGGGAAAAATTCACCGACGCTGATCACGCCCGGTGGACAGCTATGGTCAGGGAGCAGACTCGCTCGCTGGGTGGATTGGCGTCCGACGCATTTCTGGAGGGTGTGTCCGCGCTGCAGCTCGACCGGGACGGCATTCCAGACTTCGCCCAGTTCAATCCGCGCTTTCGCGCTGCCACCGGTTGGGAAGTGGTGGCGGTTCCCGGCGTCATCCCCGACGAGCCGTTTTTTCGACATCTGGCAGACCGTCGTTTCCCGGTTGCCAATTTTCTGCGCACCGGCGGCGCGCAGGATTACAATGACGAACCCGATATGTTTCATGATGTCTTCGGTCATTTGCCAATGTTTATTGACCCGACATTTGGAGAGTTTATGACCGCCTATGGGCGTGCCGGCCTTCGCGCAGAAAAACTGGGGGCGACGAAGCTACTGAGCCGCCTTTATCTGCACACCGTCGAGTTTGGATTGATCCACGAAGGGGGTGTGCTGCGCGCCTACGGTGCGGGCCTACTGTCCAGCTATGCCGAGGCAAAGCACGCGCTCACCAGCGACAAAGCGCGGCGCTTGCATTTCGACCTGCCGCGTCTGATGCGCACCGAATGGCTGTTTGATGAATTTCAGCCAACCTATTTCGTGATCGACAGTTTCGATGCCCTGCTAGAGGAAATGGAAACCACCAGCCTCCGCCAGGTCTATGATCAGGTGCGCGACCTTCCGCTGTTGGCACCGGGAGAGAGCGACCCGAGTGACCGCCTTTTTACGGGGCGGCTGCAATGAGCCATTGTGGTCCTGCGGTAATTGTGGGGGAGAGAGCGTCTTGACCATCAAACGCACAATCGAAGACGGCGTCGAGACGTTCGAGGCGCAGATCGACGGCGAGACGATTCAGTGGGATCGTGGACTGACCTATGCCCGTCATCTTCAGACCGAGCAGCTGCTGACAAGCCAGGTCCCGGTGTCTGACAAGCCGGATGAGATGCTGTTTATCATCATGCATCAAACGATGGAGTTGTGGCTGAAATTGGTCCTCCATGAGGTTACGGTTGTGGGTGATGCTATTCGGGCCGACCGGCTGCATAAGGCGGAAAAATCGCTCGACCGGGTTGCCACAATCCTGCGGCATATGATCCACTCGTGGGAGGTGCTGGCCACGCTTAGTCCGCATGATTTCCTCACCTTTCGAGGGTTCCTGCGCAAGGCATCGGGGTTTCAGTCGCACCAATACCGCGAGCTGGAATTTCGCCTGGGCCTCAAGCGCGCGGACCTGATCACGGTCCACAATGACGACGCGCAAAAGCGCGAGGTTTTGGAAGCAGCGCTGAAGGCTCCATCGCTTTATGACGAGATTTTGCGTTTGTTGGCGCGACACGGGTTTGCGATTCCGGCCAGCGTTTTGGACCGCGATTTTTCAAAACCCTATGCGGCAAATGACGCGGTCGAAGACGCCTGGCTTGAGATCTATACCCATGTCGACGACCACTGGCCGCTCTATAGCTTGGGTGAAAAGGTCACGGCGCTAGAATATTATTTCCAGGAATGGCGTTTCAAACACATGAAAACCGTTTCGCGGGTGATCGGGCACAAGCCCGGCACTGGCGGGTCATCAGGGGTTAGCTATCTGGTCAAGGCGCTCGACCTGCGCTTCTTTCCAGAGCTGTGGGCCATGCGTACGCGCATGACGGCCCCGCGTGAAGGCGGCAATTATGCCGATGGGTGCCCGGTGTGATCAGTCGACGCATCTGGGACATCTCGCAGCGCCTTGGGGCAAACACGCCGGTGTGGCCGGGCGAGCCTGATATTGTGCTCAACCGCCTGGCAGAGATAGGGCCGGACTGCCCGGTCAATGTCGGCGTGATCACGGTTCCGCTGCATGCCGGTACGCATGCCGATGCGCCCTTTCATTATAGCAATGACGGCACGGCGAGCGCAGATAGCGCGCTCGATCCCTATGTCGGAGACTGCATCGTGGTTGACGTGCGCCGCGCCGGGACCAGCGTGGAGGTCGACGACTGCGACTGGGATGCGATTGCAGGGTCCGAGCGGGTACTGTTTCGAACCTATAACACCTTCCCGCACGCCGACTGGGACGCGGACTTCAAGGCGATCACACCCGAAGTGGTGGCAAAACTGTGCGATGCGGGCGTGGTGCTGATCGGAACCGATACACCCTCGCTCGATCCGCAAACCTCAAAAACAATGGATGCACATAAAGCGGTCCTTGGCGGCGATATGCGGATTCTCGAAGGGCTTGTGCTCGACCGAATTGCGCCGGGCCGGTACGAATTGATTGCCCTGCCGCTTGCGATCGAGGGCGGTGATGCGAGCCCGGTGCGTGCGGTACTGCGGGAGTGCAGCAAGTGACGGCACCGCTTGAATCGGTCGAACGCCTTGATGCAGACGATCCGCTGCGGCACTTCCGTACGGACTTCGCGCTGCGAGACGGGTTGATTTATCTCGACGGCAACTCTTTGGGTGCGATGCCCAAGGCGGCGCTTGCGCGGATGGATACGGCCCTGCGCCGCGAATGGAGCGAGGGGTTGATCACCTCATGGCTTGATGCCGACTGGGTCAATGCCCCGCGCCGGGTGGGCGACAAAATTGCACGGCTCATTGGTGCAAATGCAGGCGAAGTGATTGCGGCGGATTCGACCTCGGTGAATATCTTCAAGGCTCTGACGGCTGCCCTGTCGCTTCGCCCGGGCCGAAAGGTGTTGTTGACCGAGACAACCAATTTTCCAACCGACCATTATATGATGCAGGGCATTGCAGGGTTCGCCGGCGGCACGATTGAAAGCTGCGCCGTTCCCCCCGAAGCGGTGCTGGACCGGCTGGATGACGATGTCGCCGTTTTGTTGTTGACGCAGGTGCATTACAAAACCGGCCGTATCCACGACATGGCTGACATCACGCGCCGTGCGCATGACGTCGGTGCGCTTGTTATATGGGACCTGAGCCACAGCACCGGTGCGATCGAGGTGGACCTCAACGCCGCCAATGCGGATTTTGCGGTTGGCTGTGGATATAAATTTCTCAATGGGGGGCCGGGCGCGCCTGCCTACATCTTTGCAGCGGAGCGGCATCACGGCGCGCGGCCCGTGCTGTCAGGATGGTTTGGGCATGCGCGCCCCTTTGCCTTTGATGAGGACTATACCGCCGCCGACGGGATAGAGCGCTTTCTATGTGGAACGCCGCCTGTGCTTGGGTTAACCGCGCTTGAATGCGGTGTGGACATAATGCTGCGCGCCGATATGCGCGACATCCGGCGCAAATCGGTCGCCTTGTCCGCGCTGTTTATCGAGCAGATGGAAAGCCGCTGCGGTGAATTCGGCTTCGCGTTGATCAGCCCCCGCGACAGCGACGTGCGGGGCAGCCAGGTCGCCTTCGCGCACCCCGAAGGCTATGCGATCATGCAGGCGCTGAAGGCGCGCGGCGTGATCGGAGATTTCCGTGCGCCCGATGTGATGCGCTTCGGCCTGACCCCACTTTACCAACGCTACAGCGACGTTACCGACACGGTCGAACATCTGCGCCAAATCTGTGACCACCGCGAATGGGACCGCGCCGAATACCGTATCCCGGCGGCGGTGACATGAAAAAGGAGGCCCAAATCATGCACCCCCTACCATCCTCGCGCGTTGCCGCCATTCAGGCCGCCCCGGTGTTCCTTGACCTTGACGCAAGCATCGACAAGGCTTGCGCGCTGATCGCCGAAGCGGCCGGGAATGGTGCAAAACTGGTCGCCTTTCCAGAGGTTTTTCTGCCGGGTTATCCCTATTGGAACTGGTTGATGACACCGGTGGAGGGCAGTGCGTGGTTTGAAAAATTATGGCACGCATCACTGGATCTGTCCGGGCCGCAGATTCAGCGTGTGTGCGATGCAGCGCGCGAGCATGACTGTGTGGTGGTGATCGGTGCCAACGAGCGCGACCCCAATCGGGTGGGCACGCTGTATAACACCAATATCGTCATTGGTCATGACGGTGCCTTGCTTGGACGCCACCGCAAGCTGGTGCCGACCTGGGCAGAAAAACTGACCTGGGCCGGCGGCGATGGCAGTTCGCTGAATGTCTATGATACGCCGGTTGGCCCCTTGGGCACGCTGGCGTGCGGCGAGAACACCAACACCTTGGCACGGTTTGCGCTGCTTTCAGCCGGTGAACTGGTGCATGTGGCGAACTATATCGCCCTGCCGGTCGCACCGACGGATTACGACATGGCGCAGGCGATCCGCATTCGGGCGGCAGCGCATGCCTTTGAAGGCAAGCTCTTCAACATTGTTGCCTGTGCAGCGGTCAGCGAAGAGATCATCGCCGCCATGAGCGAGCACAGCCCTGAGAACCGCGACATTATGAGCCGCAAAAGCAGTGCATTTTCAGGGATCATCGACCCCAATGGCAATGTCATCGGTGAGCCGCTGATCGACGATGAAGGCATTGTCTACGCCGATATCGACCTTCGGCGCTGTATCGCCCCCAAACAGATGCACGATATCATTGGCGGCTATAACCGCTTTGACATTTTTGACCTTCGGGTTGACCGCACCCCGCGTGAACCAGCGACCTTCAAAGACGGCGAAGAAGAGGCCGACCCAGGCGAGGACAAGAGGGTACAGCCATGGTGACACACACCAAGGAAATCGACCCGCGAGATCAACAGCTTGGTCGCTCCAATGTCACGGATACGCCCGAGTTGGAGGCGTTTTACCGCGAACTTGCCGGGGTTAACAGCGACGCGTTCTGGAACCGCGCCAACGCTATCGAGCCATGGGAGCCCGAGACACGGTACCGCCCGACACTGTGGCGCTATGCAGTGATGCGCGATCTTTGTATCCGTGCAATTGATCTTGTCAGCCCGGAAAAAGCAGGGCGGCGGGTGATTACGCTGATGAACGATAGCGATGCAGGGCGCGAGCATACGGCCGTATGTGGGTGGTTGTTCAGCGGCTTGCAGGCGATGAAGCCCGGCGAGATGACCCCCGCGCACAAGCATACGGCCTCGGCGCACCGGTTCATTATGGAAGGCAGCGGCGCCTATACCGTGGTTGATGGTCACAAAATCACCCTGGGTAAGCATGATTATGTTTTGACGCCCAATGGGTGTTGGCACGATCACGGCGTGGATGAAGACGGCGACCTGTCCATTTGGCAGGATGGGTTGGATATCCCGTTGATGAACTGCATGGAGGCCAACTTCTATGCCGTGTATGACAGCCCAGCACAAACGGCAGATTTTCCTGTCAATGATCTTCCGCTGAGTTACGGCTCGGGTCTTGTCCCCGAAACCAGCGAAACCTGGGATCAGCCGTTTTCGCCGGTGATGGTTTACCGCTGGGCGCGCACGCAGGCCGCATTGGAAGGCCTCGCCCAAGTGCAGGCCATATGTCCCTATGATGGCTATATGCTGCGTTATTCCAATCCGCTGACAGGCGGTTGGGCGATGAAAACCATGGGCGCAAATATGCAGATGCTGCCTGCACAGTTTCGCGGCAAGGCCCACCGGCATACCGGAAATGTGGTCTATGAAAATATGGAGGA
>JASBSO010000059.1 GCA_030148905.1 Kordiimonadaceae bacterium | reverse complement strand
GATCCTCGAAAATGGTCGCGCTGGCGAGAAATACAATATCGGCGGGCGCAACGAGCGCACCAACCTTGAGGTGGTCGAGACGATTTGCGGCCTGCTGGATGCGCGCCGCCCCAAAGCCAGCGGCCAGTACCGCGACCAGATTCGCTTTGTTACCGACCGGCCGGGCCATGACGCGCGCTATGCCATCGACGCCACACGGCTTGAGGATGAGTTGGGATGGCGCGCCGAGGAAGACTTTGACACCGGCATCGCCAAAACCGTCGACTGGTATTTGGAAAACGAATGGTGGTGGGGGCCACTGAGACGCGAAGCGCTGGAGCGGCGCGGCCTGCTGGATGAAAAACCGGACGCTGAGACCAAATGAGCACACCCACACTTGTTATCGGCCGAAGCGGCCAGGTTGCAACAGCGCTTGCCGCCTGCGGTCAATCCAGCCGGTTTCCAAGCCTTGAGGTTGCAACCCTGGCGCGGCCCGACCTTGACCTCAGCGACCCTGAGCGCGCCGCCGCGACACTCTCCCGCGCGGTCAAGCATATGCGCCCCAACGCGGTCATCAACGCCGCTGCCTACACCGCCGTTGACAAGGCCGAAGACGAAGAAGACCTGGCCCTGCGCATCAACGCCGATGCCCCTGGTGCCATGGCACAAGTGACCCGCGACGCCGATATTCCGTTTTTGCACCTGTCGACCGACTATGTCTTCGACGGAAATAAAGCCGGTGCCTATCACGAGGATGACCCAACTGGCCCAACCGGGGCTTACGGCCGCAGCAAGCGCGCGGGCGAGGCCGCCGTCATGGCCGCCAACCCGGACGCCATGATTTTCCGCACCGCCTGGGTCTACAGCGCCGGCGGCCATAATTTTGTACGCACCATGCTGCGCCTAGCCCGCGACCGCGATCATGTGTCTGTGGTTGACGATCAGGTCGGCTCGCCCAGCTATGCTGACGATATCGCAGCAGCGCTTTTGACCGTCGCGCAGAGCGGGCCAAAGGCGGGCGGCGTGTATCATCTCGCCGGCGGCGGGCAGGTCAGCTGGTACGGCTTTGCGCGCGCTATTTTTGCCGCGTCAAAAGACCTGGGCGGCCCCTATGCCGAGGTGACGCCGATTGCCACCCGCGACTATCCCACGCCCGCCAAACGTCCCGCCAATTCGGTGTTGAACTCTGACAAAGCAGACCGCACCTTCGGCGTGCGGCTTCCCGATTGGCAAAATGGGCTGAAACGGTGTATGACCGCGCTCAAAGACGCAGGGGAGTTGGCATGAAGGGGATTATTCTGGCGGGGGGCATGGGCACGCGGCTCTATCCGATTACGCACGCCATCTCAAAACAGTTGTTGCCGATTTACGACAAGCCGATGATCTATTACCCGCTCAGCACCTTGATGCTGTCGGGTATCCGTGAGATTTTGATTATCAGCACGCCCGAGCATTTGCCGCTATATCGCGCCCTGCTGGGCGACGGCAGCCAGTGGGGGATGGTGATCGACTATGCCGAGCAGCCCAAACCTGAAGGTCTGGCACAGGCTTTTCTGATCGGCGAAGACTTTATCGGTGGCGGTGCGGCGGCGCTCGCGCTTGGTGACAATATCTTCTATTCGTCGGGCTTCAGCAAAATCTTGAAAGATGCCGCCTCGGTCGAGCGCGGGGCCTCGGTTTTTGCCTATCCGGTTGGCAATCCGCGCGCCTTTGGTGTGGTCGAGGTCGACGACACAGGCCGCGCCCTCTCGAGTGAGGAAAAGCCCGAACACCCCAAATCCAATCTTGCGGTCACCGGTCTCTATTTTTATGACGACCAGATCGTCGACATCGCCAAAGAGGTGAAACCCTCTGCGCGGGGCGAACTGGAAATTACCAGCGTCAACGAAGCCTATCTTGAACAGGGCACGCTTAATGTTCAAACCCTGCCACGCGGCACCGCCTGGCTGGACACCGGAACCGTGGACAGCCTCTTGCAGGCCAGCCATTTCGTGCAAACAATCGAGGCCCGACAAGGGTTGAAAATTGCCTGCCCCGAAGAGGTGGCATGGCGTTTGGGCTTTATTTCCGATGAGACGCTTGCACGCTTGGCGCATAGCTACAAAAACAGCTATGGTGACTATCTTGAAACGCTTCTTGCCTATGGGCCAAGTCCGTCACACTAAGCCAGCGAGCACCGCAGCCACATGATCGCCTGGGGAAAACGCCGATCCTGTACCGAGGAAGATGTTCGCTTTCTCTATCTGTTTGTCCTTGGCGTGCAGCAGCCAGCGAAAAAAGACTTTGCCCGCTATGTGGGGGGTAAGTTTTTCGGCGCATTTAAAAGCCTGGTCGGCAGTCGGTCGTTTCGCGACCGGGTGATCGAAGC
The DNA here is from genome assembly GCA_030148905.1 of Kordiimonadaceae bacterium. Lineage (GTDB taxonomy): Bacteria > Pseudomonadota > Alphaproteobacteria > Sphingomonadales > Kordiimonadaceae > JASBSO01. The sequence goes on along the minus strand of JASBSO010000059.1, from coordinate 352 downwards.
GGCGCTGAGGCAGGTGCCGCTGCCGCAAGAGATATGGACCGCAGACGACTTTCAGCGCGTTCAGGCCGGATTAAAGCGGCATTTCGCCGTTCCCGACAGCGCCGTCAACATCCATGACAATCAGGCGGGCGAGGTCTTGTTCGCCGGGCTGTCGGCCCCTCGCGCGCAAAAGGCCCTTCACCAGCATTACGGCACCGATGGCTGCCAGCAATTCATGGCCGCTCTCGCGCGGCTGAACAGCCAGAACCACAGCCCTATTTTTTGCCATATCGACGAAATCGACGGTGTTCGGGTGCGCGGCTATGCCTATAACAAAGTCGATATGGGCAAAGCAGTTGTGATGGATGTCTTT
>JASBSO010000056.1 GCA_030148905.1 Kordiimonadaceae bacterium | reverse complement strand
CTTCGATCAGCAGTTCGGTCTTGGGCGTGCGGCCCCAATTGTCAATTTTCACGCGGGCGATCAGGTGCACATCGCGGCCAATGTTTTGGGTCAAATGCTGGCCTAGCGGGCTGTCGGCTTCGCGAAAAGCCATCGCCTTGCGCGATTGGCCGTCGCGCCCCTGAACAATGGTGCGAATATGCGCGCCGCCGACAATATCGGCCTTGATCACCTTCACATCCGCAAAGGCAAAGCGCGGGGCCGGATTGCCCATGCCAAAGGGGCCAACGCTTTCAAGCTGCTGGACCATCTCCACCGACGCGCCGCCAAGGCTCAGCAGTCCGTCGACCGTCTTGTCGCTGTGCTGGCGGGCCGCATCCACACTGGCCCGCAAATGCGCGTGCATAAAGTCGGTGAAATCCTGCAATTGCGCGGGCACCAGCGACATGCCAGCAGCCATGGCGTGCCCGCCGCCCTTGACCAGCAGATTGCGCTCTGCCGCTTCCAGCACCGCCGCGCCCATATCCACACCGGTGATCGACCGGGCCGAACCCTTGCCCTCGTCCCCGTCGAAACTGATCACAATGGCAGGACGGGCAAATTGCTCTTTCAAACGCCCGGCGACAATACCGATCACACCCGGGTGCCAGCCGTCTGCGGCCACCACCAGTACCGGCAGGTCAGGGTCGGCGGCCAGCATATGCTCAGCCCGCGCGGTGGCGGCCTCTTGCACCTCGGCCTCGATCGCCCGACGGTCCTTGTTATATCCGTCGAGGCGCGCTGCGAGCCGCGCGGCGTGGCCGGGGTCGTCGGTGGTCAGCAGGGCTGTTCCAAGCCCGGCTTCGCCGACGCGCCCCCCGGCGTTCACCCGCGGTCCCAGCAAAAACCCAAGATGATAGGCGCTGGGCTTTTCGCTGATCCCGGCCACATCGGCCAATGCCGCAAGGCCGACATTTTGGCGCTGCGCCATGACTTTCAGTCCCTGCGACACAAATACCCGGTTGAGGCCAACAAGCGGCACCACGTCGGCCACTGTACCGAGCGCAACCAGATCCAGAAGGCTGAGCAGGTTGGGCTCGCCGCGTCCGGCAAAAAAACCGCGCTGGCGCAGCGTGCGCACCAGGGCAACCGCCAACAGAAACGCCACACCCACGGCGGCGAGCATGCCCAGGCCGCTGTCGTCGTCGAGCCGGTTGGGGTTCACCACCGCGTCGGCGACAGGCAATTGTGTTTCGGCCTTGTGGTGGTCGATCACGATCACCGACAGGCCGCGATCCGCCGCCGCGCGCAGCGGCTCGAACGACAAGGTGCCACAGTCCACGGTGATCACCAGATCGGTGCCCGCGTCCGCAAGCTGCCCCATCGCCGCAACCGAGGGGCCGTAGCCCTCGCGCAGGCGGTCGGGGATATAGGACTGCGCCCGCACCCCCAGCGCCGACAGCGTGCGCAGCAACACCGCGCTGGAAGTCGCCCCATCCACGTCATAGTCACCAAATATGCAGATCGACTCGCCATTTTGAACGGCATTTGCCAGCCGTTCGGCCGCCTTGTCCATATCGCGGCAAACCGACGGGTCGGGCAGTGTGTCTTTTAACGACGGTGCCAAATAAGCGGGAATGTCATCGCGGGCGACACCGCGCGCGGTCAACAGCCGGGCAACCGCCAGCGGCAGGCCAAATGCGTCAGCATGCGCGGCTGCAAGCCGTTCCGACACTGGCTGCAGCGACCAGAGCTGGTTTTTCAGCGACCGCCTGCCCTCGAACAGATAGTGTGTGTCGTCTGTGTCGGGCATTACCGGCTGATATGTTCGCCGGTGATCCGGCGTACCATCTGATCCGCCGCATGCATGACCAGGGTTTCGGTGGTCCACCCGCGCGGAACGCGGCCCACACCGCGCAGCAAGCCGCCGGTCGTGACCCCTGTTGCGGCAAAGATCACATCGCCCGACGCCAGATCGGTCAGGCTGTATTTGCGGTTCAAATCCTCAACACCCCATTTGCGGGCGCGGGCGCGCTCGTCGTCATTGCGAAACAGCAGGCGCCCCTGCATTTGTCCGCCAATACAGCGCAGGGCCGCCGCCGCCAAGACGCCTTCGGGCGCGCCGCCCGAACCCATATACATATCAATACCCGTTGTGGCATCGGTGGTGGCAATCACGCCCGCCACATCGCCGTCGCCGATTAACACCACGCCGCACCCGGCCGCGCGCAAATCCGCGATCAGCGCGCTATGGCGCGAGCGATCCAGCACACATACACGGATATCCTCAACGGCCTTGCCGGTTGCTTTGGCGAGTGCCCGCACATTGTCGCCGGCGCTGTTGTCCAGATCGACAACGCCGTCCGGCAGCCCAGGGCCAACGGCGATTTTGTCCATATACACATCGGGCGCGTTCAGCAGCCCCCCCTTGGGCGCAAGCGCCAGCACCGCCAGCGACCCCGGCATCGCCTTGGCGCAGATGGTGGTGCCTTCGAGCGGGTCAAGCGCGATATCAACCGCATCGCCGCCAGCACCGACCTCTTCACCGATATAAAGCATCGGTGCCTCATCACGCTCGCCCTCGCCGATCACCACCGTGCCCGAAATCGGCACCCGGTTAAACGCCGTGCGCATGGCCTCAACTGCGGCGGCATCGGCCGCCTTTTCATCGCCAAAGCCAACCAGTTTCGATGCCGCGAGCGCTGCCGCTTCGCACACATGTACCATTTCCAAAACCAGTCGCCTGTCGAGTGTTGCCCCTGTCACGCGCCGATCCTCCTACGCTTCAATCCGCAGCAATGCGGGTGGTTCCAAGATATTGTCCAGCTTGTCGAGCGCGGCGACAACATCCGCCGCGCGCGCCTCGGTCGTGGCGTGGGTGGTGATCACCAGATACACGCCGCCCTTGGCCGCGCGGCCGCGCTGCAACAGCCCGTCAATCGAGACATCGGCGTCGGACAACAACTGCGCCACCTCGGCGACGACGCCAACCGCGTCATTGACGCGCAAGCGGATATAAAAATTGGCAAAACGCTGTGCGTCATCAAGCGGCACCATGGCGGGCAAATCGTGCGCCGCACGGCCCAACGCCGGGCTGGTGTGGCCGCGCACAATGTCAATGATATCCCCCACAACCGCCGACGCCGTTGGCCCGCGCCCGGCACCGGGGCCGATATACACCGTTTCGCCCACGGCATCGCCCTGGATCATCACTGCATTGGTGGCATCGCGCACCCCGGCAAGCGCATGATCGAGCGGCACCATGGCCGGATGCACGCACACTTCGATCCCGTCTTCGGTCCGCCGCGCGGTGCCCAGCAGTTTGATTTTGTAGCCCAACTCGCGCGCATAATCGATATCGACCGTATCCAGCGCCCGGATACCAACCACAGGCGCCGTATCCACCGCCGGGACCGCATGAAAGGCCAACATTGCCAGAATGACCGCCTTGTGCGCGCTGTCATGGCCGTCAATGTCGAAGGTCGGGTCAGCCTCGGCATAGCCAAGCTGCTGCGCCTCGGCGAGCACATCCCCGAAGTCACGGCGATCCTCCTCCATTTTGGTGAGGATATAATTGCAGGTGCCGTTCAAAATGCCCGAGATATGGCTGATCTCGTTGCCGGCCAGCCCTTCCTTCAGGGCCTTGATCACCGGAATACCGCCCGCAACAGCGGCTTCATAGGCCAGCGGGGCGTCCATGCGGTCCGCAAGCACCGCAAGGTCGGCACCGTGATACGCCATCAGCGCCTTGTTGGCGGTGACAAAGGCGCGCCCGCCTTCCAGGCAGGCCTGCGCCAAAGCAAGCGCCGGGCCGTCGCTGCCGCCGATCAGTTCGACAATCAGGTCCAGATCGTCGCGCCGGGCCAGCGCCACCGGGTCGTCGCACCAGTCATAACCGCTGATATCCACACCCCGGTCGCGGTGCCGGTCGCGCGCCGAGACCGCGCGCACCGCAACCGGCCGACCGGCGCGCTTGGCCAGCAAATCGCCGTGGCGGTTCAAAATATCGATCACCCCGACACCGACGGTGCCAAGACCGGCGATCCCAATATTATATGTGTCAGCCAACAGATCGCTCCCTAGGCGTTCAAAAAGCGTTTGATATTGCGCACCGCCTGGCGGATACGCTCTTTGTTTTCAACCAGGGCAATGCGCACATAGCCCTCGCCGTATTCGCCAAAGCCAATGCCCGGCGACACCGCAACCTTGGCCTCTTGGATCATATCCTTGGCAAAGGCAATCGAGCCTTGGTCGCGATAAGCCTCGGGGATCGGGGCCCAAGCAAACATGGTGGCCGCGGGCGCCGGCACCGGCCACCCGGCCTGATTGAGCCCGCTGACCAGCACATCGCGCCGTTCCTGATATATGCGGCGGGCGTTTTCGATATAGTCCTGCGGGCCGTTCAAAGCCGCCACCGCGGCCACCTGTATAGGGGTAAAGGCCCCGTAATCCAGATAGCTTTTCACCCGCGCCAGCGCGCCCACCAGTTCGGCGTTGCCTGCGGCAAAGCCGATCCGCCACCCGGCCATGGAGAAGGTTTTGGACATGCTGGTGAATTCCACCGCGATGTCGCGCGCGCCCGGCACCTCCAAAATCGAGGGTGGCGGATTGCCGTCATAATAAATCTCGGCATAGGCAAGATCGGACAAAATCCAGATGCCGTGTTTGCGGCAATAGTCCACCACTTCGGCATAAAAATCGAGGTCCACCACCTGCGCTGTGGGGTTGCTGGGATAGTTCAAAATCAGGACGCTGGGGCTGGGGACCGAATGCTGAACCGCGTGGTCCAACTCGGCCATGAAATCGCGCCCCTCGCCCATGGGAATATGGCGCACCGACGCGCCTGCGATCATAAACCCGTAGGGATGAATGGGATAAGACGGATTGGGCGACAAAATCACGTCGCCGGGTGCGGTGATGGCCTGCGCCAAATTCGCCAGCCCCTCTTTGGAGCCAAGCGTGACAATCACCTCGGTCTCCGGGTCGAGCGTCACGCCAAAGCGGCGCTGATAATAGGCCGCCTGTGCGCGCCGGAGGCCCGGGATGCCACGCGAGGTGGAATATCGGTGGGTTTTGGGGTCGCCCGCCACCTCGCGCAATTTTTCCACCACATGGTCGGGTGCCGCCAGATCGGGATTGCCCATGCCCAGATCGATAATGTCCTCGCCCGCTGCGCGCGCCTGTGCCTTCATCTCATTGACTTCGGCAAAAAGATATTTGGGCAAACGGCGGATGCGATAAAAATCGGCGCGGGGCATGGTCTTCTCGCTTATGGTCATTGCAGGCGGTGCAATTGCCTCCCTCATGTACGCCAGTCGCTGGTCTTGTGCAATCGGGCTTATCCTGACAGGATAGATTTCTGCTGGCCATCAGCCGAAAAGGGATCGACGCATGGACGCACAGGAGCCGCTGAACATACCAGGGATGAGCGAGGAAGACCTTGCCAAGCTGAAGGATCAGATTGCCGCTGCCTCCGCCGCTGCCCAGGACATGGTGGAACAATTTCTGGACGCACAGCCCGACGCCGTGCGGCACATGATGGACCCTCTGAACCTTGGCCCCGCCTATATGGCGATGTCGCGCCAGCTGTTAAAACAGCCCGAACGCCTGATGGAAACGCAAATCGCCTTTTGGCAAGGGTTTGCCCAGCTGATGGACACCCACAGCCGCAAGGCCGCAGGCGAGGATGTGAGCCCGGTGGTTGAGCCCGAACGCGGCGACAAGCGCTTTCGCGGAGACGCCTGGCAAAAGCATGCGCCCTTTGATTTTCTCAAACAGGCCTATTTGATGGCCTCCGAGGCCGTGATGGGCCTGGTCTCCGACGTCAGCGGCCTCGACAGCCGCGACCAGGCCAAGGTGCGGTTTTTCACCAAACAGCTGTTGGATGCTATCAGCCCCAGCAATTTTCTCTTCACCAACCCCGAGGTGCTGGAGGCCACGATTGCCGACAAGGGGCAGAACCTTGTGCGCGGCATGCAAAACTTCATGGAAGATGTCGAGCGCGGCAACGGTCTGCCGCTGGTAAAAATGGTCGACCTTGACGCCTTTGAGGTGGGGGAAAATCTGGCCACTACACCGGGCAAGGTGGTGTTTCAAAACCGGATTTTTCAGCTGATTCAATATAGCCCCACCACCAAGACGGTTTATGAGACACCGCTGGTGATCTTTCCGCCGTGGATCAATAAATATTATATTTTGGACCTGTCGGCAGAGAAAAGCTTTGTCCGCTGGGCGGTGGCGCAGGGCTTTACCGTGTTTATCGTCTCCTGGGTGAACCCCGACAGCCGCTACCGCGATGTGACACTGGATGATTATGTCCGCGAGGGGTATCTGGAAGCTTTCGGTGCGGTGAAAGCCGCCACCGGCAGCCCCGATATGCATGTGATTGGGTACTGCGTTGCAGGGACCGCGCTTGCCGCCGTGCTGGCCCTGCTGCATGCCCGCGGCGAGGCCGAGCAGATCAAATCGGCCACCTTTTTCACCGCGCAGGTCGATTTTTCCGAAGCCGGCGACCTGGCGCTGTTTACCGACGACAAGCAAATCGCAATGATCGACAGCCTGATGGCCGATAAAGGCTATCTGGACAAGCGCGCCATGGCGCTGACCTTTAATATGCTGCGCTCCAATGATTTGATCTGGAGCTATGTGGTGAACAATTACCTGATGGGTCGCGAGCCAATGGCCTTTGACCTGTTGTATTGGAACTGCGACAGCACCAACATGCCGCGCGCGCTGCACAATACCTATTTGCGCGACATGTACCGCGACAACAAATTGGTGGAACCGGGCGCGATTACGCTGGATGGGACCCCGATCGACCTGAGCCTGGTGAAGACGCCAACCTATATCCAGGCGGGCCGCGAAGACCATATCGCCCCGCCGCAGTCGGTCTATAAAATGCGCACCCATTTCAGCGGGCCGGTGCGCTTCATGCTGGCGGGGTCGGGGCATATTGCCGGGGTGGTCAACCCGCCCGACGCCAAGAAATATCAGCACTGGACTTATGACGGCGACCATGACAGCTACGACGATTTTGTCGCCAAAGCGACCGAGCACGCAGGAAGCTGGTGGCCCGACTGGCTGGCCTGGCTGAAGCCGCAATCAGGCAAAAAGGTAACCGCACGCCAGCCCGGTGACGGCAAGCTGGATGTGATCGAGGACGCCCCCGGTGCCTATGTCAAGGTCAAGGGCGACTGAGCCGCACCGCAGCCTTCAGCCTGCCCTGAAAATTGCCATTTAGAAAAACCGCATGAAAAAACCCGCATGCAGGTCTGCAGCGGGTCCGTTGTGCGCGAGAAGCACTGAAGGACGATGAGAGCTTAACGGCTGTCGCTGAGCTGCCCACCCAGCATCAATTCCGGGTCACGCAACACACCGGCAACATCGTCGATCAAGACCATATTGTCCGCCCCGCCAAAGGTGCGCGCCTTTAAGGCCGCAACTTCAACCAGGGTCGCGCGCGTGCGCTCGCGTGCCATGCTCATCAATGCACGCACTTCCAACTGGCTGATGCGGGTTTCTTCCAGGTCTGCCGCCAACGCGCGGTTGGACTCGATGTCATCGTCGCTCAGCACAGGCACCGCCTGGGCCAACGTTTCAATATTGGCGATAGCAGCGGGCACATCGACATCCAGCACCGACCGCGCTTCGCCGACAATGGCGTCGACCTCGTCCCAATCGGTCAACAGCGGGGGCGGCGTCAGACGTGCACTTTCGGCAGCGCGGCTATCGGGGCAGCCATCGTGCGACGGTGCCATAAGGTCGACCGGGTCTGCAGCAGGCGCAGGGCCATCTGCAATCTCGTGAATAACAGCGCCAAGCGCATCAAGCGGGGCAAAGTCCTGCGTGTCTCCGGCAACGCCGGTTGCCGAAAGCAAAACTGCAGAACTGATAACCAAGGGCCGAAACCGCATGAGATTCCCCTATAGACGCTTTAGACTGACATAAAGCTTTGATCTCGCCAAGAAAAACCACCCCCGGCTAAACGATGGTTGTAGCGGGGCGCGGCTAAAGCCGCTCGTAGGGATCATCGTCGTCCTCATCATCGTCATCGTCGCGCCTGTCGTCGCGCCGGTCTTTACGCAATTCTTTTTCCAGGCGGCGTTCGAGGCGTTCGCGCGCACGTTTTAATTCCTCCTCGGCGCGGCGTAGCGCCCGCAGCTGTTCGCGCTCGGCGCGCTCCAGCGCCCTCGAAGCCTCGCGGCCAAAGCGAAAGCGGAACCGCTCCACCTCGCCCGAGGGGGAGATTTCAAGGTCGAAATCGCCCAGTTCGGCCAGCTCTTCCTCCAGCTCCTTGCGCGCCTCAGCCAGTTCTTCCTGGATTTCGGCTTCCATCTCTTGCAGTTCGACCGACTGTTCGGCCACCTGCTCCATGGCTTCGCGCAGGACTTCTAAGCGTTCTTCTGAGTTCAGCCATTCAAAGCCTTCACTATCATGGTCGCGCTCAGCACGACCGGTGCGAAACCGCAACTGCGATTCCTTTACGCTTTCCAGCGCCTCGATCAGCGACTCACGCGTTTCCTCCAACACCTCGCGGGCAACTTCATTGTCGGTGCGCGCCAATTGTTCGGTGACCCGCTCCAGGGATTTGCGAATACGGCGTTCGGCGCGGCTTGCCTCTTTGTGCACCTTCAGGTGCACGGTGTTTGGGTCGATCTCAATCTCGACCGGGCGGTCGCGCCCATCCACCACGATATGTTTGGTGCGCTTTTGTACCTTGGAGGTCTTGCTGCCCTTGCGTTCAATCACAATCCGGCCGCCATCCTCATCGCTGGACTCGTCGGTCGACTGCGCAATCAGCGCCCCCGTGCTGGTGCCGCACGCCACCAGAAAAAGGCTCGCCAGCGCCGCAAGGGCGGCGTGGCGGCCAGGCTTGGTTGCGGTACGCACATGGAACATGAAGGTCTCCAAGTCTTTTTTTGTCGCAATTTTAAACGCTAGTGTCTGCATACTGGTCCTCGCTGCCGGTCTTCGAGCCGGTCTTGCAGAACCATTCATGCCGCACTGCTGCGGGCCATCATAGCACGGATCGACCAAATGCAGAGCTGGCGCGACAAACGGCTTATCGCACGATGAGGTGAAAACGTCGGGGGATCAAGTGTTTGGCAGCATCAAGGCGGCAACGCGCCGCCCTTCGATCAAGAGCACATTATAGGTGCGGGCAGCAGCGCCCGTGTCCATAGGCTCTAGCGCCACACCAAGCGCGCCAAATTTTTCGCGCAGGGCCTTGGGTGCCATGTCCATGCGCGCGCCCGTGCCAAGAAAGACGATTTCAGGCGGCGTGTCGCCAAACCATGTTTGGGGGTCGAAATCGCCCAAATCCTCGAGCGTTGCGGCATCCAATTCGCGCACAACGCGGGCCTCCAGATAGATCGCCGATGCGATGCGCCGCCCGGCGACGCGGAAATATCCCTGCCCGTAGCCTTCAACCAGCAGCGAGCCTTGCGCCAATTCAGGCTCAAAGACGATAGACTCGCGCCGGTGTTTGGGGGCCTCGGCCACGCCTACATCGACTCAAACGGGTTGCCGGGGCGGGATTTGTCCACCGTTGGGTCGTCTTTTTCCTCCACCGCGTAAAACGCCTCGCGCTTGACCGGAAAGAAGGTCAACACCGGTGCCGCCACAAAGATCGAGCTGTAGGTCCCCACCAACACGCCCCAGATCATCGCCGCGGTAAAGCCGCGAATAACCTCGCCGCCAAAGACATAAAGCGCCACCAGCGCGATCAGGGTGGTGATCGAGGTCATCACGGTGCGCGACAGGGTTTGGTTCAGCGATGTATCGAGCAGTTCGGTAAAGTCCATTTTGCGAAAGCGGCGAATATTTTCGCGCACCCGGTCATACACCACCACCGTGTCATTCAGGCTATAGCCGACAATGGTCAAAATCGCGGCGATAATCGACAGGTTGAATTCAAGCTGGGTGATGGCAAAAAAGCCAACGGTCAGCACCACATCGTGCACCAGCGCGATCACCGCCCCGAGGCCGAACTGCCACTCGAACCGAAGCCAGATATAGATCAGCACCGCCAGCACCGCGATAGTAACAGCCAGCGCGCCGGTTTGCTTCAACTCGGCAGAAATTTGCGGCCCGACGCTGTTTTCCTGCCGGAAGGAAATCCCCTCGATCGAGGTGCTGAGTGCCTCGCGTACCGCCGCCATGGCGGCGGCCTGCGCCTCTTCACCGCCCGATTGGCGTTCGATAGAGATCAGCGCTTCGGTCGGCGCACCAAATTCCTGCACCGACACATCGCCCAAATTCAAACCCGACAGGGTGGACCGCACCTCGCCGATCGGCACCGGCCCTTCGGTGCCGATTTCGATGGAAATGCCGCCCTTGAAATCGATGCCGTAATTGAGATCGAGGCTAAAAAACAGCCCCAGCGAGGCGACCATCAACAACGCCGAGACAACAGCAGCCACATAGCGTGCACTGAGGAATTTGACATGCGTATTTTCGGGAACCAGACGTAACAACATGACCTTATCCCTTTAAATTGGCAGCCGCGCGGGCTTGGCGCGCTGTAACCACAGCGCCAAAATCATCCGCGATACGACAATCGCCGTGAACATCGAGGTCAGAATACCAATCGCCAGCGTCACGGCAAAACCCTGCACCGGGCCAGAGCCCAGTGTGTAAAGGATCGCCGCCGCAATGAAGGTGGTGATGTTGGCATCCAAAATCGTCGAAAAGGCCTGGGCATAGCCCTGCTCAAGCGCGGTGAACGGCTTTTTGCCCTGGCGCTGTTCTTCGCGCACGCGCTCAAACACCAGCACATTGGCGTCGACCGCCATGCCGATGGTCAGCACAATACCGGCGATACCGGGCAGCCGTCGCCAGCTTGGCACGTTGGGCATGGGCCTCGACTTCAATCCGGGCCTCGCGCAGGGCCTGCTCCTGCTCGACTTGTTCGGACACGT
>JASBSO010000055.1 GCA_030148905.1 Kordiimonadaceae bacterium | reverse complement strand
TGGGTTAGCGCGTCTTGCTCTACGCCAAGTTCGGCCCGCAGCGCACGTTCCAGCGCCGGGTCAGGAATCGAGACAGGCGGATGCGCCTCTCCAAGAGCACCCAAACTGACCATAGCCAGCACCAGCATAACATGAGACAATCTCAGCAATATTCGGCTTGGCATAGCCGCGTCTCCCATATATTCTATTTAGTAGAATAAATATGAAAGGCATAATACGTGTCGTCAAGAGCGCTTGGTGAATTTGAGATGATTGTCATCGCCGCCGCTCTCCGGCTGGGCGAGGGTGCCTACGGGACGACCATCGCCCGCGAGATCGAAACCCGCACCGGGCGGAAAACCAGCGTGGGGGCACTCTATACCACGCTCGCCCGGCTTGAGGGCAAAGGCCTGGTGATTGCGCGCATGGGCGAGGCCACGGCCGAACGCGGCGGGCGGGCAAAGCGTTACGTATCCGTAACGCAGGAAGGCAGAGCACAGCTGCATAAATCTTTGGATGCGCTTGGCGCACTGCTCAGTGACACCGACCTATGGCCCGCTGCGACATGACCGCACCTTCGCCACTGCCCAATATCCTCACACGGGCGGTCACCGTCCTTGTGCCCGGTGATTTAGGTGCGGCGATTTTGGGTGACCTTATGGAGCGTTACCATGAGCAGGCTGCCCACACCCCGCTAAGCGCGCGACTATGGCTTTGGCGGCAGGTTTTTGCTTCTGTGCCGCATCTGGCTGCGCTGGGGCTTGGTATATCGCTTTGGCGGCTTGCCCTGATATTGGCTGTGGGGCTGCTGTCGCCGTTGATGTTTGCGTGGGTGGATGCGGCGCTTGTTGGCCCGTCTGCGTGGCGCTTGAGCATGGAGGGCGGACTGAGCGACTTTTCACCCCGGTGGATGTATCTATGGTTTTCGGCGGTGAGCGCTTTGTGCTTTGGCGGTGTGCTGCGCTTTGGCCTTGGCCTTTTAGTACCGTATAGCCGCGCGGGGCTCGGTTGTGCCGTTTGCATTGCCGTTATACTCAGCCTGCCGGTTGCCGTCCGCCTGATGCAGAGCACGGATTTGTCGCTGTTCATTTTTCGCGTGGTTCAGGGCGGGGCGGTGTTTGCCGCGGCAGGCTTTGCGGCGCACTGGGGCCGACATTTGACATTCAGGTCGCGCGTCTAGCTCTCGCTTTCCTGCCGCCAGACCATATAGCTATAGGCCACGGGGGCGAGGGCCGCCACGCCCACACTCACCAGCATGACGATGAGCGGATTTGCACCAAAATCCAGTACGGCGCCAGCAAAGGTGGCAAGCCCGGCCAGCATGAAAATGATGCCGCCAAAGCGGTGGGTTTTCTGCCACACCACATCGCTGGAGAGCGTCCACGGGGTGCGGATACCGGCAAGGAAATTGGACCGAATTTTCGGCATATAATTGCCCAGCACTACGAACAGCACACCGGCTGCGGCGATGCTCCAATGCGCCGACAGGGTCACCCAGCCCTTGCCCGCCAGTACAATCATTAACTGCGTGAACGTAATCAGCCCATGCGTGGCGGTGATCATCGGGCGCACCCCTTCGCGCGAGGCTTCAAGGTTGGCGCGGCGCGGCTCGACAAAGCGAAACCCCCACAACAGCACCATCACGCCGGCCTGTATCGCCGGAATGATGAAAAACCCTGGCCAGGGGTTGGTATATTTCTGCGGCGTGCCGTCTGCGGCAAATTGAATGGCGATTTGAACATCCGCTGGCGTGCTTATCCATCCATACAGCGCCAGTGCAAGGCTGAGCGCCATAAAGATGATCGATAGTCTGGAAATCATGGCTGTATCTCCTCTTGCCCACGCGCGTCTTCCTTGCCCATCAGGTCCAAAAAATCCGCCAGTAAGTCCTCCATCACGCTTGTATTCAGGCCGTAAATGATGGTGGTGCCTTCGCGGCGCTGGTGCACCAGATTGGCGGCTTTCAGCACATTGAAATGACCCGACAGGGTGGGCTTGCTGATGGTCAGTGCGTCGGCGATGTCCCCCGCTGTCATGTCCCGGGACCGAAGCATTTTGATAATGGCGCGCCGCACGGGCGAGGCCAGGGCTTGAAAGACGTCTTGCATCAGGCTTCTTTTTCGTTATTTCGCAAAATACCAAAATAATGAAAATCTGTCGAGCAGAAAACACACTCAGATATATACGGCCAGGCATATCAGCCTGTAGACTTGACCGGCCATATGACTGGTTGGGCACCATGATGAAAGCAGGTCACCCCATGAACTCATATTTTATTGCTCTCGCTTTTTCAGTGTTATCTCTTGGCCTTGTGCCTGTGCACGCCACCGATCAGACACGGCCGGTGATGGATGTGATCAGCGTCGATGTGAACGGCGACCTGGACGGCTTTTTGGACCGCATGGATCGGCTGAAAAAGGTTGCCGAGCGGCTCAATATCCCTGCAAGGCTGCGGGTGTTCCGCGCGACCTTCGCCGCCGAGCGGGCCGGCGAGGTGTTCCTCTATTGGGAATTGCCAAACTTCATCGCCTTTGCTGAGGCGGAAACCAAGCTGCATCAGGATGCAGAGTTTCTGGCGATTCTGGCCGAGATGGCGGCCGCCGGTCAGGATTTCACATCCGAATTCCTGACCATCGAGGTCACCAAGGACTAGCGCTGGCATGCCGCGGCGCTGCCGGGGATGCAGGCGACCCCCAACAGCGCCGGATGGTCATTGCTGCTTTTCAGGGATATTCGTGCCGTACAGATAATCGGCGGCGCGCTGTCCCATCAATCTGTAGTCATGGCCGACACCGGGCACAACATGGAGCGACCAGTTCAAAGCGGTGCCCATCTCGTCTGAAAGCTTTTGGCCTGCTGCATAAAAGCTCTGCCCGCGCGCCAAACGGTGCGGCCCTTGGGCAACGGTTTCCGGAGTGCGGCGCAGATGGCCGCGGCGTTCACTGGCATTGTCCAATGCGCCCAGAAATATCGTCAGGGGCCGGGCGAATGCGGTTCGCAGGTGTCCGTCGGCAAGACCAGCGTTCTTTAGGCCGTATGGAAAGGCGGTTTCGGTCTCGGGCATGGTGTACCAGCCTGAATTCGCGGCAAGCGCCCGATGGACCCGCATTGTCGGTGCGAAAAGCGCCATGCGGTGGACGATCTGACCGCCCGCCGAGTGACCAAACAGGTCATAGTGTTGCTGGGTCGATCCAAAGCGTTTGACGGCAGCATCGAAAATCGCCTCGATGTGGGCAAAAAGCCAGCTTTGGCTGTCGGGGTTCAACTGCACTTTTTTGAGCGTGCGCGGGTCGGCGCTCGCGTCAATCAACCCCGCCAGGTTGTAGGGAATGAAGCTTGGAAACTGTGCCTCGTCGAAGGACGGCGACAGAACAAGAACGCCGTATTGCTCGGATTTTTCAATCCAGGTGTCACGGTAGGTGTCGCCGTTGCGGCCACCGCCCGGCATCACCATGACAATGGACGAAGCGGGAGTGAATGTCTTGGGCTGGTGGTAATGCACCTTGATCCGTTTTCCGGTCACGGCGTATTCATGGTCAAACTGTCCCGAGCCTGCGGCTGGCTGGGCAGCCTCAAGAGGGTTGGCAAATGTCGGCGACGGGAAAAGGTTGCCCGCGACGAGCAGGCATATCAAATAACAAAGCTGAAACTTCATAAGACAAAACCTTGGTTGATACAGATGAGCGGCCCAAGCTAGATATGAACGCTACCGGTACCCACATGATTGTCGCCAAATGTCTGACTGTGTCGCGAGATGTCGCGTCGCGTCGGGCGGGCCTGGCTGGGTGATGCCCCCGCCGCCAATGTTCAGTGCTAATCCGTCATTTGCACGGCCTGTCGGCGGGGTGCTGATCCTGTCAACGGCGACAAAGATCGCCTTTCCGCTACTGGCGAGCCTGGCTTTGGCAACAGCTTTATCGACCGCGGGTGCCTTTGACAGTGATGCCTTCTCGGTTGCCCGACGCTTCCTGATGTTCTGGACCGTCTCCACTCTGTTGATCGTCCAGTCGCTGGTCATATTCGCAGCCCTGCGTCGGTTCGCGCTTGGGTGGGTTCAGGCCAGCCTCGCGGGGTTGGCGACAATGGCGGCGGTCCTCATTTTGATGACAGTGGAAATCGAAGTTTTGAAGGCAACGCCTGTCGTCCCCTATCCACCCGATTCTTTTTTAGACTTTGCGGTGTTTATGGCGCCCTTTGTCCTGCCGCTGTCTGGCATGACAGTGCTGTTGGCGGCCTTGATTGGCGATTATCAGCGGCTTTCCCCCTTGGGGCGTGCACCAAAAGAACCGCTCTATTTCATCGATTCTCAACCCCATATTGCGGGGTTACTGCCGCCCCCCACAGGCGTCGGCGAGGGATGGCCCGAAGACG
>JASBSO010000050.1 GCA_030148905.1 Kordiimonadaceae bacterium | reverse complement strand
ACGCACGGTGGATATTGCCAATCACATCGGGCCTTGTGACCGACAGCAGGTCGTTATTGCCCTTGAGGTCCTGATTCCATCCGCCAAAGCGCTCGCCGCGAAAATCGGCCTCAACCAACCCTTCGCGCTGGATCATGGTGCCCATCGCCCCGTCCAGCACCAAAATTGCCTCCGCCGCGCGCACTTCGAGCTGACGCATCCGATCAGTCATGGCTGCTCTCCTCTGGCCTACGGCCCAGCATATGGCAAATGGCGTAGCTCAGTTCCGCCCGGTTTAGCGTATAAAAGTGAAAATCTCGTACACCGTCGGCATAGAGCGCCTCAACCTGGCGGATAGCGACCGAGGCGGCGATCAACTGCCGCGTTGACGGGCGCGCGTCAAGCCCTTCAAACAAATGGCCGAGCCACGTTGGCACCGTTGCGCCCGAAAGCGCAGCAAAGCGCTTGAGGCTGGCAAAGTTCGACACCGGCAGGATGCCCGGCACAATGGGGACATGAATGCCGTAGCTGTCGCAGTGGTCGCGAAACCGGAAATAATCGTCCACATTAAAGAAAAACTGCGTGATCGCCCGGTTGGCCCCGGCGTCGATTTTCGCCTTGAGATTATCCAGGTCCGCCACCAGCGACGGGCTCATCGGGTGGCGTTCGGGATAGGCCGCGACCGAGATTTCCATATCGTCATAGCGGCTGCGAATACCCGCAACAAGGTCAGCCGCATTGCGATAGCCACCGGCATGCGGGGTATAGTCCGCCTCGCCTTCGGGCGGATCACCGCGCAGCGCCACAATATGGCGAACGCCCGCCGCGTGGTATCCATCAACAACGTCGTCAATGTCCCTGCGCGATGCGCCAACGCAGGTCAGATGCGCCGCCGCCGTCAGCCCTTTGTCGGTGATCATTTTGCGTACCAATCGGTGCGTACGCTCGCGCGTTGACCCGCCCGCGCCGTAAGTGACCGACACAAAGCTGGGCTTTAGGGGGGCGAGCGTTTCCACCGTATCCCACAGCTGGGTTTCCATCTTCTCGGTCTTGGGCGGGAAAAATTCAAAACTGATGCGGCAATCCTCAGCAATGCTGGGGATAGGATCGGGCAAAAGCGAAGACATAAGCATCAATCCTTATCGGCAAAGCGCCACAGGCCAACGGGCAAATCGCCGCCCTCAACCGTGACACTGTGGTGAAGAACAAGACCAGCAGCGCGGGCATAGCCACGTATTTCCCCGTCCGCGAAACCGAGGCGGCGGTGCGCATGATCGCTGCGCAATTGCTCGCGGTTGTGGGGCAGATAGTCCACAACCAGCAAACGCCCACCGGGAGCCAGAACGCGGGCGGCTTCGGTGATGACGGCCTGCGGATTTTCGGCAAAATGCAACACCTGATGCAGGGTAATCAGGGTCATCGCGCTGTCTTCAAGCGGCAGGGCATACATATCGCCCTGCCGCACGCTGCAATGGGCAAACTGGCTGCCGCCAAGCGCGACGCGCGCAATGGCCAGCATCTCGCGCGATTGATCCACCCCCAGGGCCGAAGCGACAAACGGCCCAAACAGCTCGATAATCCGGCCTGTCCCCGTCCCGATATCCAGCAGGCTATCCTCCGGCCCGGCAGCGGCAAGGTCAACAAGCACGCGTTCGATCTGCGCGGCGTCGACAAGATTGGCGCGCTCGTGGTTCCAGGTGGCAGCATGGGTTTCAAAATATGCGCGGGCGCGGTCCTGACGGGCCGCAAGGATCGACGCGCGGCGCGCCTGATCATCGGCAAAGTCCTGCTCGCCGTCCCGGGTGGTGATCCCATCGATGATCCACCGCACAGGGCCGCTGGTGGCAAGCCGGTAAAAAACCTGTGTGCCTTCTTGAAGCCGGGTCAGTAATCCGGCATCGACCAACAGCTTGAGATGCCGCGACACCCGCGGCTGGCTTTGGTTGACACAATCCGCCAATTCGCCAACCGTCATCTCGCCGCGCGCAAGCAGCAAAATCAATCTTAGCCGCGTTTCTTCTGCGGCGGCACGCAAGGCTGTTAGCGTTGTCAACATTGTCAGTCTGCCCAAAATCAGGATTTGGCAGCTTATATAAAGATTTCTTTATGAATGTAAAGTCACTATCTGCGCAGCCCCAACGTCGCGAGCGCATGCAGATTTGTCTGAATTGCAATCTTACCACGTGCGTGCCATAGTCGCGCGCATTTTCTGTTCTGAACGAGTTCCCCCCATGACCGCGACCCTGCCCTCACTGCGTATGATGAAAGCCCTATGCCTTGCCGGCTTGATCCTGCTGATTACGGCCTGTGCAACACCGGGCGGCGCGACCGATCCGCGCGATCCGTGGGAGGGTTGGAACCGGGGTGTGTTTGACGTCAACCAGGCGATTGACCAAAATGCCATCGGCCCGTTTATCGAGGGCTACCGCGCCGTTGTGCCCGGCGGCGTGCGCGAAAAGGTCAGCAATGTGGTCCTGAACCTGCGCGAACCGCTGACCTTTGCCAATGAACTGCTGCAAGGCAAGATTGGCGATGCGGGGACAACGCTGGGCCGGTTTTTGATCAACTCCACCCTGGGCATTGGCGGGCTGGTCAATTTGGCGGGGGAGTTTGGCATTCCGCGCACCACTGAGGATTTTGGCCAGACGCTGGGGGTGTGGGGCATTGGCGACGGGCCCTATATGGTGCTGCCGTTTTTCGGTCCCTCCAACATTCGCGACACGACTGGGCTGGTGATCTCGGCCTTTGCCGACCCGGCACAAATCGGGCTTGATGCGCTGGATGTTGAGGGCTTGGTTGCCATTCAGGTTGGTGTTGACAGCATTGACACCCGCTCGCGGCTGCACACCACGATCCAGCAGCTTTATGAAGAAACCGATCCCTATGTGTTTGCGCGGTCGGCCTATTTCCAACAGCGTCGGTTTGCCATTTGCGATGGCCGCTGCGAGACCGACAGCGAGGAAGAAGACCTGTTCGACGCGCTTGAGGATGAGCTTGAAAACGACAAGTGAGGCGCGCCACAGCCTTGCCCCCGGCACCTATACCCCGCCGGTTGAGCCCTGGTTGAATATCATTTTTGAAGATGATCAGCTTCTGGTGCTCAACAAGCCATCGGGGCTTTTGTCAGTACCGGGACGCGGGGCGCACCTGTCCGACTGCATTGAAGCCCGCGCCAAAGCACACTGCGCCGACGCCCGCATCGTCCACCGGCTGGACATGGAAACCTCGGGGCTGATCGTGCTGGCGAAAACCCCTAAGGCACAGGCGCATCTGGGCAAACAGTTCGAGCGCCGCAACATTCAAAAGCGCTATGTCGCGGTGGTGTGGGGGCATGTCCATCCAAAGGCCGGCGCGGTCAACGCACCGCTGCGCTGTGACTGGCCGAACCGGCCCAAACAGATGGTCGACCCGGAACTGGGCAAACATGCTGTCACGCACTGGCAGGTGTTGGACGCGCAAGACGATACAACGCGCGTGGCACTGACGCCGGTGACCGGGCGCTCGCACCAACTGCGGGTGCATATGCTCAGCCTTGGGCATCCTATTCTTGGTGACCGCCTTTACGGCACACCTGCGAGCCAAAGCGCGGCCCCGCGCCTGCTGCTGCACGCCGAGCATGTGACCTTGCATCACCCTGCGGACGGAGGGCTCGTTTCGTTTGATGTGGCGGCAGAGTTTTGAGACATCTCTGCCGGGCTCGCCTCAACCCGGTTCCGGCCACCGGCTTTGGCCCGGTACAGCGCCGCATCGGCACGCTGATACAGGCTTTCATAATCTGAGGCCCGCATCCCAGCCATAAAAGCAGTGCCTACCGACACCGAAATGCCCTCTGGGATGTCTGCAAAGGTCAATGCGCGCACCGACCGCCGGATGCGCTCGCCAATATGGGGCAGTTCTTCGGCATATGCATCTGGAACAAAGACCAAAAATTCCTCGCCGCCGACCCGCGCTGTGACGTCCGACGTTCGGCTGATCTCGGTTAGCGTTTCGCCGATTTTGGCCAGAACCTTGTCGCCAACCGGGTGGCCGTAGGTGTCATTGATCTGCTTGAAATGGTCAATATCAAGCAGCAAAAGCCCAACATCGCGCGGCGCAGGGCCGACACATCCTTCAACCCTTTGGGCCAGCCCGCGCCGGTTGGTCAGCCCGGTCAACTGGTCGGTGCCCGCTTCAAAGGCCAGGCGCTGCTGAATTTGCATGGCGTTATTGCGCTCGTCGCGCAATTGGCGAATCCGGTCGGCAACACCGATGGAGAGAATGAGTGCCTCCATCGCCATGCCGATAAAGACGCCGGTGTCGTTCAGGTCCTGCCGTGCGGCAAACCCGGTGGCGCTGGCAATTTTCATCACCCCGCCAGTGACCAAAAACCCCGATGCCGCCACAAAAAACCAGACGGCACGGCTGCCTTTGATCGCTGCCCACAGGATCAGACCAATGGCAACAGCCGCCAGCAAAAGCAGGGTAAAATTATAGATAAGATCCAAAACACCGGCGAGGGTCGCAGGCGCAAAGGCCGACAAAATGGCGGTGACAATGGCAGCCCCCGCCAGGGCCTCGGCCAGACGCACCCATAGGCGTGTAAACAGACCCCGCTCGACAAAGCGCAGGAAGAAAAACACCCCCGTTGACACCCCGACACCGGCCGCAATGAAGGCCGTGCGGGTCAAGGCGGCCATCTCCAGCCCCGGCAACAAATATAAGAGAAACCCCGGCCAACTGAGCGTATAGACCAGAAAGCCAAAAGACATGATGCAATAATACAGCTGGAACCGGTACCCAAGGACCGCGTACAGCGTCAGATTATAGCACAGCACCGCCACCAAAATGCCGACAAGAATGCCGTATAGCCAGCCAAGCCCCTGCTGACGCTTGGTGAAGGCGCTTTGGGTCGCCAGATTGATTTTACGCACCAGGGCGGGCTGCGCGGCGAAGTCTTCATAGCCGATAAAGAGCGTGGCAATCCCGCCCGCACGCCGGGGCAAGGGAAAGGCGGCAAAGCCA
>JASBSO010000047.1 GCA_030148905.1 Kordiimonadaceae bacterium | reverse complement strand
TCCAGCACCAAAAGCGTAACCTTGGCGCCCGCAGGGATGTTGGTTTCGGTTCGGGCTGACCGGATGGCTGAAATCAACGCAATCACCGCGTTGATCTGCGGCACGGCATGATCCTCTGCGGCGGGCACTGGCCAGTCTGCATGAATGAGGTCGTGTGGGCGGTCCGCCTGCGTTGCGTGCCACAATTCTTCGGTAATAAACGGCATGAACGGGTGCAAAAGCACCAAAATACGGTCCAGCACGGTGCCTGTTACGGCCTGAACCTCGGCCTTGGCCTCGGGCGTTCCATCAAACAGGATGGGTTTGACCAGCTCGATATACCAATCGCAGAACGTGCCCCAAACAAAGTGATAAATGGTGTCTGCGGCCTCGTTAAAGCGGAAGGCCTCCAGCGCTGCGGTTAAGCGCTTGGTGGCGGTATCGGCCTCGGACAGGATCCACCGGCTGACCGGCAATGTGGCCTCTGGGGCGGTGCGCCCGGACATGCCCGATACGCCGTTCATCAGGCAAAAGCGGGTGGCATTCCAAAGTTTTGTGCCAAAGTTGCGGTAACCCTCAACGCGTTTTTCGCTGAGTTTGATGTCGCGGCCCTGCGCCTCCATCGCGGCAAGCGTGAACCGCAGCGCGTCAGCCCCGTAGGTGCCAATGAAGTCCAGCGGGTCGATCACATTGCCCTTGGATTTGGACATTTTGGCGCCGTGCTCGTCGCGGACAAGCGCGTGGATATACACCGTTTTAAACGGCACATCGCCCATAAACTCCATGCCCGACATCATCATCCTTGCGACCCAGAAAAAGATGATATCAAAGCCGGTGACCAGCGTTGACCCTGGATAATAGCGCTTGAGCGCCTCGGTTTCCTCGGGCCAGCCGAGGGTCGAATAAGGCCACATGGCGCTGGAAAACCAGGTATCGAGCACATCGGGGTCGCGCGTCAGCGTCACATTGTCGCCGTGCTGAGCGCGCGCGGCGGCCAGGGCCTCCTCCTCGGTTTCCTCGACATAGACCGTGCCGTCGGGTGCATACCATGCCGGAATTTGGTGCCCCCACCACAGCTGGCGCGACACGCACCAAGGCTGGATGTTGCGCATCCATTCAAAATAGGTTTTCTCCCAGTTTTTCGGGACAAATTTGACCTTGCCGTCTTCGACCGCCTTGATCGCGGGTTGCGCCAGCGTTTCGGCATCGACATACCACTGATCGGTCAGCCAGGGCTCGATCACCACACCGCCGCGGTCGCCGTAAGGCACGGCGTGGCGCGTGGGCTCCACCTTGTCCAGCAGGCCAAGCGCTTCCATTTCGGCGACCACTTTTTTGCGCGCATCAAACCGGTCCAGCCCCTGATAGGCTGCGGGCGCGTTCATATTGATTGCAGCACTATCGTCAAGAATGTTGATCAGCTCCAGATCGTGGCGCTTGCCGACCTCAAAGTCATTAAAGTCGTGCGCCGGGGTGATTTTCACCGCGCCAGAGCCTTGCTCTGGGTCGGCATAGTCATCGGCAACAATCGGAATGAGCCGGTCAACGATGGGCAACCGCACTTGGCGGCCCACCAGGTCTGTGTAGCGCGCGTCATCCGGGTGCACGGCAACGGCACTGTCGCCCAGCATGGTTTCGGGCCGCGTGGTGGCAATGGTGATAAAGCGCCCGTCTTCGCCTTCGATCGGATAGCGGAAGTGCCAGTAATGGCCGTCTACCTCGCGCTGTTCGACTTCAAGATCAGAAATGGCGGTTTTCAGCTTGGGGTCCCAGTTCACCAACCGCTGCGCCCGGGTAATCAGCCCCTTTTTATGCAGCGCGACAAATTTTTTGGTCACCGCCGTGCTGCGCTTAGCGTCCATGGTAAAGGCTTCGCGCGACCAATCGCAGGATGCACCAAGTTTACGCAGCTGTTGGGTGATTTTGCCGCCAGAGTCCGCCTTCCACTCCCAGACCCGGTCGACAAAGGCCTCACGGCCGATATCGCGGCGGTCGATGCCTTGTTCGTCCAGCTGGCGCTCGACAACCATTTGCGTGGCGATGCCGGCATGGTCGGTGCCCGGCTGCCATAGCACATCCTTGCCGCGCAGGCGCTCGAACCGGACCAAAACATCTTGCAGGGTATTGTCCAGCGCATGGCCCATATGCAGGCTACCCGTGACATTGGGCGGCGGCATCATCACCACATATGGATCGGCGCTTGTGTCGCCCGACGGGGCAAAAGCGCCCGTTTCTTCCCAATGCGCATACCAGCGCGACTCAATTGTCTCGGGTGTGTAGGTTTTATCCATGACCGTCAGCTAAATCTCAGGGGTGAAATGACGCGGCACAATGCCCTAGTGCCCACATCGGGGCAAGGCCGGATTGCAGATTATCGGTGGCGGGCGGGCTATTTCCTGCGGGAAATCCGCGCCACTTCGCGTTCGACCGCGTCGCGGACAATATGCGGCAGGTTTTGGTCGAGCCACTGGCGCAGCATCGGCTTCAACAATTCGCGCACCAAAGCCTCCAGCGTGTTGTCCGCACCGTCATAGCCGGACACCATCAAATCGGTCAGGTGCGAGAAGCTGCTGGCCACTTCCTGTTCGGGCGCGGCCGAGACGATCGGATCGCGGTGCGCGGCCACCTCGGTGAGGACAAGCTCGTCTTCGTCGTCGTCAAGATCGTCGGGTTCCGGCTCGGGTTCTGGTTCTGGCTCCGGCTCGGGCTCGGGTTCTGGCTCCGGCTCGGGTTCTGGATCAGGTGCAGGTTCCAGCTCGGGCTCAGGTTCCGGCTCTGGCTCAGACTCTTCCGACAAAAAGTCCTGGATTTCTTCCTCCAGATCCTCGGCGATGTCGTCCTCATCATCCTCAAGATCAGAAGCGGTGTCATCCTCTACAGGGTCAGCGGCCTCTTGCTCCGACTCATCCGAGATAATCCGGCGGATCGACGCCAGGATTTCCTCCATGGTCGGTTCGTCATCCCCTTCACTATCGGCCATAAACCCAGTGTCCTAAAAACCCCTTACCTTCAAAGAGGTACAAGGCTCCCCAAAGCCTGTCAATAAAACATAAACTTAGCGGTGCGCGCAATTCGCCAATCCGGGCATGCACAGGGGCAATGTTGACTTTGCGCAACACGCCCCAACAGAAAAAGGGAGCCGAAGCTCCCTTGGATAGAAAATTAAATTGTCAGTGATTGCCTCAGAAGCCGATAAGCTTGTTGCGAACCTTGTTATAATTCTCTTCAGGATCATAAAGTTCGACGTTCAGGTCTAATTTTCGCGCCGTCAACTGGCCCATCGCAGCGAGCAGCGTATAGGCGGCAACCGTTTCATCGCGCTGCGCAGTCACAAGGTTGACGCGGCTATCCAGCAATTCCTGCTCGGCGTCCAAGACATCCAGCGTGGTGCGGGAGCCGACCTGTGCTTCCTGCCGAACACCGTCAAGGGCAATCTCATTGGCCCGGACCGCTGCATTTTGTGATGCAATTTGGGCACGCGCTGCGCGGTATTGATTAAACGCACTCAACACCTGTTCGCGGGCAACCCTCTCGGCCTGGCGAATTTCCAGCATGCGTTGGCTGCGCACCTGCTTAGCTTGACGAACATCGGATTGCAC
>JASBSO010000046.1 GCA_030148905.1 Kordiimonadaceae bacterium | reverse complement strand
CCCAGCACCAGGATAGAGGCGCGCATTTTGCGGACAAAATCATAAGGCGCGACGGTGTCGTTGATCTCGCGCGCATCCAGCGTCAGCGACCGGCCATAATGGCCGCCGCCCTTGCCGCCCTTGAAGGCCAGACCAACGCCCATATAGTTCAAAAGGTCGCCAAGCGTGGTGATGTCGGCCAGGCGCGGCAGATTTTCAATCGTCAGGCGTTCGGACGACAGCAGCGCCGCGCACATCAACTTCAGCGCAGAGTTTTTGGCCCCCGAAATCGGAACCGTTCCGCTGAGGGTTTTGCCGCCTCTGATAACCAGTTTTTCCATATCACCACCCGTTTGTGCCTCGCATAGCGCAGCTGGGCGCAGAATGCACGCGGCTTTCGGGCACGCGCGCGGCGCGGGTGCGGCGATTTTGCGGCGGACGCGGAAATGCGACGGGTGAGGTCAGGGACGGCCCAGCCACCACTTACAGCTTGGGCAGGGTGACCCCGCGCTGGCCCTGATATTTGCCCGCGCGCATTTTATACGACACCTCGCACGGCTCGTTGCCCTGCAAAAACAGGAACTGGCACGCGCCTTCGCCCGCATAAATTTTGGCGGGCAGCGGCGTGGTGTTGGAAAATTCCAGCGTCACATGGCCCTCCCAGCCGGGCTCCAGCGGCGTGACATTGACGATGATCCCGCAGCGCGCATAGGTCGATTTGCCCAGGCAGATCACCAGCACGTCTTCGGGCACGCGGAAATATTCCACCGTGCGCGCCAATGCAAAACTGTTGGGCGGGATGATGCACACATCGGTTTCGCGGTCGACAAAGCTGGCGGAGGAAAAATCCTTCGGGTCGACAACGGCGCTGTCGACATTGGTGAAGATTTTAAACTCGGGCGCGACGCGGGCGTCATAGCCATAGGATGACAGCCCGTAGCTGATATTGCCCTTGCGAACCTGACCTTCGACAAAGGGTTCGATCATGCCGTTTTCCTGGGCTTGGCTGCGAATCCATTTGTCTGACATGATGGCCATGCGGTGTGTCCCCCTGCTGCTGAACCGGTGCGCCGATTTAAGACCAGCCGCCTGTGCGAGGCAAGCCCCAAGCGCGGCTGTGCGTTATGTCTTGGTCTCTTTTGTGCCCGCCTGCCCGCGGGCCTGGTCTTTGCGGCGGCGCAGATTGTCGCGCAAGGCGGCGGCAAGGCGTGCGGCCTTGTCGTCCGATTTGGCTTTGGCGTCGCCGGTGCGGGTGCCTTTTTGCGGGGGTTTTTCAGTCATGGCTCGATTGATACGCCGCCGCTTGACGGCGTTCAAGCCACATGATGCGCGCAAAAGTCGGTTTTTGGCTTGAAATGCCCGGGGGGCTGTGGCAACAGAGCGCTCACTTCGGCGCGGGCGCTATGCGGCGCGGCACCGACAGCCTTCGGGCCGCTGTAGCTCAGTGGTAGAGCGCACCCTTGGTAAGGGTGAGGTCGAGAGTTCAATTCTCTCCAGCGGCACCAGTTTTTTCATACAATTTTGAGCGCGCACCGCTGCCAATCTGCTCTTAAGCGGCCTGATTGCGGTTCCACGGCATCCAGGCGAGCATGCGCGCCATGGCGCAGCTGCCGGTGACGCCGGCAAAGGTCAGGCCCGCACCGACAAAGGCGGCGAGATACAGAAATTCCGGGCGCACTGTCAGGGCAAGACCGACACCCGACAGGATCAGCACACCGGCGGTGATTTGCACCTGCCGCATGATTTCAATCGGCGCGCGGCGGTTGCGTATGACGGGCCCGCCTGCGGCCTCCCACGCGGTGATGCCGCCGTCCAGCGTCAGGCCCTTGGGCGCCAGCGCATGTAGTTGGTCGCTGTGCACCGCGGTGCGGTTGCCCGAGCGGCAGAAAAAGATCGGCGTGCGGTCGCCGAGCGCTTCCTGGGTCATCAGCGGCTGTGCGTCCACCGGGGCGCAGAGCGCACCGGCAATCGAAACGCGCGCCCGTTCGTCAGCGGGGCGAATATCAACAAGCACGGCCTGGCCGGCGTCGACCAAAGCACGGGCGCGGGTGGGAGTGATGGTATCAAGCGGCATGGGTTTGTCCTTTCTGTTGCGCGGCCACCGCAGGCCCGCACACAACCTCCTGCAGGCTTTGCATGATCTGCAAAATGTCGGGCCGCGC
The DNA here is from genome assembly GCA_030148905.1 of Kordiimonadaceae bacterium. GTDB lineage: Bacteria > Pseudomonadota > Alphaproteobacteria > Sphingomonadales > Kordiimonadaceae > JASBSO01. Next base: position 3,691 of record JASBSO010000046.1, on the reverse strand, counting down.
GATGGCATAGAAGATTTGGTTGCCGCGCCGCTGCCCCTCGACAATCCCCTCGGCGCGCAGCTTCATCAGTTGCTGGCTCAGCGGCACCTGATCGATGCCCAGCGTGTCCTGCAGGGCACCAACCGACACGGGGCCGTCTTTCAGGGCGCACAGAACGAGCAGTCGCGTGGGATGCGCGATGGAGCGCAACAGCTTGGTTGCGTCTTCGGCGTGAGGTTTTAAATCTTCTATATTCATAAACTTGAATATTCATAAAAATGAATGTAATGTCAAGCGGGTTGACCACCCCACAAGAAAGGCCCCGCCATGGCAGCGTCGCTGACTGTTGAAGAGTTTTTTGACCCCGTGACGGGGACGTTTTCGTATCTGCTGGCCGACGAGGCGGCGGGCGCGGCGGCGGTCATTGACCCGGTGATGGGGTTCGACCTGCCAACGGGGCAGTGCGACCTTGCCCCGGTGCGCCCGATTCGCGACCGGATCGCCGAGAAAGGCCTGAGGCTTGATTGGATTTTGGAAACGCATATCCACGCCGACCATGTCAGCGCCGCGCCGTGGTTGAAGGCCGAATGCGGCGGCGAGATTGCCATCGGCGCGGGGGTCGAGGCGGTGCAGGCGCATTTCAGCGCGGTATACACCGTTGAGACGGATGTGCGGGTGTTCGACCGGGTGCTTGCCCCCGGCGACACGGTGGCTGTTGGCCGCTTTGACGGCGTGGTGATTGCCGCACCGGGCCACACACCGGCCGACTGCGCCTTTGCCTTCGAGGGCAGTATTTTTGTTGGCGATACGCTGTTCGCGCCGGACCTGGGCAGTGCCCGCACCGATTTTCCAGGCGGCGATGCCAGGGCGCTCTATCGGTCCATTCAAACACTGCTGGCCTATCCGCCCGACACCAGGCTGTATCTATGCCATGACTATCCCAAAGGTCGCGCACCCCAGTGCATGCACAGCGTGGCCCAGCACCGTGCAGAGAACATCCATGTGCGCGACGGCGTGTCCGAGGATGCGTTTGTCGCCATGCGCGAAGCGCGCAACGCCCAGCTTGGCCCGCCGCGGCTGATTGTGCCATCGATCCAGCTGAACATCCGCGCCGGGTATCTGCCCGCACCGACCGCGGGCGGTCAGCGCTATATCAAATGGCCGGTGATCGCGCCCCGCTAGCAAGGCGCGCTATTGACTATCAGCGGTGGGGGTCTACGCGGCTTGGGGGATATCTGGAATGCGCAGAAGCGCCACACCAACCCACAGGAACCACAGAATTTGGCCAAGCCCGAAAACGGCGGCGCCAATCTCGCTTATGGCGGGGATCAGCGTCAGGACCCCACAGGCGCCGATCACCATACCAAGCGCGTGCAGGCCCTTTGAAAGCTGCGCCCCGCGCCAGCCTGCAATGCTAAGAAGCAGCAACCACAGCCCGCCAACTACCTCAACCCCGCCGCCAAGGCCTTCCTGAACCACGGTGGTGGATTGCCAGATGGCCATCGCGCGCTCGGTGCTGGCTTCGCTTGCCGTCAAAACCATATCAATGCCGATATTGGCAACCATGCCCGATGTGATAACGATCCCGGCCCAGATGACGCCAAAGGCGGCCGCCACCTTGGAAAGTGCGGGCGACGCCGCTTGTAGGCGCGTATGCAGCGCCGTGACCAGCACCACAAGTGCGGCGCCAAAGGCGACATAAATGATAATATTGGCAAATTGGGTCAGGGCTTTTGTCTCGGCAAGATAAGCCAGCCTGGCCGCGTCGGTGTCTAGGCCCGTGCCGCCGAGCACACCCAGAAAAACAACAAATCCAAAGATATAAACAGCCGCCTCAAACAGTGCGGCAATGCCCCCAAGTCGGTATAGCGCCATGACGGCCTCCCCTGTCGGTTATTTTATATAGTTTATAAAGGCATATGTGTGGACGGCTTTCGCCGGTGTCTAGATCAGCCCGGCAATAAAGCGCACGGTCATCACGATCAGCAGCGCATAGCCCGCGGCAAAGGCCAAAAACCGGTGATTGACATTGTTATAACCCAGATGGATGACCCCGTGCACCAGCCGGGCGACAACATAGCCATATGCCAGATAGGCATAGGTCATATCGACCGCATCCCCCACCACAATGGCAAGACACAGCGCATAAAACAGCGTTGGCTGCTCGAACGTGTTGCCGTAATGCCGGGCGGCGACAATCATGTCGTCGGGCAGGCCGTCTTGCGTGGCGTTGGCGACAAAGCGCTTCATTTTGGCGCGTCCGGCCCGCACGCCGCCCACGCGCTTGCGCACCAGATGCAGGCTGATCGCCAGGCTGTAGACAATCATGAGGGCGACGGCGAGCAGGACGTGTTGGCTGGCAAGCATGGAAACTCTCCCTTAAGTCAGGCGGCGCGGAGGTTCGCGCTCAATCGTCAAATAGTTTTAAAAGCGCGGTCAGGCTGTGCCCGCGTTTCAGGGTTTGCCCATTGGCCCCAAGGATGCGCCATGCCCCCTGGCGGGTTTTGAGTTTGGGTTCTTTGATGATGCGGTAAATCGGGGCTTCGCTGGCGCGTTTGAAGGCAGAAAAACAGGCAAAATCGCGTTCAAAATCCAGCGCATAGTCGCGCCATTCGCCCGCGGCAACCTTGCGGCCATAAATATTGAGAATCTGTTGAAGTTCGGTGCGGTCAAACACCACCTGACGGGGCGCCGAGCGTGCGTGCGGCGAAAACTCAATAATGTCTGCCTGATGCGTCAAACGCGTCTCCCCCGTGAATTCAGCCCCAACTGTGCGGCTGTGCGTGCAGAGGCGCAAGAAAAAAACGCGAATGCGACGAACCGTTTGATCCTGCGACGAAACGAGATGTCGCCGCGCCCGGCTGATCCCCGTTTGCGGTGGGCCGATATTGACGGATTAGGTCGAAAGGTATATGTATCAGGTCGATATAAAGCGCATCGCAGAATGCGCACAACAGTGAGGAAAACCTATGCCTAAATCTCCCTTTTCATCGGATAATTTTCCGCGCCATGTCATCTTTGGCGGCGCGCTGACCGCCATCTTGGTCGCCGCCGGCATTGCCCAGGGTCTGGGTGGCTATGATATAGACAATCACCGCGGCGTCGATATCAGCTTTACCTCGTGCGACGATGAACTGTCGGACGGCCCCATCGCCACCCAGGTGCGCGACGTTGCCGATTTTACCAAAGTATCGATCCGCGGCGGCATGGACCTGAATATTGTTGTTGGCGCGCCGCTGTCGGTGACCATTGCCGCGCGCGAGGGCGGCATCAACGACGTGTCCACCACCGTGTCGGGCGACACGCTTGACATCGACATGCCGCGCAATCACCGCGACGATTACTGCGACGATATCGACGTGACCGCGACACTCAATGTGCCGAGCCTGGAAGAGTTGACCGTGTTTGGCGGGGTCGACGCGGATGTGACGGGCTTTTCTGGAGGGAATTTCCGTCTGGATGTGCGCGGCGCGGGCGACTTTGATTTCGAGGGCAGCTGCGATGCCCTCGACATCGACCTCAAGGGCGCAGGCAATGTCGATGCCGATAAACTCGAGTGTGCGTCGGTTGAGGTCGACCTGAAGGGCGCGGGCGATGTGTCGGTTTATGCCAGCCAGTCGGTTGAGGCTTATCTCAAGGGGGTTGGCCATATCCGCGTGAAGGGCAAGCCCGAAAATATCACCAAAAAAGTCAGTGGCCTCGGTGCCATCAA
>JASBSO010000022.1 GCA_030148905.1 Kordiimonadaceae bacterium | reverse complement strand
AAAGTCTGTATCGCTGCAAAGCTTTACCCTGACCGATCTTGGCACCGACGAGCAAGGCATGGCCCCACGCGAAATTGCCCGCCATGTGCTGGCCGTCATGCGGCCACAAATTGCCCGCGCCATTGCCGAACTTGGCGTGGAACAGCTTGCCAAGGAAGAATTGGATGCATTTAAGAACCAGGCCAAGGACGAATTGAAAAGCCTGGAAGACCAAGCCCGGGAAAAAGGCCTTGGCGGTGCGCTGGATGCGCTCAAAGATGCGGTCAAAAAGAAAGACAAGAAACCAAACACCTAGGGGCAGGACCCTAGACAGTGAGACTGACCGATTGATTTCTGCCCTCAGCTTGTCATTATGCGCACATAATTTGATCAGGAGACCCTCATGACACTTGAAGAGATTACCAATGGCATCAAAGACCGGGTTGGCGACAACTCCCCGATCAAGGCTGTCATTAAGTTTGACTTCGGCGACGACGGCAATATCCGCATCGACGGCACGCAAACACCGCCGGTTGTCGACAATTCCGGCGGTGATGCCGATTGCACCGTGAAGGTTTCCTATGAAGACTTCCAGTCGATGATTTCGGGCAATCTCAACCCGCAAATGGCCTTCATGACCGGCAAATTGAAGGTCGAGGGCGACATGAGCCTTGCCATGCAACTGGGCAGCGTTCTCGGTTAAACGGGCTGGGTGACCCATGCTTGAGCGTCTCCGCGCCCTTACCCTTGGCCTGTCGGCCCTTGTGGTTGTTGGCGGGGTGGCGCTCTATGCTTTTGTCTCGCTTGGCGGCGGCGAAACACTGTTTGGCAGCGAGGGCGGTGCGCTGGAAGCGGTCAATTTTGACACGCTGGATTACCAGCCCGCTGACGCCGGGTATTTGCTGTGCGACCCCGCCATGTGCCCGCTGGCCACGCCCGACGGCCCCGCTGAAATTTTGTCAGCCTCGCTTATCGACGCCCGCCGCGTCGTCGCCAGCCTGGAGCGGCAAAACCCGCTGTTGCGCCTGGCGCTTGTTGATTATGCGGGCAGCCAGTTTGACTTTGTCGAACGCCAACCGGCCAGCCCGCTGGCCGATGTTGTCACCGTGCGCCTTGAGGCTGTTCCGCAGGGCGAATTCGCTCTCGGCACCGAAGAGCGAACGCGGATCAGCATCTTCAGCCGCCGCCCGCTTGGGTCCAGCAGTTCCGCAGACCACCATGACCGCGTTGCCCGCTGGATCACCACCATCCGCAACCAGCTGCAATAGTCGGCGTTTTGGGGCTTTTCAGCACCCTTGGGCTTATGCTAGATCAGCGAGGGAATACGGGGATTTCTGACAATATATTTGGGATGAGCAACCCCACCAATGATTGGGGGCGGCCTTCCGCCCCGTTCGGAGTAGGACATGGATAAGAACACGCTGGCCATTTACATTCACGAGTTGCGGAACCTCTGCGACCATACGGTTGCAAGCTTTGATATTTTCAATCAGGCCGCGCAGGCCCGTCACGGGCAGGGGATTTTATATGCCGGGCAGGTCGTGTTGATGCCGGTGTCGCAGATGGCGGCGCTGATCTGGCCCAGCCGTGCGCGGGCACGGGCCCGCGGCGAGGCGCTGCGCAAGGCCTTGGGCCTGCCCGAAAAGCACGTTCTGAATGACCGCCGCATGACCGAATTGTGGGAGCGCAGCGACGAGCGCATGGAAGACTGGATCGCCCGCACCAAGGGCGAAAAGGTGGTTTTTGATTTCGTCGGCAACCCCGCCCAGCTCAGCAATTCTGAAGGCGGCGCGGTGAAGGAAGACTGTATCTACCGGGCCTTCAACCCTGAATCGCGCATCTATTATTACCGAGGCGTCGGCTATAATCTGCAAGCGCTTGCCAATGCAATCTCTGACCTGAACGCACGCGTGTGGGCGGTCTACCGCCAGCTGTTCCCCGAACAGGCCAAGGCCGAAGAAGACGCCCGCCGCCGCGCGATGCAACAGGCCCAACAAGCCAGTCAGGCAGCCGCTGAGAATGCGCCAGATGCGGCCGGGACTAGCGCCGGGGACGCCGCCGATGCGAACCCTGCGGCGGAAAAGCCCGCAGCGAAAAAGGCCCCCGCCAAGACACCGGCAGCCAAAAAGGCACCGGCAAAAAAACCAGCGGCGAAACCATCCGCAGCAAAAAAGCCAGCGGCCAAGCCCGCAGCGAAAAAGGCGCCCGCAAAAAAACCGGCAGCCAAAAAATCGTCAAAATCCTGAGATAAAGGCGCTATAGTTTAGAGTGGAGATGGTGCGATGATAAAAAATATGGTGAAAGTGTTCGCCCTCGCTGCCGCCTTGTCGTCGCCTGCCCTGGCGGCGGATTGCGGTGAACCCCCCTTGGATATTCCGCAGGTTCCAAGCGGCGAAACGGCAACGCCCGAACAAATGCGCCAGGCCCGCGAGGCCGTGATCAGCTATTCCGACAAGGTCGATACCTGGCTGACCTGTATGGACAATCGCTCGACCCGGCTGGCGCAGTATATGACGCGCGAACAGCGCGCCCGCCTGACCGAAGACCTGAATCAGGTGCATTTGGACCGGCAAAGCTTGCAGCGCACGCTGAATGTGGAAATTCGGGCGTATCGGAACGCCCGCCGCAACAGCTAGACCTCTGCGAAATCTGGACGCACCAGTCTATTATTGTTGACCCGCGTTTTGTGTCGGGCCAGCATGGCCTCAATCAATGGAAAGAGGGATGATGCCATGCTCGCCAAGCGCGCCGTTTACAGTGAAGAACATCATATTTTCAGAGATCAGGTCCGTCGCTTTTTTCAAGCCGAGGCAACACCGCATGCCGACGCATGGAACAAGGCCGGCAAAGTTCCGCGCGACTTTTGGAACAAACTGGGCGAAGCGGGTTTGCTGTGCCCCCAGCTGCCCGAGGAATATGGCGGCGTTGGCGGCGATTACCGCTTGAACTGTGTCATCAATGAGGAACAGACCTATAACCGCGCGGGTGGCGCGGCGCTCGCGGTCCATTCCGACATCGTCGCGCCCTATCTGCTGAATTACGGCTCTGATGACATCAAGGCGCGGATTTTGCCGAAAATGGCCACCGGCGAAATGATCGGGGCCATCGCCATGACCGAACCGGGCACCGGCTCGGACCTGCAAGCGGTTCGGACCACCGCCAAACGCGACGGCAGTGATTTCATCATCAACGGGTCGAAGACGTTCATTTCCAACGGTCAGAATTGCGACTTTGTGATTGTTGTCGCCAAAACCGACCCCAAGGAAGGCGCCAGAGGCACCAGTTTGATCATTGTCGAAGCCGACCGCGACGGTTTTCGCCGCGGGCGGAACCTCGACAAAATCGGCCAGCACAGCTCCGATACGTCCGAGTTGTTTTTTGACGATGTGCGGGTACCAGAGGCGAATCTGATTGGCCAGGAAAATGCCGGTTTTATGTATTTGATGCAGGAGCTGCCGCAAGAGCGTCTGTCCATCGGCATCATCGCCATGGCCGGAGCGCAGCGCGCCTTTGACATTACCGTTGACTATGTCAAGGAGCGCCAGGCCTTTGGCCGCCCGGTGATGAATTTCCAAAACACCCGCTTTCAAATGGCCGACATGAAAACCCAATTGGCCGTCGGCTGGGCCTTTGTCGATCAATGCCTGGAGCGACTGATCAATAAAGAGCTTGATGCCGAGGGCGGGGCCATGGCCAAGCTGTGGTGCAGCGAAATGCAGGGCCGCATTGTTGACACCTGTCTGCAGCTGCACGGTGGCTATGGGTTTATGTCGGAATATGAAATTGCGCATCATTTCGTTGACGCGCGGGTCCAGCGCATATACGGCGGAACATCCGAGATCATGAAAGAACTGATTGGGCGCGGCATCTGACCTGCGCCGCGATCAGACCAGGAGGCCAGCATGGCGCAAATGCATGTGACCCTGAAAGCATCGCTGAAAGAAGGGGATTTCTACTGGGTGACCGACGTCACCGCCGACAGCGAAGACGAAGCGGTGGTGGCGGCAGAAAACAAATTTCTGTCGGTTGTCGAAACCCTGTCCGAGTGGGAATTCACCGACTTTGAAGTGACTTAGGATCAGGGTCGCACCCGCCTAGCTGGCCCGCCCAGCGTTCGAGCGCACGCGCGCTGGCGTCCAGCCGCTCTTCGGCGCGGGCGCTGTTCAAAAACGACCAAAACCGGTCCCGGTACGCCGTGTGCCTTATGGTATTCGACAGCGTGATCTGCGTCGCGCATGCGCCCTGGGGCTCCAGCCGGATGACGGTGGACCGGGTGTCGCGGTCGCTTTCCTGATAGGTGCGGTACAAAAGCCCCGGGGCGATCTCTGTGGTGATTTCCAAAGCGTTCCACCGCTCGCCGCGTGTGCGCCAGAACAGCAGGCGGGTCGATTCGACCTGATCTGCGGTGCGCTGCAGCGCGCCTGTATCGATCAATTCGGCTTCCCAGCGCACGCGGTTTTCCGGCATGATGATCCACGGCCATAAGGCTTCTGCGGGGGCCGCTACCATGACGGATGCGCGCACATCATAAGCCCCGCCCTCAATCGCCGTCACGGCTTTGACAATGGCTGACAGCACAATGGCCACCAGCAAAGCCAGCACGCATTTGTGGTAAAGATTCCATTCGCTCAGGGGTTCGCGCAGCATGGCTCGGCTTTTTCTTGACCTTGTCTCTTTTCAAACCTTACCGTCCATGCCAAATGGTGCAAGGCTCAAGACAGAACGGGCCAAAACGCGCCCGTCACCTCATGGGGGAAAATCATGACCGTTACACTGATCACCGCCGGATTTCTTGGCCTGTTGCTTGTTATTTTGTCGTTCAATGTGGTGCGCTTTCGCCGCCAGGAACAGCTGAACCTCGGCGCGGGCGCAGAGGACAGCATGCTGTTTCGCGCCGTCCGGGCGCAGGGCAATTTTACCGAATATGCCCCCACCATGCTAGTTCTGTTGGCCGCGCTTGAATATATGCAGGCGGGGTATCTTCTGGTGGTTGGCCTGGCCGCTACATTCACGGTTGCACGCTATATGCACGGTTACGGCCTGGGCTTTACCGATGGATCGGTGCCATTTTGGCGGATGTTTGGCACGCTATTTACCTGGCTCAGCCTGCTGGTGGCCTCCGTTGCCGCGCTTGTTGTGGGATATGGGGGCTAAACCCGCCCGGGCTATATGACTGCCGACCTGCGCCGCCCGCCACTGATCTTGCTCGATGACAGCCGACCGGGCGGCGGCGCGCGGCTATACACCGACCCAGACGACCTTATTGTTGCCCGCAGAGCCGCAGATGTTCCGGCCGCGCTCGCCGCGCTTGATGCTGCGGTTCAGGCTGGCGATTGGATCGCGGGGTTTTTCGCCTATGAACTGGCGGGTGTTTTGGAGCCAAAACTGGCGCACCTGCTGAGCGGGCGAGAGCCCGACGCGCCGCCTTTGATATGGTGCATGCGCTGCCGAACCAGCCGCACGCTGGCCGAGGCAGACACTGCATCCCTTCTCCGCGATGCGGCCTACGGGCATGATTACCCCGCGCAGCTTGACCTCAGCGAGCCAGACGACCTTGAGGCCTGGTACACCCGGCAAGCGACCGCCATTCATGAGTATCTCATGGCGGGTGATGTCTATCAGATCAATCTGACCTTCCCCTTTGCCGCGCACTTGCACGGTGATCCACTGGCGCTTTACCGCCAGTGGCGCCGCAGTCAGCCCGTCCCCTTCGGTGCCTATATCGACACCGGCACGCACCGGATATTGTCGGCCTCGCCCGAGCTGTTTTTGGCCCGGCGCGGCAACCGCATCACCGTCAAGCCGATGAAAGGCACCGCCCCGCGCGGGCGCTGGGCTAATGAGGACGAAGCCCACATTGCCGCGCTGACAGGCGACCCCAAATGCCGCGCTGAAAATTTGATGATCGTCGACCTGCTGAGAAACGATCTCAGCCGGATCGCCGCCGACGGCAGCGTCACGGTTAAGAGCCTGTTTGACGTCGAGCGCCTGCCCAGCGTTTTGCAAATGACCTCAACGATAGACGCCACCGTCGCAGATGACCTGGCACCGTCTGCGGTGTTGCAGGCGGTGTTTCCGTGCGGGTCGGTAACCGGTGCACCAAAAATCCGCGCCATGGAGGTCATCAACGATCTGGAACGCGGGCCCCGCCATGTTTACTGCGGGGCCATCGGGCAGTTTACCCCGCAGGGCTGGGCGCTGAGCGTGCCGATCCGTACGCTGATGCTGGACACGTCAGGGCGCGGGTCGTTGTCGGTCGGCAGCGGCCTCGTCGCGGACAGTGACATCCCTTCCGAATTGGCAGAATCGCGTCTGAAAGCGCAGTTCGCACGCATGCCTGTCCGCCAAACACCTCCGGCACTCATCGAAACCATGCGCGTGGACCCAGGCGGCGATATTGCCCTGCTCGACCGCCACATGGCGCGGCTGATGCAAAGCGCCGATTATTTCGCCGTTCCGCTGGACCTTGGGGCGATACACAGCCAAATCAGCGCCCATATCGCCCATATCAAAGCGCAGGGCCTTTTGAAATTGCGCTTGCTGGTTGGCATGGACGGGCGCGCATCCATCACCAGCACCCCGGCGACGGACAGCCCGCACATACGGCGATTGGCGTTGGCAAGACCGCGGCTCGATGCGCAGAACCCCATGCTGTATCACAAAACCACCGACCGGGCGCTTTACGACCAGCTCTACGCCGAAGCGGTGGCGCAAGGCTTTGACGATGTGATATTTTTGAACGAGGCGGGCTGTGTGTGCGAAGGGGCGATCCACACGCTATATATCCGCGACGGCGATATCTGGAAAACGCCGCCCATCAGCGATGGCCTTTTGCCGGGTGTTGCCCGCGCCGCGCTTCTCGCCGACAGCGCCCGCACCGTAAAAGAGCATAGCCTGACCCTGGACGATTTGAAATCCGCACCCGAAATTTATGTCTCCAATGCGGTACGCGGCGTGCACAGGGCCGAACTTGTCGACTGCTGGTTAGGCTGAGCCGCCACATCTTCGGCCCATTGCATTAACCTCTTTTTATGATTTTGCTCCTATCGTGCTTGCATTCCGCGCTCTCATGCGGCAGCGCACAAGATTGGGGACAGAGTTTGCAGAGTCACGAGTCAGTTGAACGCAGCGATTACGGCGGAAGCGTCATATCCAAACCCACGCTTGCCCTGGCCAGGCGTCTGGTTGGGCAAATGGGCTATGAAGGTGCCCTTCAGACCTGCCGCAAAAATCATTGGGACAGCGTCGCGGCCGCGATCCTGACCCTAACCCCCTAAATTCGTCGATCCCTGAACGCCTTCTTATCACTTGTTGATTCGGCACCCCGTGCCATCGGGGATGTGACAAATGCGTATGCCAAATCTTTTGATTTGCCTTTCGTTTATCCGGGCGAAATCGTCTCTAGTCCTTGTGGGCGCTGCAGGAATTCGAGCAATAATCGTTCAAATTATGGATAATTTTGTGCTCTGCAGAATGCATTTCAAATTTTCACTTGGAATCTCATTCGATTCTTGGATTATAGGGCCCGGATCGGTTCGGAGTCGCGGACAGAACAAAGGGATCATTGCTGGCATATGCCATCTGATCTTACCGTGGTTCCGCTTAGCCACCTCATTCCGGTGGGGACTGGGGAAAGGTGGCAAAGGCTTCAAGACTTTGTTGCGACCGACTGAGAAAGACAGGGAGCGGGAAACCGGTACTGGGGAAGACACGTATAGCGATGCCTTGGGCTCAAGGCGCCGAATATGCGTATTTTCACCATTTTCTTGTCTAAGGACGCATTTGGCGCGCGTGTATCTTGTGCCGGATGTAATTGAACTGCCGTTGGCAGGCACGGGTCGGGCATCCCCATCACTGGGATGATGTTTTTCTTCTCTGCCATGGCTGTGTGAAACCCCCGCAAGGGAAAAAGATGGATAGGGCGAAAGTGAAACTTAAAGCTGTCTCCACAGCTGCGATTGCCTCGATCATGTTCAGCGCTTCTGCTGCTTTTGCACAGGAAGAGCGTGTGAATTCGATCGTTGAAGAGGTCAATGCAGCAAATCAAGTTGCGCAAGCTTCGCAGCAGCGCATCGACTCGCTTGCCGATCAGACGTCAAAGATCTTCGGCGAATATAAAGCGGCTCTGAAAACCAATGCCGGGCTGCGCGCGTACAACGCCCAGCAACGCAAGGTGATTCAGAACCAGCTTGAAGAAATTGCAAAGATCAACGAATCGATCGGTCAGATCGACGAGATCAAGCGGCAAATCACGCCCTTGATGCTTGAGATGATCGACAACCTTCAGGAATTTGTTGACCAGGACGTGCCCTTCCAATTGCAAGAGCGCAATGACCGCATCGACACTCTGCGGGCTGTTATGGACGACCCGAACGTCAACGACCCAGAGCGTTTTCGTCTGGTGCTCGAAGCCTATTCGTCTGAAGTGCAATATGGTCGGACCATCAACGCCTATGAAGGCTTGAACGACAATGAGCGCTCGGTGAACTTCGTTCGCGTTGGCCGCGTTGGCTTTTACTATCAGTCGAGCGACCAATCGGAAACTGCGGCATGGAACCAGCGCACCGGCACCTGGGAGCAGCTTGGCCCTGAATTCCGCACACCGGTTCGCCAGATGATCCGTATCGCCAATCGTCAGGTCCAAAGCGACGTGACCGAATTGCCGATTCTCGCGCCCGAAAGGAAATAACCGATGAAAAAGCTCATTGCGACCGCAACCGGTCTTATTCTCGGTTTGTCGGCAACAACATTTGCGCAAGACGCAGACCTTGATGCCCTGCTGAAAAAGGTACGCGAAGGCCGCGTCACCGAAACCGAGCAGCACAAAGAGCGCGAGCAGCGTTTCCTGCAACAGCGCGACCAACAACAACAGCTCCTTGAACAGGAACAGGCTGAAACCGCACGTCTTGAGCGTGAGTCTGCCCGCCTTGAAGAAGAGCGCCGCAAAAACGAAGCGGAGATCACCCGCGTTCTGGACCTGCGCAACACGCGCCTTGGCCAGCTGCAGGAACTCTTCGGCGTTCTGCAACAGGCGGCTGGCGACGCCAAAGCGGTGATCACCTCAAGCCATGTGACGATCGACCATCCGGACCGGTTGGGTGAGATCAACGCGCTTGTCGACAAAACCAAAGACACCGCTGCCCTGCCAACGCTTGACGAAATTCGGGCCTGGCCTGCGCAGATGATGCTGGAAGCGATTGAATCGTCAAAAGTGGTCTTGTTTCCGCACGAAGTGCGCAAAATCGACGGCACGACCGAGGTCGTTGACCTTGTTCGGATCGGCGACTTTGGCCTGGTTGGCGGCGACGGCATTTTCTATGCCCTGAAAGCCGATGGTGCAGTTGAAGAACTGGCCCGCCAGCCTGCCCGCTTCCTCGATGCGATCCCGGCCTTTATGTCGGCATCATCGGGCCTGGCGCCTGTTGGGCTTGACCCAACCCGCGGTCAGCTTCTGTCGCTTGAGGTGCAAAAAGCCACCATTGAAGAGCGGATCGAACAAGGTGGTCCTATCGGGAACCTGATCCTTGCACTTGGTGCGGCCGGTGTATTGCTGGCGGTGTTCCAGTTCATCTACCTCACCAGCGTCAATGGCCGCGTGAAGTCGCAGATCAAGAACTCGGGCAACGCCAAAACCAACAATCCGCTGGGTCGTATCCTCAAGGTTTATGAGGACAACAGGTCGGTGGATGTTGAAACGCTCGAGCTGAAACTTGATGAAGCCATTCTCAAGGAAACCCCAGCACTAGAACGCTTCCTGACGATCATCAAGCTGATCTCCGCTGTGGCTCCGCTCTTTGGTCTTCTGGGGACCGTGACCGGTATGATCGAGACCTTCCAGGCGATCACGCTCTTTGGTGCGGGTGACCCGACGGTGATGGCCGCCGGTATTTCGACCGCGCTGATGACCACGGTTCTGGGTCTGGTTGTGGCGATCCCAACCTTGCTGTTGCACAGCTTTGTTGCAAGCTCGTCCAAGACAGTCATTCATGTTCTCGAGGAACAAGCCGCAGGCATTATTGCGGTCCACGCCGAGAAGGAGCATGGGAATGCTGGCGCTTAACGAGGCTATTGACGCGATCCAGGCGTTCATATTGCGGGGCGGCGACGTTCTGTACATGATCCTCCTGGTGACCTTCATCATGTGGGTCTTGATCGTCGAACGCTTGTGGTATTTCGGTCTGGAATACCGCAAGCAGCGCGACACCGTCATCGCCCAGTGGGAGTCGCGCGCCGAGCGCAAGTCCTGGTATGCCCACAAGGTTCGCACGGCCATGATTTCTGAAATCAGGGCCAACCTTGATAGTTCGGTCACCATGATCAAAACCCTGGTTGCGCTCTGCCCCCTGGTGGGCCTGCTGGGGACGGTGACCGGCATGATCGAGGTGTTCGATGTTCTGGCAAGCCAGGGATCGTCAAACGCCCGCGGGATGGCAAACGGCATCTCCAAGGCGACGATTCCGACAATGGCTGGTATGGTGGCCGCGCTTTCGGGCGTGTTCTTCTCCGCCTATATCGAACGGCGTGCCAAGCGCGAGTCCGAACGATTGGAAGATGCGCTGACCATGGACCATTAGGTCCTGGTCGCCACCTCCCATCCTATTAGGAGACATCCATGAAAAAGTTCGGAAAACAGGAAGACGAAGCCGAAGTCAACATGACCCCGATGCTCGACATCGTGTTCATCATGCTGATTTTCTTCATCGTCACTGCGACCTTCGTCAAAGAAGACGGTCTTGATATCAACACGCCCGAAGAGCAGAACCAATCGAACCCGCCCCCTCCTGACGAGGACAAGCGCCCGATTGCGTTCGTTATCGATGCGAGCAATCGCATCACCTTCGAGCGCCGCAATATCGAGCTGGCATCGGTGGCGTCGATCATCAAAGGCGAAAGCGTTGAACGCCCGGAAGCACCCGTTGTCATTCAGGTTGCCGCTGGCGGTCAGACCGCCAATGTCATCGGTATTTATGACGAGGCGCTGCAGCTCGGCTTTCCCCGCGACAAGATCGTTGTGATCGAGCGCAAGAAGTAACTGGCATCAAGCTCCGCGCTGCGGCGCGGGGCTTTCAGAGATCAAGGCCCCAGAATTGCCACATCCTCGCCCAATTGGGCACGTACTGTGGCAAGCGGATTGGAGAGACACATGCGGGATCACGCGCAGAAAGAAGACGATGAAGAAATCAACATGACCCCGATGCTCGACATCGTGTTCATTATGTTGATCTTTTTCATTGTCACCGCCGTTTTCGTGAAAGAAGCCGGTATTGAGGTGGCGAAGCCGGAAACCGAGTCCGCTATCCCCCAACAGAATATCAGCATTTTGATCGGCCTGACCGCCGACAATGAAATCTGGATCAACCGGACCGAGGTGGATTTGGAGTCGGTCCGCACGACCGTTGAAAAACTGCACGCAGAAAACCCAAAAGGCGCGGTCGCCATTCAGCCCGACGCTGAATCGGACGCAACGGTTCTTTTGAAGCTTTACAACGCTATCCGTGATGCTGGCGTTGAGCGCGTCGCGATCGCGACCGAATTGGAGTAAGGTGGATGTCGGATATTCTTTTGCAACAGAATGCCAGCCCGGTGAAACGCTTTATCCCGGCCTTGGCCCTATCCGTAGGGGTCACCTTCGGGCTGTTTTGGGTGATGCAAGAATTGGTCGATTTCGGCGACGAGTTGAACCTCAACGAAGCCAACAGCTTCAAGCTGGTGGATTTCGTGCAGGACATCGAAGAGCAGGAAATTCGCCAGGTCGAACGGACGGTCGAAAAGCCGCCAGAGGTGGAAACCCCTCCGCCCGAGATTGACCTGCCCGACGTAGAAATTGCCGACCCCAATGCGCTTGATCTGTCGATCGGCCCGGCCTCCACCGGGGTGCAGGCGGGGATTACAACCGCCAATCTGGGTGAATTTACCGACGGTGACTATCTGCCGCTGGTGCGCGTACAGCCGCAATACCCCCGCCGGGCGCAACAGCGCGGCATCGAGGGCTATGTCATTGTGGAACTGACCGTGAATGAAGACGGCACCGTTCCGCCCGATTCGATCATCGTGATCGAAGAAGACCCCAAAGGCTATTTCGGCCGCGCGGCAAAAAAGGCCGCCGAAAAGTTTAAATACAAGCCCAAAGTCGTGAATGGCACACCGCAGAAAGTGACCGGCGTGACCTATAAATTCACCTTTGAGCTGGCGGAATAGCCTGTTCCTGGAAGCCGACATGAGGGGGGCGGAAAGGACCATGATGATGCAAGGATTTGCGTTTCGGACGATTCCCGCTTCCCTTTTTGCGGCCATGATGACCTTTGGCCTGTTTTTCACCATGCAGGCCATGGTCGCCTTTGACCTTGTCAACCTGCCCCCGGCGCCGAAATATCTGTCATTTGATACGGTGTTCGACCAGCCGCCTCCGCCCGAGGTTCGGCCTGTAGACCGGTTGATTAAGGCTGAGCCAGTGCCCGTGCCCGATCTGCCTGTTGCGCCGATTGACACAGCACCGGCCCCTGGCACGTCTATCAATATTTCCCCATTCGAGCCGACCATAAGCGTAGACGACCGCACCGCCATTGGCGGTGTTGGTCGCAGCGACGGCGACTATTTGCCGCTGGTACGGGTGCAACCGGTCTACCCGCAGCGGGCGCTGCAGCGCGGCATCGAAGGCTATGTGATTGTATCGCTGACCGTTGGTGCCAACGGCACGGTGGCCCCGGACAGCATCCAGATTGTCGAGCAGGCGCCCTCGCGGGTGTTCGAGCGGGCGGCCATCGATGCGGCCAAGAGATTTAAATATCAGCCCAAAATGGTTGGCGGTGTGCCGCAGGCGGTTTCGGGTGTTACCTATAAGTTCACATTTGCGCTGGATGACTGACGGCGCGCATGAGGAGAGTAAAGCAATGACGCGTGTTTCCAAATTGATGACGGCAACGGCCCTTGGGGTTGTTATGGCGCTGGGTGCGACCGGCTCTGCCACCGCGCAGGACGATGAAAGCCAGTACAAAGACGCCAAGACACGCAAGGTGGAAGCGATCACGCTGGATGTGCACAAACGCATTCAAGAAGCGCAGGTGTTGATCGACGGCACGCCTGACGAGCCGAAGGATCTGGCCGCCGCCAGCATCAAGTTGGACGAACTGCTGGAGCGCCGCCGCATCAACAATTATGAGCGCGCGGTTGTGTGGCAGCTCAAGGCGCAGATCGCGTTCGAACAGGACGATACCCCTGCGGCGATCGCAGCTTATGAAGAAATCCTGCAATATTCTGACTCGATCCCGGTACCGCTTGAGGTTGGAATCATCTTCAACCTGTCGCAGCTATACTTCATTCAGGAAGATTACCAAAAAGCGCTGCAATATGTGAACGACTGGCAGTCGCGGATCGCGCCCGAATTTGTTGGCGCATCGCAGTTGAACTATATCGCACAGCTGCATTACACCCTGAACGACTACCGTCAGGCGCTGGACTATATTTACCGGGCCATTCAACTGGCCGAGACGGTTGACACCGTTGAGGTCAAGGAAAGCTGGTATCAGATTGCGCTGTCATCGCATTTTGAACTGGAAGAATGGACCAAGGTTCGCGACACACTTTTGGTGCTGCTGGTCAACTGGCCCAAGCCCCAATATTGGGAACAGCTTGCCGGTATTTACGGCCAGCTGAATCAGGAGGAAATTTCCTATTCCATCTCGGAAGCCGCCTATAAGCAGGGCTTTTTCGAGGACAAGCCGCTGCAGCTTGTCAATGTGGCGCAAATCCTGATCGCCCGTCAGGCCCCGATCAAGGCAACCTGGGTGCTGGAAAAGGCCATGGCCGAAGACAAGGTTGAACGCAACGCGCGCAACCTGAAGACGCTGGGTCAGGCCTATATGATGGCGGCTGAATTTGACAAGGCCGTCGACCCGCTGTCGGAAGCCGCGGCGGAAGAAAAAGACGCAACCTTGTGGGCGCAGGTGGGCCAGGTCTACGGCCAGCTGGACCGTCTGGAGGAATCTGCCGATGCCTTGCAGCGGGCGATCGACCTCTACCGCGCTGAGGGCGTCGATGAAAACCGCGAGAAGATCGTTGCCTATATGACGCAGCGCGCCTCCTCGCTGATCGAGCTGAAGCGCTTCAAGGATGCGGAAAAAGAGCTGGCCGATGCGCGCCGGTTGACTAAGTCTGACCGTCAGCGCCGCGCAATTTCGCAGTGGAGCAGCTATCTCAAAGCCGAAAAAGCCCGCGAAGACCTGCTGGCCAGTGTCGGGGAAAATTCGGGGAATTAATCTCCCTGATGACCCTCTCTGACCGCACCGCGCGTCAGATAAACTATAAAACCCCGGCGGATGATGTCTCGCCGGGGTTTCTTTTGGTTAGGCCCGCGCCTGTGTCGCGCTGTGCAGTGTTGAGAGTAAGGTGTCCGGATTTCTGTTCGGGAACGGTCGGGATAGACTGGCCGCTTTTTGGCGCTGCCTATCCCGCAAATGCCGCCCCTAGCGTGCATCCTCCAGCGCGCCGTAGACCAGGCGGCGCATGTCCGCTCTCAGCGGAAAGGTATTGGTCGGCACCAGCACATTGGTCATCAACAGCGCCACAACATCCTCTTGCGGGTCGACCCAAAACACCGTGTTGGCTGCCCCGCCCCAATTATATTCGCCGACGCTTGCGGGCGAATCCGATTTGCTGGGGTCGAGAATAACCGCAAAGCCAAGGCCAAAACCCCACTCCCCCGTCACGGCGGGGGCGGAGTTTGCAATCACCGCCTGGGGCAAGTGGTTCTGCGTCATCAAAGCAACCGTCTCTGGCTGCAATATCCGCGTGCCGTTCAGCGCACCACCACCCGCCAGCATCAAGGCAAAGCGCGCATAGTCCTCTGTGGTGGATACCAGCCCGCCGCCGCCAGACTTCATGCTGGGGCCGCCCGGTGTGGTATATTCCATCTCAAAGGGGCCATTATACTGGATCATTTCCTTGGTTTCGGGGTGAAAGGTCACCATGTCCGAAAACCGGTCCAGCTTGTCCGCAGGCACATAAAAGGCCGTGTCATCCATGCCCAGTGGCTCAAAGATACGGGTGCGGAAAAAATCCTCCAGCGTCATGCCTGACAGCACCTCGATCAACCGGCCCTGTACGTCAACACTGACGCTGTAATGCCAGCGCGTGCCCGGCTGGAACAAAAGCGGCAGGTCCGCCAGTACATTGACAAAGTCCTCCAGGTCGCCACCACCGTCAAAGGGGTTGGCCTCGCGGTATAGCGCATCCACCGGTGTGTCGGAAAACACGCCGTAGGTCATGCCCGCCGTGTGCATCATCAAGTCTTTCACCGTGATGGGGCGCGCCTGATCCACCAGCTTCATGCTGCCGTCTTCGTTCATCCCCGCGAACACCTTGGTGTCGGCAAAGGCCGGGATATAGTCGGCCAGCGGGTCATCGAGCTTAAACTTGCCCTCTTCCCACAACATCATCAATGCGGCACTGGTCACCGGCTTGGTCATCGAATAGATGCGGTAAATCGTGTCTTTTTCGGTGGGGTTGGCGCGGTCAACTGTCCGCGCGCCGTACGTTTCAAAATGCACAAGCTTGCCGCCGCGCGCGACCGCCGTTGTCAGGCCCAACAGCCGCCCCGAAGACACATACCCCTCGAAATGCTGCTTGATGCGCGACAGACCCTGAGGAGACACCCCTACAGCTTCGGGGGCCGCAACGGCAATCTCGTCCGCGGCATAGGACGCGGCATAAGACGGGGGGGCGGCAAAACTCAGCGCTGTTGCAAGCGCGGCAATGGCAAAACGCATGGTGATGGTCTCCTGCAAACGGGCCGGGAAAAAGGCGCTTTTAGCTGCCGTGCGGCGGCAATTTGATATCCGATGGCTCCAGCCCCAGATCCTTGACCACCGCATTGAAGAAATCGATCTCAAAGGGGCCAACGCGGTTATCAACGGAAATCACCTCAGCCAGCGCATCGGCAATGCGGACCCGCTCGGGTTTGTCCAGTTTTTGGCGCACCTTGGCGAGCAGTTTGTTGAACGGCGCGGTCTCAAATGCGTGCTGGATGGCTTCAATGCGCACATCCTTTGCCTCGACGTCCACACCGGCTTCGCGTTTCATAATCGCCTGTACGGTTTTCACCTCAAGCGATGCAATATTGGTGTCGGCTGCGGTCGCCCGCGCCAGTGTCATGAACAAGGTTTCTTGAAACAGCGTATTTTTGTCGTCGTCGGTTAGCTCTCCACCGCGAAAAAAACGCATAACGGTTTCAAGTTGGAAAATATCCATGGGTTCTGTCCCCTCGCTAAAATCTACCCCGCCCCCAAATGAGAACAGTGGTCCCAAAAACTAGGCAGAATTCCATACCATCGCCCGCGCAAGGTCAAGTCATCTCAAGGGAGGTCGGAAAAGAAATGTAGATATCACGCGGGATTCGGTCGCGCCTTGCCCTCATATGGCATCGCGTCCCGCCAGAAGGTTGGCATCTTGATGAGGATGGTGCGGGTGGTGGGACTCGAACCCACACTTCCAGAGGAAACGGGATTTTGAATCCCGCGCGTCTACCAATTCCGCCACACCCGCTTGGTGACAAGACGCGGCATATTAGCCAGACCGCCTGATGCGTCAAGCGCATTCGGGCACAGCGGGCCTGAAAAATCTGGACCCCGGGCGCGCAAGCCTCTATGGCGGAAGGAGGAGGAACCCTCGCTTGTGCTAAATCGTCTTTATAACTGGGCGCTTGAACGGGTCAGCCGACCCGATGGTCCGCGCTGGCTGGCGGGGCTGTCCTTTGCAGAATCAAGCTTTTTTCCGCTGCCGCCCGATGTTTTGCTGGCACCGATGTGCCTGGCCACGCCCGAGCGCGCCTGGAAACTGGCGTTCATTACCACGGCGGCGTCCATTTTGGGGGCGGGCGTGGGCTATCTGATGGGTGCCTTTTTCTTTGAAGCCGCGGCGCAGCCGATCATCGATACCTATGGCTATAGCGAGGCCTTTGCCACCTTTGCGCAGGAATATAAGGCTTACGGCCCCTGGATCGTCATCGCCTTTGGCATCACCGTGCTGCCGTTCAAGGTGGTCACCATCGCATCGGGCCTGGTGGGGATGAACCCTTTGGTGTTCATGCTGATGTGCGTGCCTGCACGGGCCCCCCGGTTTTTTCTGGTGGCGGGCCTGCTGCGCTATTTCGGCCCGCAGATGCGCGGATTTATCGAGGCGCGGCTTGGTGTGTTGATGACGCTGTTTTTCCTGTTGCTGGTGGGTGGCTTTGTGATGGTCAAGGTGGTGCTGTGACGGTGGCGGCGCGCATATGGCGGGATTATCCGGTGTTGCTCGCAGGGCTGGCTGCGCTCGCCATTGTTGGCGGTGCGCACGGCTTTGAAGCTGCAGGATACGCGCCTTGCAAGCTGTGTTACTGGCAGCGCTGGCCGCATTACGGTGTGATTGGGATGGCCCTGATCGCAGCGCTGACCCGGCGACCGGCGCATCTGGGTCTGCTGCTCGCGGCGGCGCTACTGTTTGAGGTCACCGCCTGGATCGGCTTTTATCACGGCGGCGTTGAATATGGCTTTTGGCCGGGGCCAGAGACCTGCACCGGCCTGCCCGATACCTCGGGCAGTGCGGCCGATTTCCTGGCCCGGATCGAACGCGCCGAGGTTGTACGCTGCGATGCGGCAAGCTGGAGCCTTTTCGGCGTCTCGATGGCGGGCTATAATTTCCTTCTGTCGATC